>NZ_CP039393.1:901873-1202497 GCF_004803695.1 Muribaculum gordoncarteri
ATATGCTGTTTTTCTATATCAAAAGGCTCGATATAGCTTCCGCTCCTGCGATAATTACCTAGTTTTGAAGCCGGTCTCAAAAGCCGTTCGTAGACCATCAGCTCCAGAACTTTGTTGAAATCGAAGTCGAACTTATGTTTACGTGAGATTGCCTCGCATATCCTGTCCATCCCGACCTTATGGTACAGCCGTTTAAGAAACAGATATCCGCTCTCGCAACTCTGAGCCTCGCCTTTTTCAATAAGCTTTGTGGGCGACAGACGTGATATTATCACCTGCCGGCCCTCCTTCTCCTGTGCCGTAAGCCTGGCGATATATTCCCTGGCCCATTCAACAGGATCTCTGTCTCCGCATCTCTGACGAACTTCCTCAAGCGTTCCAAGGCGCTCATGGATTCTTGAGGTACTTTTGCCGTTCTTGTCCCTGTATGCCTTCTGTACATAAAGGATGGAAGTCTTTTTTGTCTTGGTTATTTTCAGCTTCATATTATGCCGCCCTGCCGTTGATTGCTACACGGTGCTACAAAGATAGTAATAAAATTTGACACGTGCAAGCGTGCCAGCAAAAAAGATTCATGAAAATGCAACTGTCAAACTACCGAGCGTAACATAATTGGATGAGCGTGCCATGCCGGGCAAATCGGCGTGGCACGTTTTTTTATGTGTTAAAATACTTAAGTTTACCTATTAAATCTTGAAAATAGCTAATTGGGATGACTTAACATAACTTGAAAATGTTATAATATTAAATCCTTTATCCATAAATCTTACATTTAACGTGCGAAATTTGGATAGAATTTTGTATCTTTGTACGTTTAATATCTTGTGTATATACAGATGAGACAATTAAAAATTACTAAGTCAATCACCAATCGAGAGAGCGCATCACTCGATAAGTATCTGCAAGAAATTGGCCGTGAGGACCTTATAACTGTAGAAGAGGAGGTTGAACTTGCTCAAAAAATCAGGCAGGGTGATCAGGCCGCTCTTGAAAAGCTGACCCGTGCCAATTTGCGTTTCGTCGTTTCTGTAGCAAAACAGTATCAGAATCAGGGATTATCGCTTCCTGACTTGATTAATGAAGGTAACCTTGGCCTAATCAAGGCAGCACAGAAATTTGATGAAACACGAGGATTCAAGTTCATTTCCTATGCGGTTTGGTGGATTCGTCAGTCCATTTTGCAAGCATTGGCCGAACAATCAAGAATCGTGCGTCTGCCCTTGAATCAGGTGGGCTCGCTCAACAAAATCAGTAAGGCACTGTCAAAGTTTGAGCAGGAGAATGAACGCCGTCCTTCAGCCGAAGAGCTTGCCGAGGCACTTGATGTGCCCGTTGAGAAGATTGCCGACACACTTAAGGTTCAGGGCCGTCACATTTCGGTTGACGCACCGTTTGTTGAAGGTGAGGACAACAGCCTTCTTGATGTGCTGACCAATGACGATTCGCCCATGGCTGATGCCACCTTGACCCAGGAATCGCTTTCCAAGGAGGTGGAGCGAGCACTTCGCCAATTGCATGAGCGTGAGCGCGAAATCCTGAAGATGTTCTTCGGTATAGGATGCCAGGAGATGACTCTTGAAGAGATTGGTGCTAAGTTTGACTTGACCCGTGAGCGTGTACGCCAGATAAAGGAGAAAGCGATACGACGCTTGAAGGGGCAGAAGAGCAAGCTGCTCAAGACATATCTGGGACAATAATTGCCGTGTTTTTTAGATAGCGATTAATCGTTCCTTATAGTAAATGCGGGATGCCCGGTATCGGACATCCCGCATTTGCTTATTTGTTGATGATTGTTTGTGCTGTTAACATTCGCCCGAGTCTTCACACGGTGTCTTGGGCAGGAAGTGATGCAGCATCATGAAGCCGAGCACTCCGGCAAGAAGCGAACCCACTACGATGCCAAGCTTGGCGTTGTTGAGAAGTTCAAGTCCGTGTGCGCCCATCGAACCAAACGACAGGTTGGCGATGAACAGTGAAACGGTGAATCCGATACCTCCGAGCATTGAGATCGATGCCATCATCTTCCAGTTGCAATATTGAGGCATTGGTGCGAGATGCAGCTTCACGGTAAGCCATGAGAACACGAATATTCCGAGGAATTTACCCAATACAAGTCCGCATATAATGGCAAGGCCGATGCCGCCTACGAGGGCCGATGCGTCCATGTGCCATAATGTAATGCCCGCATTGGCAAATGCGAAGATGGGTATTATAAGGTAGTTGACCACGGGATGGAGCGAGTCCTCAAGCTCCTGAAGAGGAGAGATCACCTTATCCGATGCCGACTCTATCTGTTTAAGCCAGTCCATCTGGTCTTTGTTCAATATCGAGCGGCGATTGAGCAGTTCGTCGTCTTCGGCGTTGAAATAGGCTATTGAACGACGTATTGTCTGGATATATTTCTTTGGCGGGAACACGGGCGTCGCCGGGATACAGAATGCCACAAGCACGCCGGCGATGGTGGGATGAATTCCTGAGTTTAGGAAGAGGTACCACACGATTGTTCCTATCAACAGGTAGAAAATCTTACTTTGTATCTTGAACACCGAGCCGAGAAACAACACTCCGAGCAGTATGAGGGCATATACAATAAGCATAGCTTCGATGTGGGTCGAGTAAAATGCCGCAATGACTATGATGCCGCCTATATCGTCGACAACGGCGAGGGTGGTAAGGAATATCTTAAGCGATATAGGTACTCGGCTTCCGAGCATTGCAAGCACACCGAGCGAAAAGGCTATATCGGTTGCCATGGGGATGGCTGCGCCGCTGGTGAAGTCGGTTCCCGCGCTTAGCAGCAGGTATATACACACTGGCACCACCATGCCGCCTATTGCAGCGATGATAGGCAGAAGCGCTTGTTTGAATGAGCTCAATTCGCCCACAAGTACTTCACGCTTTATTTCCAGTCCTATCGTGAAGAAGAATATTGCCATGAGCGCATCGTTGATGAACTGAAGCATGCTCATCGGATGGCCTGCGTGGCTGAAAATGTTGAATGAGCCTACCTGAAGGCGTATCTCTTGCTCCCAGAAATCATTGTACATCTGGTTGATTCCCGGAATATTGGCAACAACAAGGGCGAGAATGGTAGCTACGATGAGCACATTTCCTCCCGAAGCATGACTCTTTACCGCACGTTTGGCCGAGTAATAGACCCTGTGGGTGAAGGTGTCGTGCTCTTCAATATGTGTCGAATCCATAATAAAAAATGTAAATTGAAAAAAATATGATGCTGTAATTATAACAACTTATGTTCTAATCGAGTTTCAGTACTGCAAGGAAAGCTTTTTGCGGAACTTCAACCGATCCTATCTGTTTCATGCGCTTCTTTCCTTTCTTTTGCTTCTCCAGCAATTTGCGCTTACGTGATATGTCACCGCCGTAGCACTTTGCCGTTACATCCTTTCGCACGGCCTTTATGGTTTCGCGGGCGATTATCTTCGCACCTATTGCGGCTTGGATGGCAATGTCAAATTGTTGACGCGGAATGAGCTCTTTAAGCTTCTCACACATCCGTCGGCCAAATGTCACGGCGTTGTCGGCGTGGGTCAGGGTGCTTAGCGCGTCGACGCTCTCGCCGTTGAGCAGGATGTCGAGCTTTACGAGTTTCGACTCACGGAAATCGTGGATGTGGTAGTCAAATGATGCATATCCCTTGGATATCGACTTCAGCTTGTCGTAGAAGTCGATCACGATTTCGCCAAGCGGCATGTCAAATGTCAGCTCTATGCGGTTGCCCGAGATGTATTCTTGCTTTACAAGTTCACCTCGTTTGCCGAGGCAAAGGGTCATTATGGGACCTATATAGTCGGCTGCGGTTATGACCGATGACCTTATGTAGGGCTCTTCGATGTGGTCGATGAGCGTGATGTCGGGTAGGCCGGAGGGGTTGTGTACCTCGGTCATGACGCCTTTTTTGTCATATACACGGTAGGACACATTGGGCACGGTTGTGATGACATCCATGTCAAACTCTCGACCGAGGCGTTCCTGAATGATTTCCATGTGAAGTAATCCTAGGAAGCCGCAACGGAATCCGAATCCGAGAGCGGCCGATGACTCGGGCGTGAAGGTGAGCGATGCGTCATTGAGCTGCAGCTTTTCGAGCGATGAGCGCAGATTCTCGAAATCCTCGGTTTCGATGGGGTAGACTCCGGCAAACACCATCGGCTTTACCTCCTCAAAACCGTCGATGGCCTCTTTGCACGGACGGTCGACATGGGTTATTGTGTCGCCGACCCTGACCTCCCTGGAGGTCTTGATGCCTGAGATTATGTATCCCACATTGCCGGCCGACAGCTCCTCGCGGGGTGACATGTCGAGCTTCAGCACGCCTATTTCGTCAGCGTGATACTCCTTGCCTGTCGATACGAATTTCACGAAGTCGTTTTTGCGTATTGTGCCGTTGACTATCTTGTAGTAGGCGATAATGCCTCGGAACGGATTGAACACCGAGTCAAATATCAATGCCTGCAACGGAGCTTCGGGGTCGCCGGTGGGAGCGGGTATGCGCTCGATTATGGCTTTAAGTATTTCGGGTATTCCTATACCTGTTTTTCCTGATGCACGTATTATCTCTTCGCGTTTGCATCCGAGAAGTTCTACAATCTGGTCTTCTACTTCGTCGGGTTTTGCACTGTCAAGGTCAACCTTGTTGATAACCGGGATTATTTCAAGGTCATTGTCGATGGCCATGTAGAGGTTGGATATTGTTTGGGCCTGGATGCCCTGCGATGCGTCGACAATGAGTAATGCGCCTTCACAGGCGGCTATTGAGCGTGACACCTCGTAGGAGAAGTCAACGTGTCCCGGAGTGTCGATGAGGTTGAGCGTGTACTCTTCGCCGTCGAGAGTGTAGTTCATCTGTATGGCATGGCTCTTGATGGTTATTCCACGCTCGCGTTCAAGATCCATGTCGTCGAGCACCTGTGCCTGTAGGTCCTTTGCGGCAATAGTGTTGGTGTACTCAAGAAGTCGATCGGCAAGAGTGCTCTTGCCGTGGTCGATATGGGCTATTATGCAGAAATTTCTAATACGTTTCATAGGACTGCAAAATTAGTGAAAAAAACCAACATGGGCAAATAAAGGAAAGGAGCGTAAGACCTTTCGATCTTACGCTCCTTTCTAATGTTTAGTCATCGGTCAAGCCGACTTGAAAAAGCTGTCATTAATAGTTCCACTGGCATGCAACCATCGATAGGCTGCTACATCCGATTGTACGGAAGTCGGTAATGTAGTTGTAACGGCAGTTGATGTAGGTAAGAGCCTGGTCAAATGATACATCAAGCAATGTCAACTGGTTGTTGTTACAGATAAGACGCTGCAGGAATGTCTGGTTGCTCAATGTCAAGCTGGTAAGGTCGTTGTAAGAGCAGTCAACATACTGGATGTTGGGGCAGTTGTCAACGGTGAAGCTTGTCAAGTCGTTGTAAGAGCAAACTACATCGATAAGTGCGCTACAGTCGCGGAGTGCGAGAGTTGCCATACGGTTGTCACTGCAGATGAAGGTGCTCAACGAGGGCAGACCTGAAATAATCATGTTGGAGATTTCGTTGTCGTCGATGTTGAAGTTGGTAAGGTTTTCAACGCCGAAGAGGTTGATTGAGGTCAGCTTGTTGTAACCGCAGTAGAGATTCTTAAGAGCGGTACAGCCTTGTACGTTCAATGCCTCGATGTGGCAACCCTGACAGTTAAGAGTCTTAAGGTTGGTGGCGTTGGCTACACTTAATTCGACAAACAAGTTGTTAGAGCAGTTCAGGTTCTCAAGAAGCGGAGTTCCTGCAATATCAAGGTCGGTCAGACGATTGCGGTAAACTGTAAGCTTTGTAAGGGCGGCATTACCGTCAAGCGTAAGAGTCGAGAGCTTATTGCGTGAAGCGTTGAGTTCTACGAGAGCTGCGTCACCTGCTACTGAGATTGAAGTAATGGCGTTACGCGATACATCCACCTTAGTAAGAGCTGTGAAGCCCGACAGGTCAAGAGTTCCGGCAAGGTGCTTGTCTTTCCATTCGATAGCGGTTACACGTCCGTTAGCTACGGTGACACCTTCCCATGTTGCCGGTGATTTAATGTCAGTGATCTTTAATGCAGTTGCATTTGTTCCACCTTTTTCAGCTGGCTGAGATAAGAAAGCCTGAAGCTGTTTCACCTCGTTCTTGTTCTGAGCGAAAGCGGTCACGCTACCTAGCATGAGGGCAATCATTAATAAAGCTTTTTTCATAAACATTGAAATAGTTGAGTTATAAAATGTTCTTTTTATACCTCTAAAACAATGCCTGTGAGAAAAAGTTTAAAATGCTCCGACTTATTGTGAAAAAAATGTTTTAAGAACCGGCTCTAAAACGGAGGAGGTGTATCTTCGGGCCCTCTCATGATGTCGGCGTCGCCGCCGCTTAGCGTGCCTGTCGATGCAATGGGGTCGCTGTCAAATGTATTTAGCCTTGAACCTACGGTGCTTGTCGATGAAAGTGCCTCGTTGTCCTCCTCGTCCCAGTTCTCAAAACGGGCGAATCGGGCCTTGAACCTAAGCTTTATGTCGTCGACCGAACCCGAACGGTGTTTTGCCACGATAAATTCGGCAAGTCCGCGAATGTCGTTTCCTGCAGCATCCTGGTCGGAGCGGGTGTAGTACTCGGGACGGTGAATGAAGCACACAATGTCGGCATCCTGCTCGATCGCTCCCGACTCTCGGAGGTCGCTGAGCTGAGGACGCTTTCCTTCGTTGCCGGGGCGTGATTCAACCGAGCGGTTGAGCTGCGACAAGGCGACGATGGGAATGTTCAACTCCTTGGCAAGCTGCTTCAAGGAGCGTGATATCATACTCACCTCCTGCTCGCGGCTGCCAAACTTCATGCCCGAGGCGTTCATCAGCTGCAGGTAGTCGATGATTATGAACTTCACCTGATGCTCTCTTACGAGTCGACGGGCTTTGGTTCGTAACTCGAATATCGACAGTGATGGTGTGTCGTCGATGTACATCGGTGCGCTGTAGAGGTGCTTTACGCGTGACATCAGCTGATCCCATTCGATGGGAGTAAGCTGTCCCGACTTTATCTTTTGGCTTTCCAGTTCGCACACATTGCTTATCAGACGGTTTACCAACTGGAGATTGGACATTTCAAGAGAGAATATGGCCACCGGAATGTTGAAGTTGACCGCCATGTTCTTGGCCATCGAGAGCACGAATGCGGTTTTACCCATAGCCGGTCGTGCGGCTATGATTATAAGGTCGGAGTTCTGCCATCCCGAAGTCAACTGGTCGAGCTTGTGATAGCCCGATTCAAGTCCGCTGAGTCCCGATGTACGGTTGGCCGCCGACTGTATCTGCTCGATGGCCTGTCCTATCACGGGGTCGATTTGCGTGACATCTTTCTTTACATTGCGTTGCGAAATCTCAAACAGCTTTCCTTCGGCTTCCTGAAGCAGGTCGTCGACATCGTTGCTCTCATCAAATGCTTTCCCCTCGATTGATGACGCAAAGGTTATGAGCTCGCGTGCAAGGTATTTCTGCGCCACGATTCGGGCGTGAAATTCAACGTGGGCTCCCGAGGCCACTCGTGAGGTAAGCTCCGATATGACTACGGGGCCGCCAACTTCGTCAAGGGTGTTGTTGAGGCGAAGCTGCTCTACCACGGTGAGCATGTCGATGGGCTTCTGCGCCGCGCCGAGGCTCTGGATGGCTTCGTAGATGCGCTGGTGGGCCGGTTCGTAGAAACTTTCAGGTTTCAGGATGTCACACACCGTTGTGTAGGCATCCTTTTCCAGCATGAGGGCTCCGAGTACCGCCTCTTCCACCTCCTTGTCACGCGGCATCATGCGCCCTCCGGTGTCGTAGAGCGATGAGTGCTGAGGTTTTTGGCGTCGTGAGCTATTTGATTGATTGTTTTCGGGCATGTCAATTTATTATATGTTGCAAAGGTACGATTTTTAAATGTTCAAATTAGCTTATCGAATGTTGTTATATGTTAAATGACTGACGGGCCTTATCGTTGCTAAATCAGGATTAAAATAATTTTGTACCTTTGTAAAGTGTGTTAAAAACCGTAATACATCATTAATTATTTTACAATATGTACAATTATTTTAAACCAGTCATTATGTCAACAGCTTTACTCATTGCGGCCGCATCGTGTGCGACTCAACAAGCCGATGATAAAGTTATCGACAAGCCCGACTTGAAAATAACCGACGGTATTTTTTCAGTAGAGGCTCTTGAAGCATTAGGACGAGTGACCGAGCCGGTTGTGTCGCCCGATGAAACCAAAATCCTTTATGGTGTTTCCTACGAAAGCATTGAGGAAAACGCCTCCAACCGCGACCTCTATGTAATGAATGTCGACGGCAGCGATGCCAAGCGCCTGACACGTACACCCAAGTCGGAAAACAATGCCGTGTGGATTAACGGCGGTGCTCAGATTGCATTCCTCTATCCCGATAACGGTGTCAACCAGGTGTGGGTTATGGATGCCGACGGCAACAATCGCAAGTGTGTCAGCAATGTTGAGAACGGAGTCAACGGCTTCCTCATCTCACCCGATGAAAAGCATGTGGTGATGATTGCCAATGTTAAATATACGAAGACAGCTCAGGATGTATATCCCGACCTCCCCAAGGCTTCGGGTCGAATAATTGACGACCTCATGTACAAGCATTGGGACGAGTGGGTGACCGAGATTCCTCATCCCTTCCTCGGCGACTTTGACGGAAACAGCGTCACCAATGTCTACGACATAATGCAGGATGAGCCTTACGAGGCTCCCATGAAGCCGTTTGGCGGCGTCGAGTCGTTTGCTTGGTCGCCCGACAGCAAGCAGCTTATATATGTGTCACGCAAGAAGACCGGAATGGAGTATGCATTGTCGACCAATTCCGACTTGTATCTCTATGACCTCGAATCGAAGACTACCAAGAACATCACCGAGGGCATGATGGGTTACGACACCAATCCTGTCTATTCGCCCGACGGAAAGTATGTGGCATGGCTGAGCATGGAGCATGACGGATATGAAAGCGACAAAAACCGCATTTTTGTAATGGATTGCGCTACCGGTGAAAAGACCGACCTTACAGCTAATTGGGATTACACTGTCGATGCCATATCGTGGGCTCACGATAGCCGCTTCTTATATTTCCTCGCTTGCCGTGACGGTGTTAAGCCCATGTTCTCTATAGGACTTGACGGCACAGTGAGCGTGGTAGCTCAAGGTACTTGCGACTATGACTGCATAGCACCTCTATCCGACGGCCGTGTCATCACAATGCATCACTCTATGATCGCTCCCAACGAGATATATTCTGTTAAGGACGGTGAAGTGACGCAGCTTACCGAAGTCAACAAGGAGCTCCTCAATCAGGTGACCATGCCTACCGTTAAACAGGAAATGGTGACAACGACCGATGGTAAGGAGATGCTCACATGGGTTATCCTGCCTCCCAACTTCGATGAGAGCAAGAAATATCCCGCAGTGCTTTATTGCCAGGGCGGTCCCCAGCAGGCCGTAAGCCAGTTCTGGAGCTACCGTTGGAACTTTGCCGTAATGGCGTCGCACGGTTATGTCATCATCGCTCCCAACCGTCGCGGACTTCCCGGCTTCGGTACTGAGTGGAACGCACAGATATCGGGCGATTACGGCGGCCAGAATATGCGTGACTACTTGAGCGCAGTCGACTACATGAAGGAGAAGCCCTATATCGACGGTGAACACATCGGTGCCGCCGGTGCAAGTTATGGCGGATTCTCGGTATATTGGCTTGCCGGAAATCATGACAAGCGCTTTGCCTGCTTTATCGCTCATGCCGGTATATTCAACACCGAATCACAGTATCTCGAAACTGAGGAGATGTGGTTTGCCAACTGGGACCTCGGCGGCCCGTTCTGGGACAAGTCAAATGCAGTTGCACAGCGCAGCTTTGCCAATTCACCTCATAAATTTGTCGACAAGTGGGATACTCCTATTCTCATAACTCACGGAGAGTATGACTTCCGCATCCTTGCATCGCAGGGCATGATGGCGTTCAATGCCGCTCGCCTGCGTGGTGTTCCGGCTGAAATGCTCATATTCCCCGATGAGAACCACTGGATTTTGAAGCCCCAGAATGCAGTGCTTTGGCAGCGTGTATTCTTCCGTTGGCTCGACCATTGGCTGAAGCCTGAAGCTGCGGTTGAAGAGGCTAAGTAAAGAGCTGAAAACCGACATATATAGCGGGACATATCGCAACGGCGGTGTGTCCCGCTTTTTATTGCTCAAAAAACTTGGCCCTATATGCCTAAAATATGGGCGTTTTTAGCTAATTTTGCACATTAAATAAAAGTAATCAACCCAATAAGTAAAAATTCATTTTACGATGGCAAAAGAATTAAAGGACCTCACCAAACGCAGTGAAGATTATTCAAAATGGTATAACGAACTTGTCACCAAGGCCGATCTCGCCGAGCAGAGCGCAGTGCGCGGATGTATGGTAATCAAGCCTTATGGTTACGCGATATGGGAAAAAATGCAGCAGACACTCGACCGCATGTTTAAGGAAACCGGTGTGCAGAATGCCTATTTCCCGCTATTGATTCCCAAATCATTCCTATGCCGTGAGGCTGAGCACGTTGAAGGTTTCGCCAAGGAGTGTGCTGTCGTTACTCACTATCGACTGAAGAACGACCCCAACGGTAACGGCGTGGTAGTGGATCCTGATGCCCGTCTTGAAGAGGAGCTTATCGTGCGTCCCACTTCCGAAACCATTATATGGGGAACTTATAAGAACTGGATTCACAGCTACCGTGACCTGCCCGTGCTTTGCAATCAGTGGGCCAACGTTATGCGCTGGGAAATGCGTACACGCATGTTCCTCCGCACAGCCGAGTTCTTGTGGCAGGAAGGCCACTGTGCCCATGCTACAGCCGAGGAATCGGAAGCTCGTACCGTACAGATGATTAATCTCTATGCCGATTTTGCTGAAAAGTATATGGCAATGCCCGTCATCAAGGGTGTTAAATCGGCTAACGAACGTTTTGCGGGAGCACTCAACACCTATACCATCGAGGCCATGATGCAGGATGGCAAGGCTTTGCAGTCGGGAACATCGCATAACCTCGGTCAGAATTTCGCAAAGGCATTCGATGTGACATTCATCAATAAGGACAATCAGCCCGAATATGTATGGGCTAACTCATGGGGAGTTTCCACTCGACTTATGGGTGCGTTGATCATGACCCACTCCGACGATAACGGTCTTGTGCTTCCTCCTCACTTGGCTCCTATTCAGGTTGTCATAATCCCCATCTACAAGAACTCCGAGCAGCTTGCCGAGATAAGCAAGACTGTAGAGCCTATTGTCGAGCAACTTCGCGCTCTCGGCATCAGTGTCAAGTATGATGACGCTGAAAATCGCCGTCCCGGATTCAAGTTTGCCGACTATGAGCTGAAGGGTGTTCCCGTGCGTCTTGCAATAGGTGCGCGTGACATTGAGAACGGAACAGTTGAGGTGATGCGTCGTGACACTCTCGAGAAGCAGGTTGAGCCGCTGGATGGCATAGCAGCCCGCGTGCAGGCATTGCTTGAGGAGATACAGACCAATATCTACCAGAAGGCTCTCAAGCATCGTGAGGAGATGACCCGCGAGGTCGACACTTACGAAGAGTTCAAGAAGGAGATCGAGAAGGGCGGATTTATTCTCGCTCACTGGGACGGTACGGTTGAAACCGAGGAGAAGATCAAGGCCGAAACAAAGGCTACGATACGTTGCATACCTCTGGAAGGCGACAAGACTCCCGGTGTGTGCATGGTTACCGGAAAGCCTTCGGCACAGCGCGTAATCTTTGCTCGTAACTATTAATAGATTTTTATTATGTCACTTCCCGTAATCGCAATTGTCATTCCTTGTTACAACGAGGAGGAGGCGCTGCCCATATCGGTGGCACGACTCACCGAGTTGCTTGACCGTATGGCCGCCGACGGGCTCGCATCGCCTGAGAGCTATATAATGTGCAGCAATGACGGTAGCTGTGACCGCACTTGGAATGTAATTACCGAGCTGCATGCAGCCGACAAGCGAGTAAAGGGAATTTCGCTTGCTCACAATCGCGGTCATCAGTACGCGCTGCTTGCCGGACTGATGGCTGTGCGTGACCGCTGCGATGCCGCTATATCGATTGATGCCGATTTGCAGGACGATCCCGAGGCTATCGTAAAGATGGTGCAGGAATTCCGCAAAGGAAAGGAGATTGTCTACGGCGTGCGTTCAAGTCGTGCGTCCGACACGTGGTTCAAGCGCACTACGGCACACGGATTCTACAGCTTCCAGAAGATGATGGGGCTGAACACGATTTACGACCATGCCGACTACAGGCTTATGAGCAACCGGGCGCTCGACATGCTTAGTGATTACGGCGAGAGTAACTTGTTTCTTCGCGGCATAATACCGCAGATAGGACTCGACACCGCTGTGGTCACCTACGAGCGTCACGAGCGAGTGGCGGGTGAGTCAAAGTACCCGCTTGCCAAAATGCTCAGCTTCTCCATCGACGGCATAACCTCGTTTTCGTCAAAGCCTATACGCATCATATTCATGGTGGGACTGATACTGCTCCTTATAGATATAGGTGTGGCAGTGTACGTGCTGTCGGCTTACTTCGCACATAAGACAATATCGGGCTGGACCTCTATAATGATGTCGGTGTGGTTCCTGGGCAGCATCATATTGATGAGCATAGGAATCGTGGGCGAATATATAGGCAAGATATTCATCGAAGTCAAGCATAGACCTCGATTTGCAGTGCGTGACGCTCTTTGGGATTGACCGGGAGCGGGCGAAACAAAAATTAATTCTATAAATCAAGTATACCCTCGGGGAGCGTCATTACGATGTATCGCTCCTCGGGGTTTATTTCATCTATAAGCTCATCGGCTATGGGGATGTATGCAGGCTGTCCGTCGGGACGGTTGATGACAAACAGTGCATTTTCGGTCGAGTCCTCGATGTCGGTTATTGTTCCCACGGGTTCACCGTTGGCATGTACGATTGTATAGCCTATCAGGTCCGATGCATAGAAGCCGTCATCGTCATGGTCGGGTGCAGCCTTCACTTCATCCTCTTTCAGTGCATATATTATGCGGTTGGTGAGCCGGGCGGCATGGCGCTCGTCATCTATTTCGTCAATTTTAATCAGCACCGTTTCAGTGCGTTTCGGGCGTAGTGAGTCGATGAAAAACGGCACGTATATACCGTCGACATCCATCACTATTCGGTTTATGGCCTCAATGTCGACATCCTCGTCGATGAATGCCGATATCTCCCCGTTTATGCCGTGGGGCTTGCCAAACTTGCCTATTTCGATGATTTGCTCCGAAGTTATCATTCTGTCGATTAGTTGGAAACTCTCATGATGTTTGCGCCTATGGCATTCAATCGCTTGTCGATGTTTTCATAGCCGCGGTCAATCTGGTCGATGTTATGTATGTGGCTTGTGCCTCGTGCGCTCATTGCCGCGATAAGCATTGCGATACCGGCACGAATATCGGGCGAAACCATGTTGGTGGCTCTTAGCGAGTTCAGTCGTCCCGAACCTATGACTGCGGCACGGTGCGGGTCGCACAATATGATTTGGGCTCCCATGTCGATGAGCTTGTCCACGAAGAAGAGTCGGCTTTCAAACATTTTCTGGTGTATGAGCACGCTGCCTCGAGCCTGGGTGGCCACTACGAGAAACACGCTGAGAAGGTCGGGGGAGAGTCCGGGCCACGGGGCGTCGGCAAATGTCATTATCGAACCGTCCATGAAGGTGTCAATCTCATATCCGTCATGTTGAGGTATTACGATGTCGTCGCCTTTGACCTGAAGTTCGATGCCGAGGCGCTTGAAGCTGTCGGGCATTATTCCGAGGTCGTTGTAGCTTACATTTTTCAGTGTGATGTGACTTCCCGTCATTGCGGCCATGCCTATGAAGCTGCCTATCTCGATCATGTCGGGGAGTATTCGGTGGGTTGTGCCGTGAAGCGATTCCACGCCATGGATTGTCAGCAGATTGGAGCCGATGCCTTCTATCTTTGCACCCATTCGGCACAACATTCGGCACAGCTGCTGGATATAGGGCTCACAAGCCGCATTGTATATGGTCGTGGTGCCTTTGGCAAGGACTGCGGCCATGATTATGTTGGCTGTTCCGGTCACCGAAGCCTCGTCGAGAAGCATGTAGGTGCCTTTGAGTTCGTTGGCTCTGATTTCGTAGGCGTGTTGCTCGGTGTTGTATTCAAATTCAGCTCCGAGCTTGTTTATACCGATGAAGTGGGTGTCGAGGCGTCGGCGGCCTATCTTGTCGCCTCCGGGCTTAGGGAGTACGGCATAGCCGAAACGTGCCACCATGGGACCCACAAACATTACCGAACCGCGCAGCGATGCCGATTTCTTGATGTATTCGGGCGTGGTGATGTAATCGAGGTTTATGTCGGAGGCTTGAAACGAGTAGGTGTTGGGCGAAATCTTCTCGACTTTCACTCCCATCTCGCAAAGCATTGATATGAGATTGTTTATGTCGAGAATATCGGGAATGTTCTCGACTGTTACCTTGTCGGGGGTCAACAAGGTGGCACAAAGTATCTGCAACGCTTCGTTCTTGGCTCCTTGCGGGGTGATTTCTCCATCAAGGCGGTGTCCGCCTTCGACAATGAATGTACTCATGGTATAAAGGAATTTTATTTTTTCTTTTTCTTCTTGGAAGTTGTAGGAGCTGGAGCTGCCTTGAATTCATGTAGATGATAGGTTGCCGGATCAAGGCGTATGGCTCCGTGGCTGTACATGGCCAGATCCTTGAATATCTTTGCGTCGTCGACTCCGTCGGGATTCACGGCGAGCATGAGTTTCTTCATGTGGTTGGCGATAAGCCTTATCAGTGCGTCACGCTCCTCGTTATCCTCCATCGTAGCCGCCTTGGCTATCATCAGTTCGATGCTTTTGCCGTAATGGCGCATCTTTATCGGTGACAGTTGATAGTCTATTCGATCGGGACGAGTTTCCAGATTCTCAGGGCGTATAATGTCGCACGGATAGTCTATGTCAAGCTTGAAGTCGCTCATTATTGCGAGATGATCCCACAGCTTGTGCTTGAAATCGTCGACATCGCGCAGCTGTGGAAACAGGTTGCCCATCGAGTTGATAATCGAGTAGGCGCATGCGGTGCGTTCTTCCCTGTCCTCGATTGTGAGGCAATGGTCGACCATCTGCTGGATGTTGCGTCCGTATTCGGGCAATATGAGTTTTTTAAGTTGAGTATTGTATGTAAGCATTTCTATCGGTTTTGCTAATGTGTCCAAAGTTACCATAAAATAAGCAAATTGGCAACTATTTTTGTTCACTGCGTTAAAAAAATAGACATCCGCACTGTCGTTAAAGAGCAGTGCGGATGCCGTGTATGTCGTTTGTGTCGATGTGTATTACATGTTCATTCCACCGTCAACCTGAATTACCTGACCGGTAACATAGCTTGACATGTCGGAAGCGAGGAATACGGCTACATCGGCGATGTCGCCAACCTGGCCGCCACGGCGCAAGGGGATTTTCTTAACCCATTCGGCACGAATGTCATCGGGTAGGGCGGCAGTCATGGCGGTTTCGATAAATCCGGGAGCTATGGCGTTGGCGCGTATGCCGCGTGAGCCTACTTCCTGGGCTATCGACTTGGCGAGGGCGATAAGTCCAGCCTTTGAGGCTGCATAGTTGGCCTGTCCGGCGTTTCCGTGTACACCTACTACCGATGCCATATTGATTATTGAGCCGCCGCGCTGACGCATCATTATGGGGAGAACGGCGTTGATGAAGTTGAAGGCACTCTTAAGGTTCACTGCTATCACGGCGTCCCATTGAGCCTCGGTCATGCGCATCATGAGGCCGTCCTTGGTTATACCTGCGTTGTTTACGAGGATATCTATCGAACCGAAATCCTTGTGTACTTCGGCTACAACTTCCTTGGTCTGGGCGAAATCGGCTGCATTTGAAGCGTAACCCTTTACTTTTACGCCGAGAGCTTCGATTTCCTTTTCAGTGGCTTTGCCGTTTTCATCGATGGCGAGGTCGGTGAATGCAATGTTGGCTCCTTCCTGAGCGAAACGCAGGGCGAGAGCTTTACCGATACCACGTGCGGCACCTGTGATAAGTGCTGTCTTTCCTTCGAGTAATTTCATCTGTTATCGAGTTTTTGGTTATTGTATATTTAATCTAATCAGGTGCAAAAGTAACGAAATAATGTCGTATATCCAAAATTATCGCTTCCCGAGCGAGAATGACACGTAGCCTATGTCGCTGAGATAGCTCAGTATTTTGCCTATAAGCAGCGTGAGTTCGGTGTCGCGTCGTGCCGAGCCGGTTGGCATCGTCGCGCGAAGCGCTTGTGCCAGCGACTCCAGATGCTCGGGCCCGAAGCCCTTGACTGCCGTAAGATACATCAGCGGATTGTCGTCGACAAGCAGCCTGTCAAGATCGATGTCGAGCCCGTCCGACAGCTCCTTGCGGCAGCAGTCGTATGCATTTTCGACCGTGTTGCCGCTTTTGCCTATGCCGAGTTTGATGAGGAGTGCTCCTATTACGGTCGCAATCTTTTCTACTTCACGCTTGATGTAGTCGGCCATTACACTTCAAGAAGGAATGCTCCACATGAATATCCGCCGCCGAATACGGTGAGTCCCACTTTGTCGCCCTTCTTGAACTTGTCGCGGTTTTGTGCGAATACAAGTGCGCAGCTTGCCGAACCGGTGTTGCCGAGCTCCTCGATGTTGTTGAGAAAGTGTTCGTCCGACAGGTTGAGCTGATGAGCCACCTGTGCCACGATTCGCTTGTTGGCCTGATGTGTTATGATGTAGTCGAGATCGGCGGGAGTCAGGTTGTGGGGTGCTGTGGCATTTTCAAGCGCTACAAGCATCTGGTGACATGCGTTTACAAATACGTCGCGTCCGTCGGGCATCTCGATGCCGCCTTCTTTGGGACGGAGCACCACGCCTTCGGGGCCTTTGCCTATGTCACCGAGTCCGCGGGTGAATACCTCCTTGACGGCAATGTCGCTGTCGGCGGTCTTGTCCTTCGACAGGAAGTAGGCTACTGCGGCGTCACCCCAGAGATGTCCCGATTTCGGGTCGCTTTCATTGGAGTAATATGTATTGTGCTCCGAGCACACGAGGAGTGCCTTTGTCGCCTTTCCGGCTGCGAAGTATGTTTCGATGATTTCAAGACCGTTGACAAATGACGAGCATGCGGCCGATACATATATTGCGCGTGCGTTGGTTATGCCATATTCGCGTTGCGCTATGTGGGCGAGGGTAGCCACGGTGTCGTAGGGAGAGTAAGAGGCTGATACTATCAGGTCGACATCCTTTATGTCGTAGGGCAGATGTTTGATGGCATCGGCAATTGCGGCCAGACCCATCGAGTTGTGTCCTTCGCCTTCTCCGGCTTTGGAGCGAGTCTTTATTCCTGTGCGTTTATATATCCAGTCGCTTGTTAATCCGTTGACTTCAAGGAAATGGTCGTTGTCGACGCGTCCCTCGGGGACGTAATATCCTGTGGCGTTTATATACATAATCGTTTGAGTTTATTTCTTTATACCGTTTATTATGAATTGCTTGATTTGATTGCGAAGTTTCGATGCATCGACTCCCATTTGCTCGAAGTTGGCTCGCATATACGACAACTCTATGCCCTGAAACAGCATTATCATCGTCGAATATACTCCGTCGACTTTCTCCGGGTCAAATTCTCCTGTCTTCAAGCCGTCGCGTATTATCTGACGGAGCATCTCCATCTCCTTTTCGACAGCAAGATTGCGTATGCGTTCGACGCGCTTTACTTCGCGTATGAAAAGAGTGCGCAACATGGCGTTGTCCTGATGATGGTGAACGGTTTCCACTACAATATCAAATCGCTTGTCGATGTAGCTCATCAGTTTTTCGGTCGGCTTCAGATCGGTTGCCAACACTTCGCGCAGTCGGGTTACAAGTTGTTCGCTCTCTTTCTCTACAACTGCATTGTAGATTTCTCGTTTATTCTTGAAATAGGTGTAGATGGTGCGGCGACCCTTCTCCGAAGCGTTGGCAATGTCGTTCATAGTGGTATTTTCGATACCCTTACGAGCGAACAGCTGTCTTGCTACTTCAATAAGCTTTTCACGAGTCTTGATTGCCATAAATATTGCACAAATTAGAATAAACTGTGCGAAATTAAACATTTTTCGTCACATACAAGCAATTTTCATAGCTAAAACTAATGAATTTTGTAAAAATATATAAAAATAGCAACGATTATTTAGAGCCGGTTCGACGATAAATGTTAACGGCAGGGCGGTCAATTGTTGAGTGATTTTCTTTAGCTCTTGAGGGAGCGATGGGGCTCCATCGTGACCGAAAGAGATGAAGAAAAGCGCCAACGAGTGGCCGAGGCGAAGGTAACTTTCGTCCCATCAAATATCGGGGCAGCATCTTCCACTGACATCCGGTGTAAACCAAATATGCAATAGCTGTGAATATCTTATAGGGGTCTGTCCGTTCCTTTCCAAGGAAGCCTGACAAAAACTTACGGATGCGCTTCCGCCGGCAATGTTTAAACTTTATTTTCATGGAGCCAATGATTCATGTTACTGAGATATAACACAAATCAAACCTTTTCCCTTTTGGTTGAACCAAAATTACCATCGCCTCGCATATTGCGGGCGCTTTTCCGTCTGTTTGTCAGTCGTGTACATCCAGTACACTCCTTCCTCGCAGACCAAAAAACGCTCCGCACTATGCGACCCTGCCGTTAATATTTATTGTCGAACCGACTCTTAGCCTGTTTGTAAGGTTAAAATATACCGTGGAGTCGCTGTTTCGTGGAATTTATGTAATTTTGAAGCATGAAACATTTGATTGCTTTTCTATTTTTGAGCTTTGCGTTATGTGCCGGTGCTGCGTCACCAATAGTGTTCAAGGGTGATGAGGCTGCGCTTGAGGGCATATACGTTATGGAGCTTGCCACCGGAAAATGCCTGAAGTCCTATAATGCCGAGAAGGCGTTTACTCCGGCATCGGTTACAAAGTGCCTCACTGCAGCGTCGGCTGTGAGAATGTTGGGTAAGGATAGTCCGTTCACTACTGCCGTCACATTGCATGGCGAGATCGTCGACGGAGTGTTGTCGGGAAATGTCGTGGTGCATGGCTGCGGCGATCCAACGTTGGAGTCGGGGAGTTTTCCATCTAACAAGGGTTTTGTAAATGACATTGTTGCCTGGGTGCGTCAACAGGGCATTGACTCAATAGCCGGGGAGGTTTTGGTCGACAACGGCGGATTTCCCGAAATAGGCGTGTCGCCCTATTGGTTGCTTGAGGACATTGCCTGGGAATATGGTGCGGGACTCTATGGCTTGAACTATAAGGACAACAGTTTCTCGATGCGTTTGTATCCCGGCGACGGGTCGACGGGTGTCGACACTACACCGGCCGTTCCGGGGCTTGAAGTTGTCAATTCACTGCGCAGCGGCTCAAAGGGCGATGTCATGGCAATGCGAGGCGAGGGCTCCTATATATTAAATGTGTATGGCACCGTCAGGGGCGAGAGTTATGCGTCACGCTATTCGATGCCCTATCCTGACTTTGTGTTGCGTGACGAAATTGTCGATGCACTGGGTAGTGCCGGCATCGGGTGCGGCAACGAGTTCATGGAGGTCAAGGTTAATGGCATCACTCCGTTAAGGCACAAGTCGCCGTTGCGCGACGAGATATTGCGCGTAATGATGCTTAAGAGCAATAACCTTTTTGCTGAGGGAATGTTGCGCTCGCTTTCGTCGGCCAAGGGGCTGCACACTGCCGATGCCGCTCTTGAGGTACAGAGTGATTATTGGAAGGGTGAAGGCGTCGACTTCTCCTCGATAAAGGTGTGTGACGGTAGCGGACTTGCGCGCACCAACCGTTTCACCCCGAAGTTTCTTGGTGACATATTGGCTAAGATGTCGTCTGACAAGGATTATGTGTCATTGTTCCCGTTGGCGGGAAAGGAGGGCACTGTAAGGTCGCTTCTTGCCGACACGAGGCTTGCCGGACGGTTGGCACTGAAGTCGGGCAGCATGAACGGTGTGCTGTGCTATGCCGGTTACAAGCTTGACGCCTCACGCCGTCCCACCCATGTGGTTGTCATAATGGTGAACGGTTTTAATTGTCGTGCGGCCGATGTGCGTGTCGCTATACGCAAGTATCTGCTCACCCTGTTTTGATGCGGCGATGCACGCTCTGGTGGCTGAAACGGGCAAAATTGCCCATAATGCTTAAAATATATTAAAAAAGGTGGCCAAAGCAGAAATGATTTTGGCCGCCGATTTTTTAATGTGTGAAAAAAGCATTAACTTTGTGCGCAATAAATTCTACACAGTATGTCATTTATTGCAGATAGAGTAAAAATGGACGGTCTTACATTTGACGATGTCCTTTTGATTCCGGCCTATTCGGAAGTCTTACCGCGGTGTGTTGACCTTACCACCAAGTTTTCACGAAACATAACATTGAATGTACCACTGGTTTCGGCCGCTATGGACACGGTGACCGAGGCTCGTCTTGCCATTGCCATTGCTCGCGAGGGTGGTATCGGTGTTATCCACAAAAACATGTCGATAGCCGAGCAGGCTCGTCAGGTACATGCCGTTAAGCGTGCCGAAAACGGTATGATATACGATCCTGTCACCATCAAGCGCGGAAGCACCGTAAGGGATGCCTTGGCCATGATGGAGGAATTCCACATCGGTGGTATTCCCGTTGTTGATGACGACCGTAAGCTTGTAGGTATCGTTACCAATCGTGATTTGCGTTTCGAGCAGAACCTCAACCGCCTTATCGATGAGGTGATGACATCAAAGAACCTTGTCACGACTTCACAGACCACCAATCTTGAAGAGGCTGCAAGCATACTCCAACAGCATAAGATAGAGAAGTTGCCCGTAGTTGACAATGAAGGTCGACTTGTGGGCCTCGTTACATATAAGGACATAACCAAGGCTAAGGACAAGCCCAATGCCTGCAAGGACGCTCTTGGCCGTCTTCGTGTAGCCGCCGGCGTGGGTGTGACTCCCGATGTCATGGACCGCGTGGATGCACTCGTGGCTGCCGGTGTCGATGCAATCGTTATCGACACGGCTCATGGTCACAGCGCAGGTGTGGTCGGCGTGCTCCGCAGCGTTAAGGAAAAGTACCCCAACATCGACGTGGTTGTCGGCAACATTGCAACAGGCGAAGCTGCCAAGTTCCTTGTCGAGAACGGTGCCGACGGCGTTAAGGTGGGCATCGGTCCGGGCTCTATATGCACAACTCGAGTTATTGCCGGTGTGGGAGTTCCTCAGTTGTCGGCTGTCTACGATGTTGCCAAGGCTCTTGAGGGAACCAATGTTCCGTTGATTGCCGATGGCGGCATCCGTTACTCGGGTGACATTGTAAAGGCTCTTGCCGCAGGTGCTTATTCGGTTATGCTCGGCGGTATGCTTGCCGGTGTTGAGGAGTCGCCCGGCGACACTATCATCTACAACGGCCGTAAGTATAAGGCTTATCGCGGCATGGGTTCGCTTGAGGCTATGGAGAAGGGTTCAAAGGACCGCTATTTCCAGGCAGGTGAAACCGATACCCGCAAGCTTGTTCCCGAAGGAATTGCCGCCCGTGTTCCGTTCAAGGGCTCGCTCTATGAGGTTACCTATCAGATGCTCGGCGGCTTGAGAGCCGGTATGGGCTACTGCGGAGCCAAGAACATCGATAAGCTGCATAGTGCCAAGTTTACACGCATCACCAATGCCGGAGTGGCCGAGAGCCATCCTCACGATGTGGCTATCACCAGCGAGGCACCCAACTATAGTGCGTCACATCAGTAATTCATTGCTTTAACATAAATGAGAGAGGCATGTCACGGTAAACCGCCGCAGCATGCCTCTCTCGATTTTGAATCGATAGTTCAAAAAAGCTTAAATATCTCATAAAAGTCAATAAAAATCCAATAAAGGAGTTGCCTTATTTGAATTTTTAGTAAATTTGAAGCTTGATTGCCATATACATTAAGATGAATGTAATACGTTACATAGCTTTCATGCCTCTCATTATCGCTTTCGCCGCCTGCAGTGGCACCGAATCCGATTCGGTGGAGGATGATGTATTGGTGAGGGTAGGCGCATCGACGCTTACAGCCGATGATTTGGCATCGAATATTCCTTATGGATTGTCACGCGACGACAGCGTGAAGTTTACACGTGCCTATATCCGCACGTGGATTGACAATAAGCTGGTAGGGGAGATTGCCGCACGCAACATCTCCGACACAAAGCGCATCGACAAGCTTGTCGAGGATTATCGAAACGAGTTGCTGATGTGGGAATATCGCCGTCAGATGTATGCCGAGCATGCCGCCGAAAGCATTCCGGTTGACACTTTGAGAGCATTCTACGAAGCCAATAAATCGGATTTCAAGCTGAAGAGTCCGCTTGTAAAAGGCATCTACATTAAGGTCCCCAAGGATGCGGCGGGGCTGTCGGATGTGCGTAAATGGTATCGCTCCGACAAGGCCGCCGACATCGACAATCTTGAGAAATACGGATTGAGCGAAGCGATTCATTACGACTATTTTCGTGACCGATGGATTGCATGGGAAGAGGTCGAAGCCAAAATCCCCTTTGACTTCGGCGGTTCGCCCGACGCCTTTCTGAGTCGTAACAAGACATTTGAAACCACGCGTGACGGATATGTGTATCTGCTGAGCGTGAGTGAATATATGCCGTCGGGTTCCGTTTCCCCCTTTGAGGCGGCTGCCGAGAGCATAAGGGAACTGCTTATGAGCCGTACACGTGTTGACTATGACCGTGAACTGCGACAGCAACTTTATGACCAGGGGCTGAAGGACGGTGACATCGAGGTGCATGTCGACCTGGGGTTGAACGATGCCAAGCAATGATAGTTAACTTAATACTGCTAACCAAGAATAGAAATTATATAAAGTGAAACTAAACAAAGCAATCACATTATTTGCAGCCGCCGGGGTGGCGATCGCTGCTATAGCGCAAAACAACAATGTCATTGAAGAAGTGGCATGGTGGATAGGCGATCAGCCCATCTATAAGTCGGAAGTCGAGGAGATGTATCAGACCATGCTCTATGAGCGTGCCAACATAGACGGTGATCCCTATTGCGTGATTCCCGAACAACTCGCTATCGAGAAGCTTTTCTTGCATCAGGCCGAACTTGATACGGTCGAGGTTTCCGAGGGTGCAGTTTCACAGCGTGTGGAAATGCAGATCAACTATCTTATCAATGAGCTTGGAACTCAGGAGAAGGTTGAGCAGTTCTATCGTCGTCCGTTGCCTCAGATACGTGAAACGATGATGGAGTCTATGCGTAATCGATATAAGGTGCAGGAGGTGCAGGCCAATCTCACCAAGGACATCAAGACCACACCCTCCGATGTCCGCAAATATTTCTCGGGACTTCCTCAGGACAGTATTCCTTTCGTGCCCATGCAGGTGGAGGTGCAGATTCTCACTATAAATCCCGTGATTCCGCGAGAGGAAATCGAGGAGGTCAAGTCGCGACTGCGTGACTATGCCGATAAGGTCAATAAGGGCGAAGCCGATTTCTCGACTCTTGCCATTCTCCACTCCGAGGCACAGGACGGTTCGGGTATGCGAGGCGGTGAAACCGGATTCCTCGGTCGCGGTCATCTCGAGCCTGAGTATGCCGCTGCCGCTTTTAACCTGAATGACACCAAGAAGGTGTCCAAGATAGTTGAAACAACCTATGGCTACCACATAATTCAGCTTATCGAGAAGCGCGGCGACCGCATCAACACCCGACACATCCTGCTGCGCCCGAAGGTTGCTGAAAAGGATCTTACCGACGCTATAAACCGACTCGATTCAGTGCGCTCCGACATTCTTGCCGAGAAGTTCACCTTTGAGGATGCTGTAGCGGGTTTGTCGCAGGATAAGAATACACGATTCAACCGCGGATTGATGGTGAATGGCGAAACCGGTACTACTCGATTCCAGATGGGTGAACTGCCGCAGGAGGTGAGCCGCGCAGTAAACACCATGTCGATAGGCGAGGTGTCGAAGCCGTTCATCATGTCGGATCCCACCAACAACCGTGAGATAGTGGTTATCGTGAAACTGGCCGACCGCATCGATGGACATCGCGCGACATTGAGCGACGACTACCAGATGATAAAGAACATGTACGAAAACTCGTTGCGCAATAAGATAATTGCCGAGTGGATCGACAAGAAAATCAAGGATACCTACGTGCGCATCGAGGATGGATGGCGCGACTGTGATTTCCAGCACGATGGCTGGTTGAAGCGAAACAAAAATCAGTGATTTAGATGAATCGTAATAACGACCGACATAATTTATACTCAGGGCATAGAAGGAGTCTTATCCTTCTATGCCTTTTGGGTATTCTTGTCCCGTCGATAGTTTTTGGCAGTCAAGGTTTGCAGCGGCAGGGACAGTCGCCTTTGGCAACCAATGATACTTTGGCGATAAAGCCTACCATTCCATCGGCTAATCGTCACACCGAAGGTCGTGTGTTTCTTGAACGTGCCGACAAGCTGTTGATGGATGAGAAGGTCAGCACCGAATATCAGGTGCTGATAGGTAACGTGCAGTTCCGAAAGGGCGATATGTTCATGTTCTGTGACAGCGCTCATTTCTACGAAGCGTCAAGCTCGTTGAACGCTTTTGGAAATGTGAGGATGGAGCAGGGCGACACCCTGTTTGTATATGCTGACGAGCTTGACTATAACGGTGCCGATGAACTTGCCACTTTCTACGGCGATGACATAAATCCGGTGCGACTTATTAATAAGGATGTCGAATTGGAAACTTATACTTTCTATTACGACATTGCGTCGAATATCGGTTACTATGACAACGAGGGCAAGATTACCGATGCCGAGAATCAGTTGACTTCGGGTTACGGACAATACAGCCCCGATACCAAGGATGCCGAGTTCCGCGAGCATGTGGTGCTGAACGACATTGAGGATAAGGACTTCCGCATGACTACCGAAACTCTGCTTTACAATACCGGCACCCATATAGCACGCATCGTTAGCCCCACGACTATTGTCACCGACAGTGCAACCGTCTACTCAAGTAACGGTATCTATAATACTGACATGGGCTTCTCGGAACTCTTTGACCGGTCGCTTATCGTCACCGAGGGAGGCAGCACATTGACAGGCGACACCATATACTACGACCAGAAAGCCGGTTTTGGCGAGGCTTTCGGCAACATGGTGCTTACCGACTCGGTTAGGCAGACAATGCTTGAGGGCAACTACGGCTGTTACTTTGAGAAACAGGACAGCGCATTTGCCACCAATCGTGCCCGAATCCTTGAATACAGCAAGGGCGACACTCTCTATATGCATGGCGACACGATACGTTCCTATGTGTTGCACGACGACTCCACCCATGTCATGACGGCCTATCCGCGTGTGCGTTTTTGGCGAGTCGACATCCAGGGACTTTGCGATTCGTTAAGCTTCATGGAGCGTGACTCCACCCTCTATATGCACCGTCATCCCATTGTGTGGAATGAGGCGCGTCAGATATTCGGAAATGTGATATATGTGCATTTCAATGACTCCACGGTCGATTGGGCCAAGTTGCCCGAGTTCGGTTTTACGGCCGAGCATGTAGGCGAGGAGTTTTACAATCAGCTTAGCGGAAAGGAGATGCTGGCGACATTTGTCGACGGCAATATGCGCAGGCTCGATGTAAGCGGCAATGTCGAGGTGGTGATGTTGCCAGAGGAGAGCGACTCTACCATAAACAAGATAGTGAATTCCGAGAGTAGCTTCCTTACAGCCGATTTCTCTGCCGGGCCAATGCAGGTAGAGCGTATAAAGATGTGGCCTGAAGTCAC
Organism: Muribaculum gordoncarteri; assembly: GCF_004803695.1. Taxonomy (NCBI): domain Bacteria; kingdom Pseudomonadati; phylum Bacteroidota; class Bacteroidia; order Bacteroidales; family Muribaculaceae; genus Muribaculum; species Muribaculum gordoncarteri. The sequence goes on from NZ_CP039393.1 coordinate 927,769, forward strand.
GGGAACGGCTACACCTCTTTATTTGGCCAAGAAGTCGATATTCTATCTCTCCAATTTCCAATGGTATGAAGCGTTGCGTCCAAAGGATAAGGATGACATATTCAACATTCCTCCCGAAATGGAGGCATTGTTGAACGAGCCCGATCCATCGGTTAGAAAACGACGGGTCGATTAGCGGTATCCGCGCATCGGCGCAATGAATGCGTCGGGAATGTGTTCAATCGTATAGTTGTCGGGATTTCCGATGACAATGACAATATCAAACTGCACCTCATGGGGCAGTTTGTGTTGTTTTACATAGCTGTTGGCGGCGGCGCATATTCGTCCTATCTTGCGTGAGTTTATCGATTGAACGGGATCGACCTTGAGGTCGGAACGCGTCTTGACCTCGATGAATATGATGCGGTTGCCCTTGGTGGCTATAAGGTCGATTTCAAAATGCCCTTGCCGGGTGTCACGCTCAACCATCGTGTAACCTTGCACGAGAAGATACTCGTAGGCCACCTGTTCGCCCCATTTCCCAAGTTCGTTATGTTGTGCCATGTCATGTTGATGTTGATTAAGGGCAAACATAGGAATAATTATCCGATAATTTGTGCGTTTTCAATCGATTTAATTGAAGCGTAAACGTTATGCAATATTTTTGACACAGCAATGACGCTACATTTGTCGTGATGTGCTAACTTTGTCTATGTGAATCATATCCCTTTAATATCGGTAATAGTTCCGGTCTACAACACGGCTCCCTTTCTTGACGAATGTCTTGAGAGCATTGCCTTGCAGTCGTGCGACAATATGGAGGTGATTCTTATTGATGACGGTTCGACCGACGGAAGTAACGCTATATGTCGCCGGCGTGTTGAACGTGACGGTCGATTCCGCTTGGTTGAATGTGACAATTGCGGCCCTTCGGTTGCACGTAACGCCGGAATCGATGTGTCGCGGGGCGAGTATGTCACGTTTGTCGACAGTGACGATGTAATAGCCCGTGATTATGTCACGCGGTTATATGCGATGATGGCCGATGCTGATATGGCGGTGACGCGTGTAGGTGGCAAGATGCGTCACTGTGATTCAGAACCTCTGATTATGTCACGTGACGATGCCATGAAGTCGTTGCTTTATCAGGACGGTATCGATTCATCGGTATCGGGAAAGATGTTTGCGCGTCACCTGTTTGACGAGGAGCGTTTCACCCCCGGAATCATGTATGAGGACCTCGACATAATGCCGCGTATAATAGGAAAGGCCCGCAGGATTGTATTCCGTGATGAGGTGTTATATTTCTACCGCAAGCGCGCCGGAAGCCGGTTGTCGGTTTTCACCCGTGACAGGCTTGATGTACTCGATGTCGTCGGACGAATAGGGGAGTATGTCGCTCTCAATTGCCCCGCTGCGTCGGCTGCCGCTAAAAGCCGCATGCTGAGTGCACACTTCAATATGTTTGTCCTGCTTGTGCGTAACGGTTTGGGTGACTCTAAGGAAGCCGATGCTTGTTGGGATGCCATATCGAAGTTGCGCATGGATTGCCTGCGTGACAAGCGGGTAAGGGCAAAGAATAAGCTCGGTATAATCGCTTCGTTGCCGGGACGGAGTTTCTTCAAATTATTGTCACGCCTGTCGAAATGATGAATGTAGCGGTTTCCATAGTAACGTATCACACCGATTGTGACGAGTTGCGCCGTTGTCTTGCGTCACTCTCTTCGCCTGTCGTGAGCAAGGTGTATGTGGTGGATAATGCCCGTGACATCGCCGTCAAGGAGCTTTGCGGCCGATACCCCGTCGTTGAGTACATGGCTAATGACAATGTGGGTTACGGTGCGGGGCACAATGTGGCGTTACGTAAGAGCATTGAAGCGGGCGTGCGTTACCATCTTGTGCTGAACAGCGATGTGGAATTTCTCCCGGAGTCGGTTGAGATAGCCGTGCGTTACATGGAGCAGAATGAGAATGTGGCTTTGCTGCATCCGCGCATTGTCGATTCAACAGGTGCGTTACAATACACGAGCCGCATGCTTCCCACGCCGTGGAATGTATTTGCCCGGCGTTTCATGCCGTCATTTATCTCACGATTGTCCGATGAGCGTTATCTGCTTAAATCCATGTCACACGATGCAATATTCGATGCTCCCTATCATCAGGGTAGCTTTATGCTGCTGCGCGTGTCGGCACTGAAAAGAGTAGGATTGTTTGACGAGCGGTTCTTCATGTATCCCGAGGACATCGACCTTTCACGCCGATTGTACAGGATGTATCGCACAATATACTATCCGGGAATAACGGTGGTCCACCATCACCGTGCAGCTTCCTATCACAACAGCAGGATGTTGTGGATTCACATCGTGAACATGATGAAATATTTTAACAAGTGGGGTTGGTTTTTCGACCGGGAGCGCAAGGAGTTTAATGCACGATTGCGTTGAAAAGTGGGTAAAATATCGTAGCTTTTCACTATTTTTGCAGTGAATTAAATCAAGGAAAACTATATAAAATGAGCGATATAATAAAGCTGTTGCCCGATTCGGTGGCTAACCAGATAGCGGCCGGAGAGGTGATTCAGCGTCCCGCATCGGTGATAAAGGAGTTGGTCGAAAATGCTATAGATGCGGGAGCTACAATCGTAAAAATAATACTTAAAGACGCCGGACGCACTTTGATACAGGTTGTCGACAACGGTTGCGGAATGTCGCCTACCGATGCACGACTGGCATTTGAGCGTCACTCTACATCCAAAATATCACAGGCCTCCGATCTGTTCTCGCTTCACACAATGGGATTCCGTGGCGAGGCTCTTGCTTCGATATGCGCCATATCGCAAGTCGAATTGCGCACTATGCGTAAGGACGACAACATAGGCACACGCATCGTCATCAGCGGCTCGACTGTTGAAAGCCAGGAGCCCGATGTGTGTACGCCGGGAAGCAACATGATGGTCAAGAATCTATTCTTCAATGTGCCCGCAAGGCGAAAGTTCCTTAAAAGCGATCACGTTGAGATGAGCAACATACTCCGTGAGTTTGAGCGCCTTGCATTGGTCAATCCCAATGTGGAGTTTCTGTTGGTACATAACGACACGACTGTCCATCAATTGATGAAATGCTCGTTTAAGCAGCGTATAATCGACCTTTTCGGCAAGGCTCTTGACAAGCAGCTTGTCCCGGTTGAAACCGACACTTCGCTCGTGCGCATATCGGGATTTGTCAGCCGACCGGAAAATGCGCGTAAGAGGGGAGCCTTGCAATATCTGATGGTCAACGGGCGCAATATGCGTCACCCCTATTTCCACAAGGCGGTGATGCAGTGTTACGACCAGTTGATTCCAGCCGATGAGCAACCGTGCTATTTCCTGAACTTCACGGTTGACCCCGATACGATAGATGTCAACATACATCCCACCAAGAACGAGATAAAGTTTGAGAACGAGCAGCCTATATGGCAGATTCTCACGGCTGTCATAAAGGAGGGTCTGGGTAAGTTCAACGCCGTGCCGTCGATTGAATTTGATGTCACCGATGCTCCCGATATTCCCGTGTTCAATCCCAATGCCAATGCCAGCCATGAGGTGAAAATCGACAAGTCATACAATCCTTTCAACACCACCTCCACGCGCGATTCATCGCCGTCGACATCGGGCGGTTCATGGCGAAGCGGATTGAATGACGCAACGCAGGATTGGGAGAAGCTTTACGAAGACTTTGCACGTAACCGTGATGAGTCCTACGAAACAATGCGCGGAAGTGCGTTGAACGACATGACCGATGATATCGACCTGTCGGCCGTATCGTCGACCATGAATGATGATGCCGCCGGGGAACTGGACTTTGGAGCGGTGACCGACAGTCAGAGCGTAATGCAGCTTAAGAACCGTTACATATTGTCGCCCTCCAAGTCGGGGCTCATGGTCATCGATCAGCATCGCGCTCATGTGAGGATACTCTATGACCGTTACATCGATCTTGCAAATCTTGATGCGTTGAGCACACAGCGTGTGATATTTCCCGAAGTCGTCGACCTTACCGCCGCGCAGAATGCCGTTATGGAGGGTATCGTCGATGAGGCAAATGCCCTCGGCTTCGACATCTCATGTTTGGGCGACAACTCTTGGACTCTTAACGGTATGCCTTCGGTAATGAACGATGTCAACCCGAGAGAACTGATGCTCTCGATGATTGACACTGTTGTCGATGGAAGCGGTAAGATAGCCGATGACCTGCGTCACCACATTGCATTGTCGATGGCGAGAGCCGCGGCGATAAAGCCGGGGCGTCAGCTTACATCGGCCGAAATGGAGCATCTGCTCGGCGATTTGTTTAAACTGACTACGCCCAACTATACTCCCGACGGGAAAATTATAATAAACATCATAGCAATCGATGACATAGCGCGACTTTTTGCATGATTTTGTGCTTTTCGTCGATATTTCACGATTTTTACACTTCGTTATTGCGTAAATACGTTGACTATCGTTAACTTTGTGCTAAAATAACATTATAAATGAGAAAGTATATTCTATGTCTTGCCCTCGTGGCTTCAATGATAGGCGCATTCAGCGCATCGGCTCAATTCCGTTACGGCCCTATGCTGGGAATCGATATCACCAATCTTAAATTCCGTCAAGACTTGATCACAGTCGACAAGAGTGTGGGATTCTCAACCGGTATTGCCACCGAAATGATGTTTCCCGGTATCGGTTTCGGTGTAAGTTCGGGAATTTTCTATGAGCAGCGCGGTGCCACATTGAATCTCGGCGAAAAGCTCGTGTGGGCTTCGCAGGGTTATGGCAAGGAGCGCAGCTATCTTCATTACATAGAGATACCTATACATCTTCGATTCAAATATACTCGTCTTAACGGAATGGAGGACTATGTCGCTCCCTTTGTGTTCGGTGGTCCGTCATTCAGCATCCTTGCCGCTCACAGCAATGTGAAGGCGTTGAAGTATGCCGGAGGCGAAATGGGACTTACCGTGGGATTGGGTGTCGAGATTTTCAAGAACTGGCAGGTACAGGCAAGCCGCACATGGGGTATGGTCTATGCCGTCAAGACCAAGCTGCTCGATGATTTCAGTGCCAAGAACCGCACCTGGGACATTAGAGTGGTCTACCTATTCTAAATCGGCGTAATCGGGAACTTCTTTCAAAAAATCGTAGGACATGTTGTCGTAGTCAATGCGGCAGCAATAGTGGTTCATGCCGTTTGACACGATGAGATAACGTGCATGGAGCACCATGTTGTAACGCACTATCTGGTCAAATGTCGACTGCGAAATCACTATTGACGACGCCTTATACTCGACAATCACCATCGGAGAGCCGTGCTTGTCAAATACCACCGTGTCACAACGGCGACGCGTGCCGTTGAGTGTTATCCCTATTTCATTGGCCATTAGCGATTCAGGGAATCCCTTATGATTTATCAGATAGTTCACGAAGTGTTGTCTTACCCACTCCTCGGGGGTGAGTATGATGAACTTCTTGCGCAATCGGTCGAAGATTTTTACACCTTCGTCGTCACGTTGCAGTCTTATGTCAAATGATGGCAGATTCAGCTCCATTCAATATTCTTGTTTGCGTCACTTATTTTCTGTAAATTTACAAAAAAAATTATTACCCTTATAAGTTATGGCTCAGGCATCGTCGGCAGTTACATTTGAAGGATTGAAATCGCAGCTCGCATCACGCAAATATGCTCCCGTATATTTGCTGCATGGCGAGGAGGGCTACTATATCGACGAGTTGCTGTCGATGTTTGAGAATATAATTCCCGAAGCCGACCGTGACTTTAATCTCTACACATTCTATGCCCCGGAAACAGGGCCTGACACGATAATGGACGCATGTCGCCGTTATCCTATGATGTCGGATTATCAGGTGGTGATAGTGAAGGAGGCACAGGCCATAAGAGCCGACCAGCTTAACAGGTTTCATCTCTATGCTTCACAGCCCACGATGTCGACTATATTGGTGATCAGCTGTCGTGGCGCGCAAGCCAAGGCCAAGGACCTGATAAAGCAGATAAACACCCATGGTGGGGTGGTGTTTGAGTCACAGAAGGTGACCGACCGCAATGCCGGGCCCATAATAAGCGGATTCATAAAGCAGAAGGGGCTTAACATCGAAACCAAAGGACTCGCCATGTTGCGTGACTACGTGGGTACCGACCTTTCGCGACTGTACAATGAAATCGACAAACTCACGGTGGCTCTTGCCCCCGGGTCAACGATAACCCCCGAGGTGATTGAACGCCACATAGGCATGAGCAAGGATTACAATAACTTTGAACTTGTGAACGCTCTTGCCTTGAAGGATTTCAACCGTGCCTTCAGGATTGTCGATTATTTCCGCCGCAATCCCAAGAATAATCCTGTTGTAGTGACTATAGGCACTATATGGAACTATTTTTCCAATCTGTTGCTTGTCACCTACTGTCGCGACAGAAGCGAGAGTGCGTTATGTGCCGAGATAGGAATACGCCGTTCATGGCTGCCCGACGATTACAAGCAGGGAATGCGCAATTACAATGCGTGGAAATTGATTGAGATTCTGCACGAGATTCGTGTAGCCGATTGTCGCAGCAAGGGTGTGGGGTCGCGTATGGATTCCTACGACATCCTCAATGATCTCGTGTTTCACATCCTCACCGCTCCCGGCAAGATTTAGAGCCGTTGATATTTATTGTCGAACCGGCTCTTAGAAAGCTTATTATTTCAGGCGATAGCTGTAGCCCAGGGTGACGAGTATCGACATTCCTCGCGAGGCCGAGAATGTGTCACGACGCTCATCGGGGAATATGTTGCCGATTCCGAAGTAGTAACGTGCTTCGAGATTTATGAGATGCTTGCGCTTGATTGTAAATTCAATGCCCGCACCGCCCGATATTCCGTAGTCAAACTTATTGGTGGGCTCCAATATCATCTGGTCGGTTTCGCGGTTTGGCGGAAAGTCGGGTATGTTGGCTATGTTGTGGACATCGAAGTTGGATGAATAGCTTGTGCTGATCATGTATCCCACCTCGGGGCCGAGATTGAAGAATCCTTTTACGGTGCGTCCTCCAAAGAATATGTGGGTGAGAAGCGGCAGCTGTATATAGTTGAGCTTGCGTTCAAAGCTGAACGGTGCACCCTCGAAATTCTCCTTCCATCCGCGTTGCTCCAGGTTTAACTCGGCTATCAGTCCGAAGTGACGCTCCTCCCAGTAGCGCACTGTTATACCCATCGTTTCACCTACTACAAATGACTGCTTGGTGCTGGGCGCGAACGACATTTTGGAGAGTGTGACACCGGCTTTACCGCCTATTGCCACTTTTGAGGTATAGTGAGCCTGTGCCGATGCGGTCAAGCCGACGACCGACAGCAGCAGAGCCAATGCTATATTGCGAATCATGTTCATTTACAGTGGAAGTTTTTCGATTACTCCTGACGGACGGAAATTGATGAAGTACAATCGGTCGTTTATTACACCTTCCGATTCGGCGGGCTTTGAGAAGTGATAGCCGCTTTGGATTCCGTCGTAAGAGTAATGTGAGTTGTTCAACCCGTTGTTGTCACGGTGTATCGCATTGATCATATAGAATCCGGTGTCGAATCCGAGGATGCCCTGCACGGGAATCGCGCTCATCATGGGTGAGCCGTACCAACGCTTGTAGAGTTCGGCGAAGTCACGCGAGCGGTAGCTTGAGTCGTCATTGAAGAAGCGTGAGTAGATGGTTGAGTTCATCGTGTGCAGATTCTCGAGCATGTCGCTGCGGAATGTAATCCATTCGGGATAGCCGAAGAGGCGCACATTGTTGTAGTCCAGGAGATTTTCGCGATAGGTCTTCAGTGCTCCTATGATGTGAGAGAACTCGGTCTGTGTTCCCGATGCGGGTACGAATATGTAACGGTTGTCATGCTCAAGCTGTGCAAGGTCGCTCTCCTTCAGATAACCCGAATAGTGTATCTCGGTGAAGGGCAGGTTGCGTGACGACAGCTCGGAGCGGAGCTTGTTGATAAATTCAATCTTATCGGTCTTGCCTTCGTTGGGGATAAGCAGCACGGGCATGTAGTCCATGTAGGAGCCGAGCAATGCGGTAACGGCTTCATCATACATGTCGGAGTGGGGGATGTTGGCCTGCATTACAGCCTTGTTGTTTTTGTACAACTCACTCTTTACGGCAAAGATGTTCATTACATTCATGTCGTGCTGTAATGCGAAGTCCGAGATGGCATTGAGCTGAGCCTCGTCATCAGGAGCGATTATGATGTCATATACTCCGAAGTCGGGCGAGGTCATGAGGTTGCGCACGGTGTCGATGCTTGCCGCAGTGTCAAATGCGCGGATGTTGATTTTGCTGCCGATGTTGCGCAGGCTGTCGACTGCGATGAGGAATCCCTTGTAGAACTCGGTGTATAGCTGAGTCTGCTTGTCGGGTTTCTCCTGGTCGAGCATGAAGGGAAGCATCATGGCTATGTCGACGGAGTTGTCGACAATTGTAGAGTCGCTCTCCTCCGATTGTTCTTCGGTTGCTTCATCCTCCGACGGCTCTTCGGCATCGGCGTCCTCCTCGTTGTAATAGTCGTTGACGGTAGTCGTGGGGATGGCCGGCATTACAGGTTCACGTTTTAGTTCAGGTGCTGCTTTTTGCTCGGTTTCCGTTTCTTCAGCCACAACGGTGGTTTCGGTTTCGGGCTCTTGTTCCGGCTCGGTTGCAGGTTCTTCGTCCCTTGTATAGTTGTCGACTTCGGCTACATCAGCTTCCGATGATGTCGATGTCACGTGATTTCCGCTTTTGGGGATGTTGAGTACCACTCCCTGTTTGAGGCCGTGGGCTATCGATGGATTTGCCGCAATCAGCTCCTCTTCGGTTATTCCGTAGTGCTTGCTGATTCCGTAGATGGTTTCACCTTTCTCCACGAAATGGGTCGATGCTACCGATGCCACATCTATAGTCTTGGGCTTGGCCTTTTCTTCGGGAGCTTCCTTCTCCGCTGTGATTTGATCCATTTCGTCGACAGGGAAATAGAGAATCTGGTTGGCGCGCAATCCGTCGGCCACAACGGGGTTGTATTTTATAAGTTCGGCTTTGGTCAGTCCGAATTGTTTGCACAAACTGTAGATTGTTTCTTTCGGCTTAACCTGGTAATAGTAGTATTCTTTACCGTTTATTTTCTTTATGGGAAGCTCAATTGCCTGCATTGCTCCTGCCGTGAGAATCAGCATCAAAGCGGAGGCTGTAAGCTTTATGAACGGGTTGCGAAATTTCATAATTCAAAACTGCGTTATTATCAACACAAAGGTAAGAAACATTTTTCGTTATCTCAAAACATTATGTTTAAAACCATAAAAAATGAAAGGACAGGAGAATATTTTCCCTCCTGTCCTTTCACTATGAGTTATTGCGTGACTTACTTGTTGAGGATGTAGCGTATGGTGAGGTAGCCGCCTATTACCTGGAAAGCCAGTCCGGGAAGTCCGGTGGTAAGGTCGGAGAGTGCGGCTGAGAATGAGTTTATCATGAGTGCCTCAATGGCGGTTCCTATCAGCTGATAGCTGATGACTATGCCAAGAATCACGATGATGGAGAGTCGGTTGAATTTATGAGCGAAGCATGATGCGGTGGCTGCAAGGATGAGGCTCTTCATCGTGATGATGGGGAGCGTCGCTACGGGAGGCATGCCAAACATCATGGAGTTGATGAGCGGTGACATAAGTGCGGTGATGACTCCGACGCGCCATCCGAATTTGTAGGCTCCAACAAGGGTAAAGAAGTATATCGGCAACCAGGTGAGGCCGCCTCCGGGTACGAGGTGACATATCTGGGGCAAAACTACATTGCCTACGACAAAAAGTGCTGCGATGATGTAGGTGCGTACATCGCGGTATTCAAGCGAATGAAGACGGATGGATTGTGCGGTCATGATTTTTGATGCTGTTAAATGTTTATGTTGCAAAATTAACATTATTCTTCAATGTGGACAATCACAATGTCTTAAAAATGAAAAAAAATCGGGATGCACTAACTGATATAGTGCATCCCGATGTGTTATGTCGCAATATTGTAGATTACAATGTTCCGTTCTCAGCGTCCTGAATCATTTGCGGACTTGCAGTGATGTAGATCTCCACACGACGGTTCTGAGCACGTCCTTCAGGAGTGTCATTTGATGCTACATAGTCGGCCATGGGCACACCCTGAGCTGAAAGACGGGTAGGCTGGATGCCCGAGTTGACGAGATAGGAGAGCACTGCATCGGCACGACCGGTTGATACTCTCTCATTTACAGCGTAGCCACCGGTGTTGTCGGTGAATCCGAAAATCTGTACATCGGTGAGAGGATTTTCACGCAATGACACGACAAACTTGGAAAGATCCTGCTTTGCCGACGGGCTGAGTGTAGTTCCGTTGGTGGGGAAGAGGATTCCGCCGGGGAATGTCACCTTGATTGCCTGTAATCCGTTCTGGTCGGTGGTCTGTTCAACCTTTGTGTCCTCGGGCAGAGCAGCCTGAAGTTCCTGCTGCTGCTTGTCCATCTTCTTTCCGATAAGGGCACCTGCTCCGGCACCTACTGCAGCACCGATTGCACTACCTATACCGGCACCTTTACCGCCGCCGATAAGAGCGCCTATGCCGGCACCTAAGGCACCGCCGCCACCGCCACCGATAAGAGCTCCCTTTCCGGTGTTGGTCATTGAACTACATCCCGATGAAACAAGAATGCACACGGCTAATAATGCCGCACCTGTAAGCTTAATAAGTTTCATAGTTTCTAATTTTACATTTTAACTTAATCCGAGATGGCAAAGTTAACATTTTATTTTACTCGCACTCTATCTCGAAGTGATTTTATTTACTTATAAATACAAGAGAAAAGGTTGAATTGTTTGCCGTTTGTGCGAAATTTTGAGTAAGTTTGCACAAAAGTTTTTAATAGGGCGTTTATATGAGCGTTAATTTAAGAGCAAATCAGTCAAAGGCATTGTGGTATCATCTTGGCGCACTGCTCACTGTCACTGCATGGGGCGTTTCGTTTGTGTCGACCAAGGTTCTTCTGGAGCACGGGATTAACCCGACTGAAGTATATGTGGTGAGAACCCTTCTTGCCTATTTGCTTGTGCTGTGTGTGTGCCATAAGCGTATATTTTCCAACTCGCTTCGCGATGAATTGCTCTTTGTTTCATGCGGCCTTTGCGCCGGATCTCTCTATTTCATCGCTGAAAACACGGCGCTTGAATATACGCTTGTATCCAATGTATCGCTCATTGTAACCCTTTCACCGCTTATTACGACACTCTTGGTGGGTGCCATCTACAAGAATGAACGCCCGGGCAAGGGCGTGCTGATGGGCTCGCTTATAGCATTCCTTGGCGTGGGATGCGTCATTTTCAACAGTAGCTTTGTGCTGGATGTGAAGCCGTTGGGCGACTTGTTGTCGCTTTCGGCTGCAGTGTGTTGGTCGGTCTACAGTCTTGTGCTCAGGAAACTGAGTGCGTTCTACACCGTCATGTTTATCTCGCGCAAGACATTCTTTTACGGAATGGTGACGGCAATTCCTTTTTTGATAGCCATTCCCGAGCACACTCCGCTTGATGTGTACCTGCAGTTTGATGTATGGAGCAATTTCTTGTTCCTTGGTGTGTTCTGTTCGATGATAGCCTTCATTATATGGGCTTTCACCATAAAGGGACTGGGTGCAATAAAAGCCAACAATTACCTTTACATACAACCTATAATAACACTGATAGCATCGGCGTTGCTATTGGGTGAAAAGGTGTCGATTGTCGGCTATGTAGGTTGTTCGCTGATCCTGTTGGGAGTGTGGATCAGCGACCGCATGAGTCGATGCCGTTAATCAATTTTCTTCTTCCAGAAAACTTATTTCGTTGAGCAACGGACGGCACACCGATGCCGTGAGGCTGCAGCCGCGCTGCATTTCGCTTTCGGCGTAGGCTTTCACTTCGGTTATGCGATTGGGCAGCAGGTTGAACATCAACCGCAATGCCGTGTATCGCACCATGTCGTTTTCCGACAATATAAGCTCATCGGCAAGCTGTGATGCGAAATCCATGTGTCGCAGCAGTTTCATGCACAGAATGTCGGCCACTTCGGGGGTGGTTATGCCGTTGCTCCAGCGGCGTGCGGTGGCGATGTCATATTGCTCTTGCGGGTATATCATGGGCGCGAGCAGCATGCTTTCGCGGGTCGAGGTGTTGTTCCAGAGAGCCTCGGCCATTTCGGCCGACTTGGCCGTGTTGCGGGCTATTTCGGTGAGCTGCGGGAGGTTGACTCCGAATATTATGCGGTAGGGTGCCCCCTGTCGACGCATATTATCGGCTATAGCGCCGTTGCGCATTGCATAGAATTGATGCTTTATATGCTGCATCGGATTGAATTCAGTCATATAGCGGTAATGATGATTAGTGTTTATTAAGCTGTGGCTGAAATGCGGTCAGCCACAGCTCTTGATTGTTACATTCAGTCAAAGATTTTGTCCCAGTCCTTCCACACGACTTCGTAGCCGAGTTCGCGTATGCGTCGGGCCACGTTGACGGGTGAGCGGTCGTCGCTGACCTCAAACTGCTCCAATGAGTCGGGTTCAACCGAGTAACCTCCCGGGTCGGTCTTGCTGCCCGCGCTCATCGATGTCACGCCGAGCTTCATCATGTTGTCGCGGAATGCAGGATTTTCACGAGTGGAGTAGCTTATGTCGACATCGTGGTCAAAGATGCGGAATGCGAATGTCACCTGTGCGAGTTCGCGGTCCGACATTACCACATTTGGCTGGAAATGACCTTCCGACGGACGCATTCTCGGGAAATTGACCGAGTATTTCGTCTTCCAGTAGTTTTTGCGCAGGTAACGCAGGTGACGCGCCATCATGGTTATGTCGGTGCGCCAGTCCTCAAGGCCGATGAGCACTCCCATGCCTATCTTGTGTACGCCGGCTTGTCCCATTCGGTCATATCCGTTGAGTCGCCAATCGTAGATCGACTTCATGCCTGCCGGATGATACTTCTTGTAGTTGGCCTCGTTGTAGGTTTCCTGGAAGCACACCACGCCGTTGAGTCCCGACTTGGTGAGCCGGTAGTAGTCGTCGGACTTCATTGGCTGAACCTCGATAGTGAGGTTGTTGAAGTAGGGACGACATGTCTGTAACGCCTTCTCAAGATAGTCGACACCCGCCTTGGCCGGATTCTCGCCCGTGACAATCAAGAGGTTCTCAAACGGGCCGAGGTTGCGTATGGCCTTGCACTCCTGCTCGATTTGCTCCATGGTGAGGATTGTGCGCTTAAACGGATTGTTGTGATTGAATCCGCAGTAAACGCATGAGTTGGTGCATGAGTTGGTGATGTAGAGCGGAATGTACATGCTGATTGTCTTGCCGAATCGCTCCTGAGTGTAACGCTGGCTCAATTGTGCCATAGGCTCGATGTAGGCTGCTCCGGCAGGAGAGATAAGAGCCATGAAGTCATCGATGCTCAGATTCTCCTTGCCGAGTGCAATCTCGACGTCACGCGCTGTTTTTGATGCTATGCAGCGTGTGGTGTCGTTCCAGTCATATTTTTTTATTTCGTCATAAAACATTGTCGTAGCTTATTTATTTTGCGCAATTGTCGGCGACAGCCTGTGATATACGCATTGCGCAGAAGTTGGGGCCGCACATTGTGCAGAAGTGGTCGTCGTCCTTGTGGCTCTCGACATAGTATTGACGGGCGCGTGCCGGATCGAGCGACAGGTTGAACTGATCCTTCCAGCGGAAGTCATAGCGGGCTTTGCTCATGGCGTTGTCACGCACCTGTGCTCCCGGATGTCCCTTGGCGAGGTCGGCGGCATGGGCGGCGATCTTGTAGGTTATCACGCCGTTGCGCACATCCTCAAGATTGGGAAGCGCAAGATGCTCCTTGGGCGTTACGTAACATATCATAGCCGTGCCGAGCCATGCAATCTGCGCTGCTCCTATGGCCGATGTTATGTGGTCGTAACCCGGCGCTATGTCGGTAGTGAGCGGGCCGAGCGTGTAGAAGGGTGCTTTGTGACAAGCCGACATCTGACGCTCCATGTTCTCCTTTATTTTGTTCATGGGTACGTGGCCGGGGCCTTCGATTAGCACCTGCACGTTGTGACGCCATGCGATTTCAGTGAGTTGGCCGAGTACATCGAGTTCGAGGAACTGCGAGCGGTCGTTGGCATCGTGGATGCTTCCGGGACGCATTCCATCGCCAAGTGACACGGCGACATCGTATTGGGCGAGGATTTCGCATATCTCCTCAAAGTGGGTGTACAGGAAGTTCTCGCTGTCGTGCAATGTAGCCCACTGGGTCATTATCGAGCCTCCACGCGATACGATTCCGGTGAGTCGCTCGCCGATGAGGTCGGCGTGAGCGCGAAGCACTCCGGCGTGTATGGTGAAGTAGTCGACACCCTGTTCGGCCTGTTCGATGAGTGTGTCACGATATATTTCCCATGTGAGATCCTTGACATTGCCGTTGACTTTCTCCAACGCCTGGTACACGGGCACGGTGCCCATTGGCACGGGACAGTTGCGTATTATCCACTCGCGGGTTTCGTGAATGTTGTCGCCTGTCGAAAGGTCCATCAGCGTGTCGCCACCCCAATAGCAGCTCCACACGGCTTTGTTGACCTCCTCCTCGATGCCCGACGAGAGGGCCGAGTTGCCGATGTTGGTGTTCAGCTTCACGAGAAACTTGCTTCCGATTATCATCGGCTCGCTTTCGGGGTGGTTTATGTTGGCTGGAAGCACCGCACGGCCGGCTGCTATTTCGTCACGCACGAATTCAGGTGTGATGTGGCTCTTTATGCCGAGCTTTTCGTTGTTCATGTTCTCGCGTATGGCCACATACTCCATTTCGGGAGTTATTATGCCTTGCTTGGCAAGTGCCATTTGCGTTATTGCGCAACCTTTTTTGGCCCGGCGAGGTGCGTAACGGTTGGCAAATCGGATTGAATCAAGGCTCTTGTCGGCTTCACGCTGTCGGCCGTATTCCGAGGTTATGCCCGGCAACTGCTCCAGGTCGTTACGTTGCGATATCCACTTTTCACGTGTGCGGGGAAGACCTTTGTTTATATCTATCGTTACATCGGGGTCGGTGTAGACACCGCTTGTGTCATAGACATAGACAGGGGCGTTTTCATGCATCATCTTCTCGCCGTTGATGATTTTTACCGTAGGCGTGAGGTCGATGCGGCGCATGGGCACGCGTATGTCGTGGAGTTTTCCCTCTACGTATGTCTTTGTCGAACCGGGATAGTTGCGGACATCTATATTGTTTATTTCCATAATTGAGTGTGATGTGATTGAAGTTGGGCGTTCCTAATCGAGAAACGAGGTTAGGGGAGAGGTTGCTTGCGCGAATGTGCTTTGTCTGCCGAGTCCTGCGAGATAAGCTTTGCGCCCGGCTTCGACTGCGAGCTTGAAGGCTACGGCCATCTCCACCGGATTGCCGGCAACGGCTATTGCGGTGTTCACCAGTACGGCATCGGCACCCATCTCCATTGCATCGGCGGCATGTGACGGAGCCCCGAGTCCGGCATCGATTACTACAGGAACGCGGCTCTCGGCTATTATTATCTCAAGAAGGTCGCGGGTTTTCAGCCCCTTGTTGGTGCCTATGGGTGCGCCGAGCGGCATTACGGCAGCCGAGCCGACCTCTTCAAGGCGTTTGCACAGCACCGGATCGGCCTGAATGTAGGGCAGCACCACAAATCCCTCGCGGGCAAGTACCTCGGTGGCTTTCAGCGTTTCGATGGGGTCGGGGAGCAGATATTTCGGGTCGGGATGGATTTCAAGTTTGATGAAGTCGGTCCCGAAGCAGTCGCGTGACAATTTTGCGGCAAGAATAGCCTCCTCGGCGTTGCGCACGCCCGATGTGTTTGGGAGAAACTGAACTTTGTCGCGATTGATGTGACGCATCATGTCGTCATCCTCCTCATGCTGCATGTCGATGCGTTTCATCGCTACGGTAATCATTTCGGAGCCTGATGCGAGGATGGATTCAAGCATAAGCTTGTTGGAGGGAAACTTTCCCGTGCCTACGAAAAGGCGTGAGCTGAAGTCGCGTCCTCCGATTTTAAGTAAGTCCATTGTCGTGTTAATGATATAATTATGTTATTGTTACTATTGTTACTTTTTAAGACGCGATATTACCTCTTCAGTGTATTTCACAGGGTCGTCGGCGTTGATTATCGAACCGGCCATGGCGACGCCTTGAACGCCTGTCGACATGATGTCATCGATGTCGTCGAGCGTTATGCCTCCTATGGCTACTATGGGAAGTTCGTTGCCGGCCTTGCGCACTTCGTCAACTATCTTGCGGTAGCCGTCGAGGCCGATTACGGGCGACAGATTCTTCTTTGTCGTGGTGTAGCGGAACGGGCCGAGTCCCACATAGTCGACATCGATGCCCTTGAACGACAATATGTCGTCGGCCGTGTTGGCGGTTACTCCTATTATGGCATGAGGGCCGAGATATTCACGAGCTTTGGCGGCCGGCATGTCCTCCTTTCCGAGATGAACGCCGTGAACGTGCAACTCCTTTACGAGTTCCACATTGTCGTCGATTACGAGAATCACATCGTTTTCGCGGCATACGGGAATTATTTCAAGTGCCGTTTCGCGCAGTTGCTCGTAGGTGGCATCTTTCATGCGCAACTGTATCCATTTGCAGCCGCCTTCAATGGCCATCTGCACCTCTTCGGCTATGGAGTATTTATCGGATGCGTTTGTTATAAATTGTAGCATTGCTGATTTATGTTATAATGTTTGCTTGAATTCTTTAAGTCTTTGTCGGAATTCATCGATGCTGCCGGAGTTGAACAGATAGCCGAGCACGGCATATCCAATGAATGGATATCGATTGACGGCATCGATGCGTGATGGCGTTACCCCGCCAAGGGCTACGGCATTGCGGCATTTCATGGCTGACAATTGGTCGGATGAAAACGCCGATGTATAGCCGGGTTTTGATATGCTGTCGAAAATGGGGCTGAGCGTGACATACTCCATGTCGCCAAACCGCTCGGCCTCGTCGATAGCGTGACATGTGCGGCTAATCTTGCCGCTATAGAGCCGTGGAGCTTCGGGACAACGTGAATTAAGATGTATTCCACCGAGATTGAATTCATTCAGCAGCTCAAAGTGACCGTGTAGTTTCAATCGGTTGTGGAGTCGCTGGGGGATTGCCTCGATCAGGCGGCGCATGTCGTGAGTCGTTGCCGACGGATGGCGCAGATGCACGTAATCCCACCCGTCCTCAAGTATCGCGACTACATATTCATGTTCGTCGACAATGGGAACGGGTGGAGTTATAGCGATCTTCATCATTGGCTTATCCGCCATAGAAAGGCTTTATAATGATGATTGAGTCGCCCTCGTGGAGCTCGGTCGTGTCACGCTCTATCATGGGAACCACATTGCCGTTGAGGCCTGTAGCGATTCCGTCGGGAGCGATTCCGTTCAAGTTCAATGCACCCTGAAGCGTTGTGCCTTCGGGTACAGTCACCGATTTGTCATTAATTTTTATTTCCATAACTATATAGGGTTAGTTGGTTCTAATCGACGGGGCTCAAACAGGTGGTTGACCGGTCCGTGTCCGTGTCCTATTGTAACATCGGCACCGTTGCGCAAAGCGGCCGAGATGTACTCCTTGGCAGCGATGACACTGTCGCGCATTGACATGCCGAGAGCCAGGCAGCTTGCTATGGCCGATGACAAGGTGCATCCTGTGCCGTGTGTGTTGGCGGTGTTGACGCGTTCATTGGAGAGGCGCATGATATTGTCGCTACCTTCAAGTGACAGATAGTCGGTCGAGGTGCCTGAGTCCGATGACTTGTCGCCGCCTTTCAGCAGAATGTCGTGAGCTCCGAGTGCTCGTAACGCTTTAATCTGGAGTGCCGTGTCGTCGGTGCCGCTAAGAGCCCGGGCTTCATTGACATTCGGGGTTATGATGCGTGACATTGGCAGGAGGCGACGCTTTATCAGCTCGATTGCTTCGTCGTCAATCAGCGTGTCGCCCGAGGTGGCAATCATTACCGGGTCAAGAACTATGTTGCGTGCTTTGTTGCGCTCAAGAGCGTCGGCTACAGCTGCAACAATGTCGGGCGAGAAGAGCATTCCTATTTTCACCGCATCGGGACGGATGTCACGGTAAACGGCATCAATCTGCCCGGCAACTATGTCGGGCCTTATCCCTTGTACATCGGTGACGCCGAGAGTGTTTTGCACCGTTATAGCGGTTATCGCCGTCATGGCGTAAACACCAAATGCCGACATTGTCTTGATGTCGGCTTGTATTCCTGCGCCTCCCGAACAATCGGAGCCTGCTATAGAAAGTGCTGTGCGGTAAGTCTTCATTTTGCTCATAAGTTCTCATAAAGGCAAAAAGGGTAGACTCACTAATGGATGAATTGTCCGACAATCCCTGCGCCGGTGTTGTCCGTTTCAGGTTCGGAGGGTATGATCTCAGCTCACATCGTCAGTGGCACCCCTTTGTCTGTGATGCAAAATTATATAGTTCTTGCATCATAACCAAATGTTAGCCCCACTTTTTGCTTATATCTATAACGATTCAGAGCAACTCAAAGTTGTCACCTTCAAGATAAACGGGAAATTTATTGCGGAATCCGACGAGCGATTCCATCGACAGCTGTGCCTCAACGGCTACAGGTGTGACAATCGTTTCAATAGTATGGCCTTTCGGCTCGATTATGTGGGATGTGCCGGAGTAGACTCCGAATTTGTCGGAACCCGAGCGGTTGCATCCTATGACATAGGCTTGATTCTCGATGGCCCTTGCTATGAGCAACTGTTGCCAGGCGTAGGCGCGCGAGTCGGGCCAGTTGGCCATTACGATAAGCAGGTCGTAGGCTTTGCCACGGTTGCGGAGCCATGCCGGGAAGCGGAGATCGAAGCAAACGGCAAAGGCCACATTCCATCCACGGAAGGCCACGACGGGCATCGCGCTTGAGCCTCGCGTGTAGACCGAGTCCTCGCCGCTCATGGTGAACAGGTGGCGCTTGTCGTAGAATGTTTCCTCGCCTGACGGGGTGATGAAGAATGCCCGGTTGAAAATCAGGTCGTTGTCGCGGGCGATGAAGCTTCCGCATATAGCAGCGTCATATTGGCGTGACCATTTGCGCACCATCTCCATTGTCGTGCCGTCCATAGGCTCGGCCAATCGACAGGCCGCCTCCTTGTCGCAGATAAATCCGGTGGAGAACATTTCGGGCAGCACGATGATGTCGACATTGCCCGGCAGTGCCGACAGCTCTTCGTCAACAGCCTTGAGGTTGCTTGCGGAATCGCCCCACACAATGTCGTGTTGCAGTGCTGTTACTTTCAGAGACTCCTTAATCATCTTCGTCGGCGGTTATGAATTTTTCGGGATATTTGGCGTGAAATTTACTGTAGAATTTTTTTATGGCTTTCATGTCGTTGTCGACATTGCCGGTGGGAGTGAATTCGGTTGTGATTTCGATTTTTTTCAATTTGTAATCGATGGCTCCGAGAAGCAAGGGCACTTTTGCGTCGTGGGCTATGTAGAGGAATCCTTTTCGCCATTTGGCCGTTCCCTTGCGGGTGCCTTCGGGCGTTATGGCTATGGCCATTCGCTGTGAGGCGTTGAATTTTTCGACAATTGATTCGGTGAGCGCACTTCCTCGTTTTCGAGGCACGGCGATGCCTCCTATGGCTCGGAAAAAGTAGCCGAGAGGCCATTTGAACCATTGTTCCTTCATCAGGAATCCGGCTCGTCGGCCTACCGACAGATAGGCCAGCTCACAGAGTATGAAATCCCAGTTGCTTGTGTGCGGAGCTACACATATCAAGCACTTGGGGTAGTCGGGTGTGGTGATTTCCACCTTCCACCCGAATACCTTAAGCAGCCATTTCGACAGGTTCATTGTCGAGATAATTTTTTTGTTGAAGTTGATGCGTTATTTTTCGGCGCGAGCCTTGTTGGCGGCTTTCTGCTGTTCGCCAAGCGATGAGTTCATGCGGGCAATAATGTCGTCTACGCCCTTCTTGAAGTCGTCGTTAAGTTTCTTGTAAGCTGTCTTGTAATATTTTGCGCGGGCTTTCTTGTATTCGTGACGCGAATCGAAGCTCTTTTCGGTCTTGTCAAATGAGAAGCTGACATTGTCGATTGACACATACTGAAGGTCGGCTATGTCAAAGAATATATCGGTCATTTTCTTGCGGTCGATTCCGGGTACAAGATCACGAGCTATAAGACATTCTCCGGCCAAGTCGCCGCATGCGGCTTTGATGGCTTTTTTCAAATTGCGTTTGTTTGCCATGTCATTTTTAGGTTTGAGTGAATAATATTCCGCTAATATAGCAATAATTTAAATTTATCGCGGCATATTGTTGAAATAAAAAATCGCGAATATTGTGCGACAGGCTTATAACCTGAACGTTATAGGCATTATATAGTAAACGGGCACGGGGATGCCGTCGACGCGTCCGGCATTCCATTTCGGCATTGAGTTGAGCACCCTCACAGCTTCGCGGTCAAGCGACGGCTCGACGCTCTTCAATACGTTGATGTGGGTTATCTCTCCGTCGGGCTGGACTATGAATGAGCACAGCACACGACCGTGTATGCCGTTGTTGAATGCTTTGGTGGGATATTTGCGTGATGAGTTAATGAAATGAACGAGTGCGTTGGTTCCGCCGGGAAATGTGGGCTGTTCGTCGACCCATTCGCAACTCCAGGCCTCGACGACTTCGCTGCTTATGACCATGTCGGGACGCATTTCCGTTATGGCAAGTGACTGCTCGGTGGTATGCACAACCATTCGTAACATCTGAGCCTGAAGCGGAACTATCGAGATGATGAATATTATCAGTGGTATGATTCTTTTCAGGTTGAATTTCATATATGTGATTGAATTGTGTATGCAAATATATGCAGGCGTCATCATAATTGCAAATGGCATTACAATAATTAGCATTTGTTTAGCTATGTTTCAGTTTTGTTTGCAATTTAAATATGGGGTCGGGCAATATGGCGTTATGGGGTTACGTTAATATTAACGTTATGAAGCGTAACGTGATTGCATTTATCGTAGCGATACTTTCGGCTGTCAACGCATCGGCATTTGACGATGTGTCAACGGCCTACAGCTTTCTTGACATAACATCGTCGAGTCATGTCTACGGACTTGGCGGCGTGAATGTGTCGCTTATCGATGACGATATAAACATTGTGGAGCAGAATCCCGCTTTGCTCGGCCCTGAACTGGGAAGCCAGCTCGGAGTCAACTACATGCGTTATATAGGGTCGTCCAACTTTGCAGGGGTGAAGTACGGACATTCGGCCGGAACTCACGGCGCATGGGCAGCGTCAATGCAATATTTCGGCTACGGCGAGATGAAATCGACCGATGTCACAGGCAGCGTCACAGGCACGTTCAGCCCCAAGGATATATGCTTTTCGGGAACCTACAGCCACGACATAACGACCGCTTTGCGAGGCGGCGTGACGCTTAAAGGAATATATTCCGACTATGAAGCATATTCGGCCTTTGCGCTTGCCGTGGATCTCGGCCTGAACTACTATGACGGCGACAATGACATGTCGCTGTCGCTTGTCGTCACCAATCTCGGCGGACAGCTGAAGCGTTTCAACGAGGTTTACGAGCGGCTTCCGGTAGATGTGAGAATAGGCTGGAGCCAGGGGTTGCACGGCCTGCCTTTCAGGCTGTCGATAACGGCCTGGAATCTTACGCGATGGCATCTCCCTTACTATGACACAGGCGACGGCACAGGCCACGATAGCGTTAAACTCAAGGACTCGTTCATGTCCAATCTTTTGCGTCACCTTGTCTTTGCCGGAGAGTATGAGCCTAACGAAAACTTCTACATAGGCATAGGCTACAACTATAAGACGCGCACCGACATGAACACCTATTCGCGCAATTTCTTCTCGGGATTTTCGATAGGCTCGGGAATACGCGTGCGTCAGTTCGGCATAGGTGCCGCTCTAGCTCAGCCCCATGTAGGAGCGATGACATTCATGTTCAATCTTGCCATGCGCCTGTAGACGATTGCATGACCGTTCACTTTTTTTGAATCTTACAGCTTTTTATCTTATCTTTGTCACATATAACCAAATATGCAGATATATGTCCAATGACAAAATAATAATTGCCATCGACGGATACTCTTCGTCGGGCAAAAGTTCCATGGCACGTGCGCTTGCCTCGGCTATAGGTTATCGTTACATCGATTCGGGAGCCATGTACAGGGCCGTGACATTATGGGCCATGCGTCATGGAATGGTAAATGACGGCACTGTCGATGTTGACAATCTTGTAGCCGCTCTTCCTGAAATAAAGATAGACTTCAAGCCTATGCCCGACGGGTCGCAGCGCACCATACTGTGCGGTGAGGATGTCGAGGATGAGATAAGGCGATTGAACGTTTCAAACAATGTGTCGCAGGTGTCGGTGATTCCGGCTGTGCGTCACAGTCTTGTCGCCATGCAGCAGGCTCTCGGTAAAGGCAAGGGAATAGTCATGGACGGCCGTGACATAGGCACGACGGTGTTTCCCGATGCCGAGATGAAGGTGTTTGTCGACGCATCGGCTCAGACTCGTGCCCAGCGTCGCTTCTCCGAGTTGGTCGAAAAAGGATTGCAGGTATCTTACGAGGAGGTGCTTGCCAATGTGGTGCATCGTGATCACATTGACGAAACCCGTGAGGAGAGTCCGCTCCGCAAGGCCGACGATGCCGTTTCGCTCGATAACTCCGAGATGACCATAGAGCAGCAGAACAAGTGGCTGCTCGACCTGTATAATCGCATACTTGCTCAAAAAGCCTGATAGAATGCGAATCGAGATAGACCGTGATTCGGGATTCTGTAACGGTGTGGTCAGCGCCATCCGTAAAGCCGAGGATGAGCTTGACGGTGCCGGGAAACTATATTGCCTTGGTGACATCGTGCACAACAGTGACGAGGTGGAGCGATTGCGAAAGCGCGGACTTGTCACGATAACCCACGACGACCTGAAGTCGCTTCACGGAGTGAAGGTGTTGCTGAGGGCCCACGGCGAACCTCCGTCGACTTACCGGCTCGCACAGGGCAACGACATAAACATAATCGACGCTACCTGTCCGGTGGTGCTTCATCTGCAGCGCCGCATAAAGGCGTCCTACGACAATCGCAAGCCGGGTGAGCAGATTGTGATATACGGCAAGAGAGGTCACGCCGAGGTGAACGGACTTGTGGGTCAGACCAACGGCGAGGCTATCGTGGTGGAGGACCTTGACGGTCTTGACCGGCTTGACTATACCAAGGATATAATATTGTATTCGCAGACCACCAAGTCGCTTCATGGCCTGTCGGACATGATTGCCGAGATTGAGCGACGCAAGAGTCCCGAAACTTCATTCAGATATTACGACACGATATGCCGACAGGTGGCCAACCGTGTTCCGCAGTTGCGCAAATTTGCCTCGAAACATGAGGTGATCCTGTTTGTTACCGGCAAGAAGAGTAGTAACGGACGCATACTTTACGGTGAATGTCATGATGTCAACCCCCGCACTTATGCCATAACCAATCCCGATGAGATAGATGCCCAATGGCTTGACGGCATCGAGTCGATAGGTATATGCGGAGCCACTTCGACTCCGCGATGGCTCATGGAAACCGTAAAGGAACGTGTAAAGGAGTTGTGCCCCAATGGATAATTTCATCGCCATAGATGTGGAAACGGCCAACAATCAGCCGTCGAGCATTTGTGCCATCGGGGCTGTAAAGGTTGTCGACGGTGTTATAGCCGATCGGTTCTATCAGCTTGTAAAGCCGGAGCCTGAGTGGTATATACGACATTTCTCGGAAGAGATTCACGGGATATTTCCCGAGGACACACGCGATGCTCCCACATTTGACCGAGTGTGGATGTCGATGCTCGAGCATTTCGGCATTGCGGGTAATTGGGACAATGCCGTGTTTGTGGCGCATAACAAGGCTTTTGACGAGCGCTGTCTTAGAGCGGCATTCAAGGTCTACGGCATGACATGGCCCGACAATCCGTTTGGTTGCACTCTACAGAAAGCCCGCCGCACGATACCGCGACAACTGGTGGGAAGCTATTCGCTTCCTTACGTGTGTGAATTTATGGGAATACCTTTTTATAACCATCACAACGCTTTGGCCGACGCCGAAGCTTGTGCCAAAATAGCTATGACATTGTTATGAGGATTTTATTGTTTGCTTCATTGGCCGCGATGATGGCTCTTGCAGCATGTTCATCGGAGGAGTCACGAATAAAGGAGGCGGCCCGACAGCTTGGTAAAAACGATGCCCGGGAACTTGTGGATGACGCTTCGTCGCTGTCCAAGATGGAATTAGAAGGGCGTGTGCTTGAAATAAGAGTCAAGGAGTCGACCTACCGTGAGGATGGATATGAAAAGGCGGCCGATGCCTATGTCGAAGCATTTGAGAGCGGTATGATGGAATACAGCGACTCGCTTGCACGAGTAATGATGATTAAACGTTGAAAACAACAATAGAGTTATACTTATGAGGACTTCAGCAGAGTATATCGATAGCATAAACAGGCTTATTGCCGGGATTCCATATCCTGAAGAGCCCCACGGCTTGTATGAACCCATAGCTTACACTCTTGATTGCGGAGGAAAGCGGTTGCGCCCTATATTGCTGCTTGCATCATGTGACGCGGTGGGCGGCAACATGGATGGGGCCGTTAACCAGGCATTGGGAATCGAGATGTTTCACAACTTCACCTTGCTTCATGACGATGTGATGGACCGTGCCGACAAGCGTCGTGGAAAGCCTACCGTGCATTGTAAATGGAACGAGGCCACCGCAATACTGTCGGGCGACGCAATGCTGACAATGGCGTCGCAGCTTGTGGGGTCGGGGTGTAACGACAAGTTGAGCGAAGTGCTTGACCTGTTTCACGGAACGGCCATGGAGATTTACGAGGGACAGCAGTATGACATGGGCTTTGAAAGCCGCGATGATGTCACGGTGGCCGAATACATCGAGATGATAAGACTCAAGACATCGGTGCTGCTCGGATGTGCCTGCAGGCTCGGAGCATTGATGGGAGGAGCCGACATCGAAGTTCAGGAGGCTCTTTATCGTTATGGAATATCGCTTGGCCTCGCTTTCCAGCTACAGGACGACTGGCTTGACACCTACGGCGACCCCGAGGTATTCGGCAAGAATATAGGCGGCGACATAATGAACGACAAGAAGACATTCCTGCTGATAACGGCAATCAACAAGTCGGATGCCGCCCGTCATGAGGAGTTGCTGTCGATGTTGGGTAGCCGCAGTGCCGACAAGGTGGAGCGTGTCAAGGCCATTTACGACGCACTGAACGTGGGTGATGAGTGTCGTGAGCTGATTGAACGTTATGCCGCCGATGCCGTGTCGGAGCTTGACAAGGCAGGTCTTGACGGTGATGCCCGTGAATTTTTCGTCAACATAGCCAAAGCATCGCTTACACGCCGTTCATGATAGTAGACACTCATACACATCTGTATCTTTCCGAATTTGAGAATCCCGACGATGCAGTGACACGTGCACTTGAGGCCGGAGTGGGGCACATGTTGTTTCCTAATGTCGATGTAGGCACCATTGAGCCTATGAAGAGTCTTCATGCGCGATTTCCCCGTGTCACCTCAATGGCTATGGGACTGCATCCCACCGAGGTGAACGAAAATTGGCGAGAGGCTCTCGACATTGTTGAGCGTGAGCTTGATTCGGGTACACGTTACGTGGCTGTAGGAGAGGTGGGAATGGATCTCTACTGGGACAAGACATTCCGGGCCGAGCAGCGGGAGGTGTTTGCCCGTCAAGTCGATTGGGCTGCGAGCCGCGACTTGCCGGTGATAATACATTGCCGTGACGGACTGGACGATACGCTCGATGTGCTTGCTTCGGCCAAGCAATTGCCCAAGGCGGTGTTTCACAGCTTTGGCGGAACGGCTGAGGATGTAGAGCGAATAAGGAAGATAGGCGATTTCTATTTCGGAATAAACGGTATTGTAACGTTTAAGAACTCCAAGCTGCGCGATGTGTTGCCTGTAATCGGCCTTGATAGAATAGTGCTTGAAACCGACGCTCCCTATCTCGCTCCGGTGCCTCACCGGGGAAAGCGTAACGAGTCGGCATTTATAATCCATACCGCCGCCCATGTGGCGTCGGCGCTTCAATTGCCGGTCGATGAGGTGTCGGACATGACAAGTAACAATGCAAAGGCGCTTTTCAGCCTTGACATCTGACCGTCACGACTACATAAAATAACAAAGCTCCGCACCAATTACGATGCGGAGCTTTGTTTCACTTATATATGATTTGTTGGTCGGAATGATTCAAATTTATTAATTTTGTCGATGCTATAATTAACCTTAAAAACATGTTTCGATCATTTATAACATTCTTATCACTATTGGGTATATTTGCAACAGCTAATGCGGAATTTAAAGTAACCGACTTGATGACCGATCATGCTGTTACTCCCATGGGTATAGATAATCCTCGCCCTATCTTCAGTTGGAAAATGAATGACCCCAATCCCGGAAAACATTCGTTTCAGAGAGCTTATCAAATAATTGTCAAGGATGAGAACGGTAACGGTGTGTGGGATTCGGGTAAAGTCAATGACGGAAGTTCCATCAATATTCCTTATCAGGGAACAGTTCTCATTCCATGCTCCAGATACAGCTGGACTGTAACTGTATGGAACAAGAAAGGAGAATATGCCAGCACTTCTTCATGGTTTGAAACCGGTATTATGAATCAGAACGGGTAGAATGGAGCGCAGTGGATAAGCGCCGATGATACCGAAGGTTCAACAAAAATCCTCGGCAAAACCGATGATGCCGCTATGTTCAACAAGTATCGAGATGAGCGTATTAGAATGTTCAATGACATCTATATCGACCCGATAACCCACAAGACCCGCTTCTCATCGTTCATAGCCGAGAGAGAGGGAGAGCTGGTGGACATACAGACGAGCTATGCCCTTCCTCTACAATTTGGATTGGTTGACAAGTTTCACCGAAAGGAATTTATCGCAAACTTCCGCAATACGCTGACACGCAATAATGTCACTGATAGTGGAATAGAATGTGAACCTTACTCTCTTATGACCGGATTCATAGGTACGGCATGGATAAATCAAGCGCTGTCATCCTCAGGCAACTCTTATGATGCTTACAAACTGTTGACACAAGAGGAATATCCATCATGGATTTATCCGATAAATCAGGGTGCAACAACAGTGTGGGAAAGACTGAATTCTTATACTCATAAGGACGGGTTCGGAAGCAACAACAGTATGAACTCATTTAACCACTACTCCTTTGGTGCTATAGGAGCATGGTTGATCAACAACAGCATCGGCATAACAAGAGATGAAGAGGCTCCCGGATTCCGACACTTCTATCTGTGTCCTGAAGTAGACCCTTCCAATTCCATCTCTTATGCGTCAGGATACTTTGAATCGCCCTATGGCAGAATAGAGAGTTCCTGGACAAAGGATGGCGATAATGTCAAATGCCACTTCATGGTTCCTGCAAATACATCAGCTACACTTATTATAAATGGTAAGAAAATAGCGGAACTTTTACCGGGACGGCACAATTTATCCTTGCCAATCAAATAGTATTAAACCGTTAGTATTATAACAATTATAAAAAAGAGCCACTTAGCATTATGCTAAATGGCTCTTTTTATGTTTTGGGAATATAAGCAGCGTCAAATTCTCGTTATTTTAACGCAAACTTATTCAAATATGTGGCGCAATTTGCTGAATATGCGTTTCTTTACCGAGTCGGTGGGCTTGATGTTGGCCGAATCGCGCAGGCTTTCTATAGCCGCTTTCTCCTTGTCGTTGAGGTTTTCAGGTATATATACCATTATGTTGACAAGCAGGTCGCCTGTGCCGTAGCCTTCGGTCGAAGGAAGTCCCTTGCCGCGTAGTCGCAATACCTTTCCTGGCTGTGTTCCGGCCGGAATTTTCACTCTTGCTCGGCCCGTTATTGTAGGTATCTCTACTGCACCGCCGAGAGCTGCGGTGGGTATATCGAGCATGAGATTGTATATAAGGTCGTTTCCGTCACGAATCAAGTCAGGATGCGGTTCCTCTTCAATTACTACAAGCAGGTCGCCGTTTATGCCTCCGTTGCGTGCCGCATTTCCTTTTCCCTTGAGCGAAAGAGTCATTCCGTCGGTTACGCCTGCGGGTATGCTGAACGAAACGACTTCCTCCTGACGCACAATGCCCTCGCCGTTGCAATATTGACACTTCTGGGTGATTGTCTTGCCCTCGCCGTTACATTCGGGACAGGTGGCTGTCGACTGCATCGGGCCAAGGAATGTCTGTTGCACGTGGTCGATTACTCCTGAACCGTGGCAGCGTGTACATGTCTGGAATGCGGTGCCGTCCTTGGCTCCCGTTCCGGAGCAGTGCTGACATTGTACATAACGGGGAATTTTCAGTTTCTTGGTCACGCCTTCCGATATCTCCTGGAGGGTCAGCTTCACCTTTATGCGCAGGTCGCTTCCCTTAGGCTGACGACGACGGCGAGCACCGCCTGTAGCTGATCCGAATCCACCGAATCCGCCAAATCCGCCGCCTCCGAATATGTCGCCGAAGTTGGCGAAAATATCCTCCATCGACATTCCGCCGGCGTGGAATCCTCCACCGCCTCCGCCAAATCCCGAAGGACCCATGTTGTGGCCCCACTGGTCATATTTTGCACGCTTGTCGGGGTCGCTCAATACATCGTAGGCTTCGGCAGCTTCCTTGAATTTCTCCTCGGCTTCCTTGTCGCCGGGATTCTTGTCGGGGTGATACTTCAGCGCCAGCTTACGGTAAGCTTTTTTAAGCTCATCGGCGGTGGCGTTTTTCTGTACACCGAGTATTTCGTAATAATCTCGTTTTTCCATAAGTCAGGTAGCTTTAATGTTATTGTCCTACGACTACTTTAGCATGACGAAGCACCTTTCCGTTGAGGGTGTAACCCTTCTGGATGGTGTCGATTACTTTGCCTTTCTGCGACTCGTCGTCGGTGGAGAATGTTGTTACCGCTTCGTGAATTTCAGTGTCGAATTCATTACCGGCATCTGAAGCAATGGGCTTTACACCGTTCTGGTCAAGATATTTTACAAATTTATTGTAGATAAGCTCGATGCCGTCCTTAATGGCTTCGGCGTCGGAGGTTTCCTTCATGGCCTGAATCGAACGCTCAAGGTCGTCTACAACGGGGAGTATTCCACGCATTGCATTTTCGCCTCCGTTCTTTATGAGCTCGCTCTTCTCCTTGAGAGTGCGCTTGCGGAAGTTGTCAAATTCAGCCATCAGGAAGAGATACTCCTTTTTCTCCTTTTCGAGCTGAGCCTTTGTGTCGGCAAGCTCTTTTTCAAGAGCTTCTTCCTTGGTGAGTTCTTCCTGAGCCATCTCCTTGGCGGCTTCGGCGTCGACCTCTTCGGGGGTAGCTTCTACATCGTTTATTTCGATATCGTCATTCCTGACTTCTTCAGGATTGTTGACCTTGTCATAATTTTTGCTCATATCTCGTAATGATTTTATTGATTTCAGTTAGCTGTAATGTTGAGTGCAAAAACATTGCCAAAAATGCCCGTTTTTGCACATTATCTATAAAATCATAACAACTTTGGGCTTGGAACGTTCATTTTAAAGGCTGTTAAGCGAGTGGCGAACAATGTATGTCACATCCTTTGAAGAGCCGGTTAAGCTCATCTGCCAATATGTCACCACGTGATGCAGGAAACAGGCCGAACACCGAGGCTCCCGAGCCGCTCATCGATGCATAGACGGCTCCGAGGTCGTAGAGCATCGATTTTACCTCGCTTATTTCGGGGTGGGATGGGAATATTGACTCCTCAAAGTCATTGGCAACGTTGTCGCGCCACGACTCAACGGGCATGGCCAGCGCCATGTCGAGCGGCAGCGACGGCAGTCGCGGAGTGACTCCCGAATAGGCTTCGCGTGTCGACACTGACGCATGGGGCTTGACAATTGCGATGCAATAGTCGCTCAGGTCGATGTCGGCGGGAGTGAATATGTCGCCTATGCCGGTTGCGAGCATCGGCGTGTTGTAGATGAAGAAGGGACAATCGGCACCTACAGTCGACGCTATGGAGGCAAGACGCTCCTTGGGCAGCTCGAGTTGCAGCAGCTCGTTGAGGCCGAGCAGGGTGAACGCCGCATCGGCACTGCCGCCTCCCAGTCCGGCTCCGTCGGGAATCACCTTGTGCAGATAGATGTCGACCGGAGGTAGGGGGACAACGCTGTCGAGCGCCCTGTAGGCTTTCATCACAAGGTTCTTTTCAGGCTCACACTCTACTTTTCGGCCTGTCACGGTGAGAGTGGTGGTGTCGCCGTGAGCGGGCACGATTTCGAGTATGTCACGCCACTTTACCGGATAGAAGCAAGTCGAGAGGTCGTGATAGCCGTCGTCGCGGCGACGCGTTATGTACAGACCCAGATTGATCTTGGCATTGGGAAACAGTATCATGTCGCAGTGTATTATTCTTGCAGGTGATATACTTGCGGGGCCATGAGGACTTTGCAGCCGGGAAGGCCTTCGCGTATAAGGCTGTTGCAACGGGCGGTGTCGGTTGCCGCCTGCGATGTGGTCATCGGAAGCTCCACTATCTCGGTCACCTTGGCTCCGGGTATTATCGACTTTATGAGCTGTGACGCATCGGGGGCTGTTGACAGTGCCGAGTAACGGCTGTAGGTGTAGGAGGTGAATGCCGTAGTGGGGCTTATTCCCCGTCGGTCGAGGAGATATCCGTCGGCGAGAGGCAGGGGAGCTGACGCGCTGCTTATGTCGCTCGGGGCGGGATAGGATATGAGTTGACTGCCGTCGGCGTTCATCGTTACGGGTACATTGTCGTTGTAATTGCCGTTGGTCTTGTAGATGTGGGCCTTGGGCATTACGCCCGCCTGAGAGGGTGATGACATTGCGTTTTTGTGTTGGGCCGAAACTGAGGGGATGGGCGCGTTGTCGCGTCCATCCCTTTTTGTTGTCGAGCAGTTGACGGTCAGTAATGCCAATGCTATTACGACCGACTTGACTGTCAGATGTTTCATTGCTTTATAAGCCGTTTGGTGATTGTCTTGTTGCCGGTGACTATTCTCACGATGTAGATGCCCTGGGGCAGTGACGATACATTGAGGTCGATCGATGTCGACGAGCCGTTGACCGCCTGCTTCATTGCCTGTGAGCCGTTGAGTGTGAAGAGTTCTACCGAGGTTATGGGGCTGTCGGCGCTTATTGTAACGTTGTCGACGGCCGGGTTGGGGTAGAGGGTGCATCCTCCGTCATCGGTTATGTCTTCGATGCCGAGAGGCTTTGCAAGGGTGAATGACACCTTTGTGCGTGTGAGCTGGGTGCTGTTCTGGAACAGATAGGCCAGATAGGTCGAACCTACGGTTCCGTTGAGGAATGAACCGGTGGCTGTGAATGTCACGGTTTCACCCGCTTTGGCTGTAATGGGGTCGGTGTTGAATGCCGCTACCGAAGTGTTGCTTCCGCTTGCAAAGAGTGCCACTGTGAGTACATTGTTGAAGAATCCCGATTTGCAGGTCAATAAACCGGTGAATCTGATGTCGTTCATCGGCACCGAATTGGCATTTTCATTGGCGAGCTTGAAGTCGTTGATGGTTATTTCGGTCGATGCGGTGCTGTACTCGACGGGAAGTCGGGCGCTTATTATTTCACCGTCCGACGACAAGAGCACCAAGTCGTAGGTTCCTGCCATCAGCTTGTCGGTGAACTTTGATGTATAGTTCAGCTTCATCGTTTCGTTGGCCGGGACATCAAGCAGCATGCTTTCCGATTGGGCGAGAACGTTATTGGTTCCGGTGCGCAGAAGTGCTGTCGATATGAAGTCGTAATATTCGCGTCCGCGGTTTTCGACATTGGCTGTGATTGTGAATGTGGTGTTATAGAACAACGGTGTTTCGAGCTTCATGTCACTGATTGTGAAGTCGCTTGCTATGTCAGGCTCCGAGAACGAGAGGGTTGCCGGTGTTGCCGTGAGGTTGAGATAGGGGGTGTTGTATATGGGCATCAACACATCGTGCCATGTCTTGGCATCTTCTATATATACGGCAGGATAAACTTTATAGGATCCGGTGACGGTTATTTGGTTGGAATTTATCTCGTAAGTGGAGTAACCGTAACCTGCTTCCATGGAGTTTTTATAATTGTTCGATTTTATATAGGAGGCATTGCCTGATGCATTGACCAGCTTGAGGCCGTATACCACGTTATAGGTTTCGGTGCTGTAGTTGTAGAATCCGGTGAAGGTGAGGGCGGTGTTGGTGTTGCGTGACGATGTTTCGGGAGTCACTTCCCAGTTTTCACCCATGTAGAACATTATAGGTGCCTTTGAGCCCTCTTCGGCCTTCTTGATTCCCACAATGGCTCCTTGTCCGTAATTGAATCCGCTTGCGCCGCCGCCTGTGCCCTGGCTGCCCGGGTCGAGAGCCGTGAGCTTGAAGTATCCGTCGCTCATTCCGCTCCATCCCCAGTTGATGTGGTAATATCCGTCGCGGTATCCGTCACACACAAATTCGTGTCCCACCTGGTTGTCTTGTCCTAAATTGGATATACCGTCGTAGAGTACCGGACGCTTGGCTGCGAGTTCGTTGTATATGATCTCCTCCCACTGGTTGATGCCGTAGCAGTCGCGCTGCAGGTAGGCCATCCCTTTGTCATAGCCGAAATAGGTTGACAGAGCTCCGGGAATCTTTGATGACTGCGCTCCGCTGGCACCGGTGCCGTAGCCCATGTCGACACTTACGCCGCAGTTATACATAAGCTTCGCTACAGCGTCATTCTGGGCTGTGGTGCTTGTCGAGGTGTACTCGTCGAGCATGTTGGCCCAGTCGTAGGCGGTGTTGAAGCTTGCCGAGAGAGTTTTCTTTTCGCCATTTTCGGTAGTCCAGGTGTAGGAGTGCGAGCCGGTGCCTCTTGTAGGCCATTCATGGTACTTCATCACCTGGGCCATGGCTGTTGCCACACAGCCGGTATAGGTGCGGGTCGACCCGACGAGCGGACATTTGTTGTTGTAAGGCGCTCCTTGGTCCCACTTTGTCTTCACGAGCGGAGCCACTTCGGTGCGTGACGACGATGAGCCTGCCTCGTAGCGGATTCCGCGTGCCGAAGCCCAAGCTATCTGTCGTTGGTAGCCTTCAATCCATGCCTTGAGGTTGTCGGGCATGTTGCGGGGGTCGAAATCTCCCTTGTCGGTATATCCAAGCAATGGAGCTGCGCAGTCGTCGGCCGACACTATCATATATCCGTCGCCGGCCGATGCATTGAATATGTACAGGTCGGCATTGTCGTCGGTCTTGGCCGTGTAGACCAAATTTGACATCCGCGTCATGTCGACGGCTCTTGATTGAGGTCCTGCGGCCGTCCTGACACGGGCGAGCGCCTGCTCGGGGGTTAATTGCTCGGCTTGACAGTAGCCGGCAGTGATGATTGCGGAGAATAGAAGGAGTAAAGATTTCTTCATACAGTGGCATTAATTGTTATTCTGCAAAAATAGTTAAATTATGATATTTTTGCTAATCATATTCTATAAATATTAATGATAAATGAAGATGGTGGCATAATTATATAATTTTACTTAATATATTGGACTCATTTGGCGATTAGTGACTATATTTGCACATAATACCTATTTACGAAGAAGACAGTTCTAATATCCTTATTTATTTTATGAAGAAGACAGTTCTAATTATTGCACTCCTGATTTCGGCTATCGGTGCATTCGCCCAGACCAAATCATGGACGGCCGACAATGGCAACGGCACATTTACCAATCCTTTGATGTACGATGAATTTTCCGACCCTGACATATTGCGCGTGGGCGATGACTACTACCTCGTAGGCACTACTATGCACACTGTTCCCGGACTTGTGATACTTCACTCGCGCGACCTTGTAAACTGGGAGAATGTGGCTTACTGCTTCGACCGGTTTGACTTTGACGACGATGCATTTTCGCTTAAGAATGGAAAAGAGATTTACGGACAGGGTATATGGGCGCCTTGCATCCGCTATCATGACGGCAAGTTCTACATCTACTCCAATGTCAACGGCAAGGGGCTTCAGTGCTTTGTCAGCGACAAGATCGAGGGTCCGTGGAAACACATTAACATGAACGGTCGCATCTACGACCTCAGCGTCCTCTTTGACGATGACGGCAAGATATACGCAATACACGGCTACGGTGAGGTGAAGTGCACCGAGCTGAAGCCCGACATGAGCGGCCCGATTGAAGAAACCGAGCGCGTAATCATCCCCGAAGGCAGTGCTGTGGGCGAAGGCCATCACATGTACAAGATTGACGGAATGTACTATCTTATATCAACCGACTATGTTCCCAACGGACGCACACTCTGTTCGCGCTCCAAGAGCATCTGGGGACCCTATGAAACCTGTGTGATAACGGCCGATGAAACATTCGGTTACCACGCTTCGCCCATGACCGAGATTAAGGGTCGCATCATGCCCGACGGATATCCTGTGAGCATCACGCCTCCCGATCCCGACAAGGTGAGGGCTTCCAACATTCATCAGGGCGGCATCGTGTCGACTCCCGACGGTCAGTGGTGGGCACTGCTCATGATGGACTTCCACTCGCTGGGACGCACCGTGACTCTGGCTCCTATCACCTGGAAGGACGGATGGCCCATGCTTGGTCTTGAGGGAAATCTCGGTCGCTCGCCCCGCACATGGCTGAAGCCCAACACTCCCTATCGCGACACCGAAGTGCCTCATGCTCCCTATGAGCGCAGCGACAACTTTGATGGAAAGACCCTTGCCCGTGTGTGGCAGTGGAATCACAATCCCGATGACAAGATGTGGAGCCTCACCGGCGGTAAGCTCCGATTGCGCACAATGCCTGCCGACCAGCTGATGTGGGCCCGCAACACTCTCACCCAGCGTGCAATAGGCCCCGAGTCAATAACCACTGTAGAACTTGATGTGAAGAATCTTAAGGACGGTGATGTGTGCGGACTCGGCAACATAAACGTTCCATGCTCATGGGCCGGAATTGTCAAGGATGGCAAGACGCTCACATTGCGTTGGTTTGAGCAGCTCGACAACGACACTATCGACACTCCCGTCGTGCTTCCCGACAACCGTATATGGTTGCGATTTGTAGGTGATTTCGACAACGATAAGGGACACTATGCCTACTCACTTGACGGAAAAGAGTTTCATCAGCTTGGACGCGAAATGACTTTGAGCTATCAGCTTATCACATTCCAGGGCGCACGCCTGTCGCTGTTTGCATTCAATAAGCTTGGAAAGAACGGTGGATATGCCGAGTTTGACAACTTTACCGTGGAGGAACCCAAGGCCGACCGCACCGGTTACATCCCGTTTGGCAAGACCTTCCGCATAATAAACGTGGCCACCGGTCTTCCGATGCACGCCACACCCCACGGACTCATGTATGACACGGCTGCCGACAATGATTCGCCGCAGACCCGCTTCCGTGTCATCGACCGTGGAAACGGAAAGGTGATTCTGCAGTGTGCCGATGGTCGTTACGTGTTCTCCTCCGGATTCGGTTTGCCGGGTGATGTTCGTTTAACCGACGACATAAATCTTGCCGAAGAGTTCATGTGGCAGGACTATCTCAACCGTGAATTCATGCTCATGTCGATGCGCAATCACCGTTACGTAGGCAAGAGCCCCACAACCGGAAGTCCCTATTCGATGGACTACACCGGAGCCGATCCCGCTCGCCGCAACGGTGCTGTTCTTCGCTGGGAAGAATAAACGATAGAATTTTAACCTGATATAGAAAGACTGCCGATGAGGATTCCCCTCGCCGGCAGTCTTTTGTTTATATGCACCCTGTACTTAACCGCGGGTTGGCCGTAGGCCTACCCGTGGACGCGAACGACCCCTCGTCCCTCAACACTTTGCGGGTTGCACCCCATGCACCAGCAACCTCTGTCCTCCAACTCGGCACTAACCCGGGTAATATTCACCCCTATCCATTTGTTACATACGAAACATAACGCTCAATCCTCGCCTCGGCATAACACACTATCCTCAAGCCCATTACCACAACCCTGCAAAATATCTGCGAAATGCGATTTGTAACATTTTTCATTTGCGAAATATTTGCGCAATCGAAAATTTGGATATTAAAGCCAATTTAACTCTCTTTGCAGAAACAAAAAAATCACTCCGTATATGAAAAAAATACAAGCACGATTATCATTCTGTCAAGAATCTGTCAAGGCCCCCAAAATGAACTTGTCAAGGATTTGTCAAGGAAAAAATTTGCGAAGATAACCCCATTTAACTTCATTTGCGGAAAAAATTAAACACAAATGATAACAACTGCAATCCCGCGCCTCACGGCTTATCAACTAACACCAAGCAAGTTAAGCCGATTTTGCGAATTTTTGCGAAATTCACAATTGTTAAATCTTAAGCTTTGCGAATTTTTGCGAAATTGAAAACTTGCAAATATAAACAACGATTCATTCCTTTGTATGCAAATAAAACGACAATGAAACCATTCATCCCATTTTCAACACCCCGAAGCATGATGTTGAATTATATGATTAATCATCAGCGCAATAACTATCAGCATGCACACTTTTTGCACACTGCCGGAATAGCTCATGTGCAAAATGCACACTTTTTGCACACTGAAAAATTTTGATTGATAAACTTATTTTACTCCCTTTGCAGCAATAAAAAACTTCAACCTGTATGAAAAATTCATCACTATTATTGATTATATGATTTTCATTCATCGTGTCGTGTCTGCTGATGTGCGACCTCCATGCTTCGGGCAACGCCTCACCCCGACAAATTAGCCTCGCTCCCGCCGACTCGGTGAATGTTGACAGCATAAAGCCCGCCGTGTCGCTCGATGAGGTAACGGTCGAGGCAAGCACGATAAGCCACCGAGGGACTCGCGACTCCTATATGATAACACAGGATATGAAGCGGGGACTCAGGACGGCCGGCGAGCTACTGATGCGGGTCAACGGGGCTTTCTACAACCCGGTGAGCCATGATCTCACCTATCTCGGGTCGAGCAACATCGTGCTCCTCGTCGACAGCATTGAGCGCGGAGCCGACTACATAAAGCGGCAGTCGCCCAACCGCTTCGACCGCATCGATGTGGTGCACCAGCCCACGGGAAAGTACTCGGGCTACGACGCGCTCATCAACTTCCACACGCGCCCCACCTACCGTGGCTCCGAGTTCAACATCGGTGGCAACACGTGGATACGCCCCGACGGTGTAAACGGACGGGGAAGGGACTTCAACAAGACGAGTCCGTGGGCCGACTTCACCTACACCGAGGATAAGTGGAACGTGCAGGCCGACGCCTCATGGCAATGGGAACAGTCGGGAATGTCGACCTACACCACCAGGACATTCCCGCTCAACAACTACGAGGAGCGCATGCTTGAGCAGGACCCCAGGGATCCCACCGACTTGATGCGCCGCCGCAGTCTGGCTCTCGAAACTGCTGTCGACTACCGCATAAACGACAGGCACATAGTGTCGGCGCTGGTTGGCGTAAGCACCACCGGTTTCGACCGCACGCTTAAAAGCCGAATGGTCACCGGCAACATCAACTCGGTGCTGCGCGACACCATCGGACACATATCGCGGTTGATTGAGAACAACTACCTCGGATGGGCGTTCGGAATATATCACCGTGGCCTTGTGGGCAAGTGGAACATAAACACCTCGCTCACCTACAACACATCGGCATGGGACTACAAGCGCAACGTGTCGCGCACGAGCGGATACTCGGTCGACGACCTGCGCCGCAAAAGCTCCGATTATTTTTGGGGCAACTTCAGCGCCTACCGAACGCTCTTTGGCGGCAAGGCGGGACTCGACCTGTCGGAAACATTGCTTTCGATGGACTACAAGGAGAAGCGCCTCGGCACCGATATCGTGTTAAGCAACAACTCGGTGATAAGCAGCACAACCTACGCATCGCTGCAGTACTTCCCGTCAAACAAGCTGTCGCTGACCGCCAATGTCGGAGTGTTTGTGTACCACAACAGCGAGGGCGACACCCACACGACGAGCGTAAAGCCGCGACTTCAGGCCAACGCATTCTGGCGCCCGAGCAAGAAGTTTGTGACACAGCTGGTGTATAGTGCAAGCTCGTCGAGCCCCAACCTCATACAGATGTCGGGCTACGGTCAGTTCACCGATTCGCTGGAGTACCAGTCGGGCAATCCGTCGCTGAAGGCCACCACCACCCACAGCGTCATGCTCAACCTCACGTTCTTCAGCTCGCTCACGCTGTCGACTACATTCACCCACGGCGACGGCTCCATCTACGACATCACCGAGGCTGCCTACATGAACGGAACTTCCGGCGAGCGCATTCCCTATGCCGTCACCATTCCCGAAAATGGACATTTCAACCAGTGGAAGTTCCGCATCAACTACAACAAGAGGTTCTCCGACAGGGTGGAGAGTGCACTGGCCGGGTCGCTCACCGGAACCACGGCGCGTTACATGAACTACCGACGCGAGAAGTGGATTCCCACAGCCGACTGGTACATGATCTACCGCGTGGCCCCTATAGCGATGGACTGTGTACTCAGCTACGGAATAATCGGAAGCAGCACTATCACTCCTCAGTCGCGCTATTGGGAGTTGCGCGACGGATTCGGATTAGCCCTGCAGAAGAACTTCCTTAACAACCGACTGCAGTTATCGGTATTGTGGAGCCCCGACATACACTTCATGCCGGGCAAGGCACACACCTATCGCTACTCGCCCGCGCTCAACACCGTGGGATGGAGCGATGCGAATTTCCGCTCCAACAACATGATAAATTTCTACATAGCCTACCGGCTTGCCCGGGGCAAAAAGGTGCGCAACTACAAACATCAGACACATATAGTTGAATAATGTTGTTGTCGATGCAACCTATCTTGGTTGCATCGACAATTTTTTTATGCTGTTCCGAAATTTTTTGGGTGTATAAAATGAAACGTAGGGACGGGGTGACAAATGATGATATTGATGCGGACGCGATGTATCGCGTCCCTACCGGGGGAAAATAAAAAAGGCTCGCGAAAGCGAGCCTTTGAGGTTCCTAGCAGATTCGAACTGCTGTAAACGGTTTTGCAGACCGGCGCCTAACCACTCGGCCAAGGAACCTTGTTGCGGTTAGCGAGTGCAAATTTACAATCAATTTTTCAGATGTGCAAATGCGCAATGTAAAAAATTTGAGATAAAAATATCCTTATTCCTCTACTGTGCTTGAAATCTGATGCTTAGGCAATGCGCGGATCTGTTCTATTGCGAGAATCAGTGCGGTCATTGATGCCCTTACTATCACACGTTGACGGTTGCCGGGGAAGTGATGGCTCATGCTGATAATGCCTCCGGGGGTCTTTACGGCTATGCAAACGGTGCCTACGGGCTTTTTGTCGCTTCCTCCCGACGGTCCGGCTATTCCCGAGGTTGCAATGGCGCAATCCGACTTCATTGCCTGGCAGGCGCCTATCACCATCTGCTCGACAACTTCGCGGCTCACAGCTCCGCACTCCTCAAGAGTCTGTGCCGATACTCCGAGTATGTTGCGCTTCACATCGTTGCTGTAGGCGACCACACCACCGTTGAAGACTGCCGAACTTCCCGGAACCGAGGTGAGCAGGTGGGCAATGTTGCCACCCGTACAGCTTTCGGCGGTTGACAGTGTGAGGCCGTGCGCTTTGAGCTCGAGCAGCAGTATTTCCTCGACTGGTACATCGTCGTCAAATAGCACGTTGTCGCCCAGCATTTTCACGAGATGGTTGTGATAATGGTTGATTTCGCTTATCAGCAGAGCCTTGTCCTGATGCTGTCCGTCGATGCGCAGCCTTACAAGGCCGGGCTTGGGGAGATATGCGAGGTGAAGGAACGGAGGCAGCGACTCCTCCCAGTCGGCAATTTTCATGGCAAGCAGCGACTCGCTGTAGCCTACCACCATTAGCGTGCGATGTTCGATGGCCGTATTGGTCGGGAATTTCTCAATCAACATTGGCAGAACCGCAGCGTCGAGCATTTCGCGTGTTTCAAAGGGCACTCCCGGCATCGACACGAGAACCTTTCCGTTGCGCTCCCACCACATTATGGGTGCTGTGCCCACGATGTTTTGGATGACATTGCACGATGACGGAACGATGGCCTGACGCGCTGTAAGGTCGTTGAGCACCAGGCCGCGGTCGGCGATAACCTGCTTTACGTTTTCAAGCACATCGGGATTCTCGACCATCTCGCCTCCGAAGTATTGGCACAGTGTGGTTTTGGTTATGTCGTCCTTTGTCGGGCCGAGGCCGCCGGTGGTTATTACGATGTCGCTTGTTTCAAATGCGCGATCGATGGCGCGTTTTATTTCATCGGCATCGTCGGCAACGACCTGCACATCGTTGACTTTCCATCCGAGCGGATTTATGCGTCGTGCAATGTCGCCTGAATTGGTGTCGATAACTTGCCCTATAAGGAGCTCGTCGCCTATGGCTATGATTGAAATGTTCATCATTTATGTCGGTTTTGGTTTATATCTTTACTCGGGCGTAGGGAGCCTCGTCGTAGTTGCAGAAAATTCCGTCAAGGTATTTGAAGTGTCCGGCTATGGCCACCATTGCGGCATTGTCGGTGGTGAATGTGCGTTGAGGGATGAATGCGGTCAGGTTACGTGCCTCGCAGTAGTCGGCCACGGCTTTTCGCACTCCTGAATTGGCCGACACGCCTCCACCTATGGCTACGGTCTTCACTCCGGTCATGTCGACTGCTTTGCGCAGCTTGTCGAGGAGAATCTCTATTATTGTCGATTGAAGCGATGCGGCCAGGTCGGCTTTGTTTTTCTCGATGAAGTCGGGGTCGAGCTTGATGTTGTCGCGCAGTGTGTATAGAAACGATGTCTTCAGCCCGCTGAAGCTATAATCGAGGCCTGCGATGTGCGGCTTGGCAAATTTGAATCGCTTGGGATCGCCTTCGGCTGCAAGGCGGTCGATGTGCGGTCCGCCGGGATAGGGGAGTCCCATGACCTTGGCGCACTTGTCGAATGCCTCACCGGCGGCATCGTCGATTGTCTGTCCGAGCACTTCCATGTCCGACGGACTTTTGACCAGTATTATCTGGGAGTTGCCTCCCGAAATCAACAGGCATATATATGGAAATTCGGGAACTACATCGTCGGGCTCGGTGCGGATGAAGTGTGACAACACATGACCGTGCAGATGATTCACATCGATGATGGGAACTCCGAGTCCGAGCGACAGACCCTTGGCAAATGAAGTACCCACAAGGAGCGAGCCTAACAAACCGGGACCGCGGGTGAACGCAATAGCCGACAGATCGTGCTTGTCGATTCCGGCCCGCTTGATGGCTGTGTCGACTACCGGCACGATGTTCTGCTGGTGGGCGCGGGATGCGAGTTCGGGCACCACGCCGCCATACTCTTCATGTACTTTCTGGCTTGCTATTACGTTGCTTAACAGGATTCCGTCGCGTATTACCGCTGCTGAGGTGTCGTCGCATGACGATTCTATTCCAAGGATGATTATGCTCATGTTATAATAACCAAAATTCAGGATGCAAAGTTATTTATTTGCTCAATTATTTCAAAACAATTGAGTGCAACTATTGCGGGTCGACAAATGTATTTGCCTGTGACTTGTGAATTTGTTGGCCTTTTATTGGCATTTTAGCGCGTTTTTGTGTAAGTTTGCAGTGATTTTCAGTGATTTTTAATGACTCGATTATATAAGGTAATACGTACTATTATCGTAAGCGTTCTGGCGGTAGTCATCCTTGTGCCTGCGATGCTATATTTAGTGCTGTCGTTACCGTCGGTGCAAAAACATATATGTCACATAGGAGAGCGTGAGCTTACGCAGCTTCTCGGAGCCAACGTGAGCATAGGCTCGGTGAACATAAGTCCGTTCAACAAGTTGGCGGCAAATGACGTGACTGTTGAGGTGGCACCCGGCGACACGGCATTGCGCGTAAAGCGACTTGGCGCCGGTATAATGCTTGGCAAGCTTATTTTTGACGGCAGAGTTGTAATCTCGTTTGCCGAGCTGATTGGTGTCGATGCGCGTCTGTCGCGCGACTCGTCAAACGCTCCGCTTAACATACAGCCGATTATCGACCGACTGAACCCACCGAAGAATGACGATAACCCTACATTCTACGACCTGCGCATCAATAACATAGTCATACGCCAGGGCGCTGTGTCGTATGATGTCATTAACGCCGAACGTAAACCCGGCCGGACTCTCGACTTCAACCATCTGCGGGTCTATGACATAAAGGCCGACATACTGCTTCCTCGAATTAAAAATGACGATTACTCGGTTGACCTCAAGCGTCTTGCCCTTGCCGAGCGTTCGGGGTTGCGCATCGAGTCGCTCAAGGGAAAATTCCTTGTGTCGGACTTGGGAATAAAGGTCGATGACTTTGCTCTTGTCATGCCGTCGTCGGAACTCCGGTTAGGTGAGCTTTCGGTGCAATATGACGGATGGCAGGACTTGAAGTCGCGATTGCTCGGCATTCCCTTCAACCTGTCGATTCTTGAAGGCTCGCACATCTCACCCAAAGACTTTTCGCCGCTTGTGTCGGCACTGGCTCCTCTTGATATGCCGGTGTCAATTTATGCCGACATCGACGGCCCTGTCGATTCCATAGTCGTGAATCGATTCATGCTGAATGCGGCCGACAACAGCTTGAAAGCAAATATTGTGGGCGGTGTAGCCGGGTTGCCCCGTGTCGATTCGCTCACGATCGACTTCCCGGTGTTTGATGTCACGGCCTACGGCTCCGATGTGCTTGATTTGGCAAGTGCATTCAAGCCGCTGAGCCCCAAGCTTGCCGAGATTATACTGAATATCGGTAATTTCAATATGCGCGGAGCATTCAACGGCTATCCGGGATATGCCGCATTTGACGGTACGGCTGCTACATCGCTCGGCACTCTTGACATCAATGCCGATTACGAGCATCTTGACGAACACGGTTCGCCGTGCGTTAACGCAGAGGTGGTTACCGAAAATT
The DNA here is from genome assembly GCF_004803695.1 of Muribaculum gordoncarteri. NCBI lineage: Bacteria > Pseudomonadati > Bacteroidota > Bacteroidia > Bacteroidales > Muribaculaceae > Muribaculum > Muribaculum gordoncarteri. The sequence goes on from NZ_CP039393.1 coordinate 970,855, forward strand.
TCTCATTGGGCGAGTTGATAGGCAAGCGTGACATAGGCACCATAGGCCTTAACGTTAAGGCTCACGCCGATTTTACCAAAAAGGGTGTTTCAGGCACTCTTGACGGTGTAATAGGGCGGTTCATTTACAAAGGCTACACTTACGACGATGTAGAGATGTCGTTGTCGCTTGATGACAAGCTGCTTGGCGGTACATTGATTTCACGTGACGAAAACATCGACATGCAGATTGCCGGAAGCATGGATTTCGTAAAGGACAATTACTCCTGCGACCTGCACGCCGATATAAATCGCATCAATCCCCACGCCTTGAATCTTACTCCGGCCTATGACGGATACAACCTTTCATGCGTCGTAACGGCATCGTTGAACGGCGCCGATGTCGAGAGCATGGACGGTGACATAAACTTGCGTGACTTCAGTTTTGTGAACGAGTCGGATAACGGAATAAGGCTTTCCGACTTCGCGCTTGAGGCATCGGGCTCTACATCACCGCAATTCATCGACATAAAGTCGGATGTTATTGACGGCCGCATCGAAGGCCACTATCGATTTAAGGACATAGTGCCGGTGGGCCGTGGTATAATGCGCAATGTGTTCCCTGTGTTTTTTGCCGAGGAAACCACAAAATCGACCAAGCGTACAAAGTCGCGGAAATCTAAGAAAGAGGAGCCAGCGTCACTTGACATGAGGCTCAATCTCGAGTTGAAGGAGAATGAAACCACTGCCGAGTGGCTTAACTTTTTCCGCTCTCCGGTAAGAATATTGCATCCCGTGACGGTTGCGGGAATGATAGATTCGCGTGACACCACCATTACACTTGACATCGATGCTCCTTATCTGATGCAGAAGGATAAGTTCATCGACAACACCGCGCTGCGTGTCGATGTAAGAGGTCGTGAACATGACGCCGACTTATACTTCACAACGTTATATCCCACCAAAAAGGGCAATGCCTCCATAACGCTGGAAGGATCGGCTCATGAGGACCGTGCCGATGTGGCATTGAACTGGAGCATTGACCGCAGCCGTCTGTTCAAGGGTGCCGTGGAGCTGTCGTCGCTATTCACCCGTGACGAAGAGGGTGGACTTGTAACCGACATTGCCATAAATCCCAGCGAGATGGTGTTTAACGACACGATATGGAGCGTGCATCCGTCATCGATCAACGTGCATGACAAGTATGTCGCCGTTAACGGATTTGATGTAAGCCGTGACAAGCAATACATAAAAATCGACGGCGTAGCATCGGATAACGATGACGACGAGGTGTGTCTTCAGCTGCTCGATGTCAACCTTGACTATATATTTGAAACTCTTGACATAGGAAACGCCATGTTTGGCGGCATTGCTACAGGTAAGTTCTACGCCTCAAATCTTTTCAGCAAGGAGCCGCATCTGCGCACTCCGGGACTGCACGTGGAGCGCATCAGCTACAATCAGGCCATGCTCGGCAATGCCGACATAGTGAGCGAGTGGGACAATGCCACACGCGGTGTGGCTATAAAGGCCGAGATAAAGCAGCCCAACGGTCGAAGCTCCTATATCGACGGTGCCATATTCCCGCTAAACGACTCGCTTGACTTCCACTTCTCGGCCGATAAGATAGATGTGAGGTTCATGCGTCCGTTCATGGAGGCGTTTACATCCGATGTAAGCGGTTACGCTTCGGGAAAGGCGCGTCTATACGGTACATTCAAGTATATCGACATGGTGGGCGAGGTCTATGCCGAGGATCTTAAGCTGAAGCTCGACTTTGTGAATACCTACTACTCATGCACCGATTCAATTCATCTTACTCCCGGACGAATCGACTTCCATGATGTCGTGTTGAAGGATATATTCGGCAATAAGGCGCAGCTTAACGGATGGGTGACGCATGAGTGTTTCAAGAAACCGCGCTTTGAGTTCAGGGTGACCGATGCGCGTAACTTCCTGTGCTTTGATGTCACCGAGCGCATAAGCCCCGACTGGTTTGGCCGCATTTTCTGTAACGGAGGAGCATTTGTAAAGGGAATCCCCGGCTTCATAGACATAAACGTGAACATATCCACGGCGCCCAACTCTACGTTTACATTTGTGCTTTCGGATACGGAGGCGGCGGGCGAGTACACATTCCTCACGTTCCGCGACCGTGCCGAGCTTGACGGTGACATAAAGTATGCCGGCGAGGATCCGCGCATAGCGGCAGTGAAGCGATTGAAGGATAGGCTGTCGAAGCGTAACGATGAGGAGGAGCAGGCGACGGTGTACCGAATGAATCTTCAGGTTGCCGCCAACCCCGACGGAGAGATGATACTTGTCATGGACCCGATAGGCGGCGACCGTATGCGTGCACGCGGTAACGGAAACCTCAGAATAGAGTATGAATCGGCCAACGACGAGATGAAGATGTTTGGTTCATACGCGCTCACCCAGGGAAGCTATAACTTCACGCTTCAGGATATAATAATAAAGGACTTCACGATAAAGCCGGGCAGCTCGATAGCGTTCCATGGCGACCCGCTTGCGGCCACTCTTGACATTCAGGCGGTCTATTCGGTAAACGCCAACCTCAGCGACCTTGACGAGTCGTTCCTACAGGACAAGGACCTGAACCGCACAAATGTTCCCGTGCATGCGCTGCTGAAGGTGTCGGGCGACATGCAGCAGCCCGACATAAGCTTCGACCTTGAATTTCCGACATTGACTCAGGACACCTATCGCAAGGTGAGGAGTATCGTGAGCACCGAGGACATGATGAACCGACAGATAATATATCTGTTGGCGCTGAACCGCTTCTATACACCCGACTATATGGGTGCGACAACCAAGGGCAATGAGCTGGTATCGGTGGCATCGTCGACAATATCGTCGCAATTGAGCTCGATGCTCGGTCAGCTTAGCGATAACTGGAGCATAGCTCCTAACTTCCGAAGCGACAAAGGCGATTTCAGCGATATGGAGGTCGATCTTGCGCTGTCGAGTTATCTGCTCAACAACCGACTGCTCTTCAACGGAAACTTCGGCTATCGCGACAAGGCACTTAACAATAACTCGTTTATCGGTGACTTTGATATAGAATATCTGCTCAATAAATCGGGAAATATACGCCTTAAAGCCTATAATCGCTACAACGACCAAAACTATTATGTGAAATCAGCGTTAACAACACAGGGTGTAGGCATCATGTTCAAGCGTGATTTCGACAATATATTCTCGTTCCTTCGACGACTGAAGAAAAAGAACAACGACAAAGATGATGACAAGAAGGAGAGCGAGAACGAAAAGAACAGGAAGCTGCTTGAGCGCGAAGAGGTGACCGATACGCTTTTAATGATTGTCCCACGACAATGATTGATGTCGTGGTGATTGTTAACCACACTTTTATCCAAGAAATATGATAGATTGGCTTAATGACATATTGTGGAGCTATGTATTGATTGCTCTGCTGCTGTTCACAGGCATATATTTTACATTGCGCAGCCGAGGCGTACAGTTCAGGATGTTTGGAGAGATGATTCGCCTCTTGTGCTCGTCGGGAAAGCGTGAAAGCGGCGATTCGTCGGCCGACGGTGACACGCACCACACTGTAAGTTCGTTTCAGGCGTTTGCCGTTTCGATCGCCAGCCGTGTGGGAACGGGAAATCTTGCCGGCGTGGCAACCGCTATCGCCATAGGTGGAGCCGGCTCAATATTCTGGATGTGGATAATAGCATTACTTGGTTCGGCCTCGGCTTTCGTCGAGTCAACATTGGCGCAATTGTATAAGGTAAAGGGCAAGGACTCGTTTATGGGCGGTCCGGCTTACTATATACAGAATGGAATAGGGCGGCGATGGTTTGCAATCCTGTTTGCCGTGCTGATAACGTTTACCTTCGGAATCGCCTACAATTCGGTTCAGTCCAATACTATTTCGGCGGCCTTGAAGGTGTCGTTCGGCTTTTCGCCGGTTGTCGTGGGAATAATCTTAGCGGTGATGACGCTCCTTATTATATGCGGAGGCATTCAGCGAATATCCAAGTTCAGCCAGATTGTCGTGCCTATAATGGCACTGCTTTATATTGCGCTTGCCTTGGCTATTGTCGTGATGAATATAGACAAGATTCCCCATGTGCTCGACATGATATTCACCGAAGCGTTTACCGGCAGTGCGGCACTTGGCGGCGGAATGGGAATGGCATTGATGATGGGAATAAAGCGAGGCTTGTTCAGCAACGAGGCCGGACAGGGTTCGGCTCCTAATGTCGCCGCTACGGCATCGGTCAGCCACCCGGTCAAGCAGGGGCTTATCCAATCGTTTGCCGTGTTCACCGACACCATTCTTATATGTTCATGCACCGCATTCATAATCCTGTGCAGCGGGATATTCGAGAACGGAGCGTCGGGCATCGAGTTGACGCAGATGGCGCTTGAAAGCGAAGTGGGGCAGATAGGCTCGACATTCGTAGCCATAGCAGTATTCTTCTTCGCCTTTACGAGCATCGTGTCAAATTACTATTACGGAGAAACCAATCTGCACTTCATCTACAAGAGCCGCACGTTGATAGTGATATATCGGTTGTGTGTGGGCGCAATGGTGCTTATTGGCGCAGTGTCGCCGCTTGACTTCGTGTGGGCTCTCGCCGATTTGTCGATGGGTCTGATGACGCTTGTCAACATTGTGGCGATATTGATTCTCGGAAAGTATGCGATGATACTGCTCAAGGATTACGATTCACAGCGCACAAGAGGATACAATCCGCAATATCATACTTCGACGATACCGCAGATTGCATCGGAAACTCCTTGCTGGCCAAAATAATCGAGTAACAGTCCGTTAAAGCTCGTCGCACTCGGCAAGCCATAATGCCGAAGATGCATCGGAGGGCATGCGCCAGTCGCCTCGGGGAGAGAGGCACACGCTTCCCACCTTGGGTCCGTCGGGCAGACATGAGCGCTTGAACTGTTGGTTGAAGAATCGGCGACAGAAGGTCTTGAGCCAATGCTTGATTGTCGCGCAATCGTACACTCCGTTAAATGCATGACATGCCATGAAATAGATGCGGCGCGGCGAGAATCCGTAACGTAACGTGTAGTAGAGGAAGAAATCGTGCAGCTCGTAGGGGCCTACGAGGTCCTCGGTCTTCTGCTTGATGTTGCCCTTGCTGTCGGCCGGAATCAGTTCGGGGCTTATGGGGGTGTCGATTATGTCGTTCAAGGCGGTGCGCTCGTCATTGTCGGATGTGCGTATGGCAAACCATCTCACAAGATATTTAACAAGCGTCTTGGGCACGCCTGCATTCACGCCATACATCGACATGTGATCGCCGTTGTAGGTAGCCCATCCCAATGCAAGTTCCGAAAGGTCGCCCGTGCCGAGTACCATTCCTCCAATCTGGTTGGCAATATCCATGAGCAGCTGGGTGCGTTCGCGAGCCTGCGAATTTTCGTAGGTGACATCGTGCTGTGCCGGGTCGTGGCCTATGTCCTTGAAGTGTTGCTCCACAGCCGGAACGATTGATATTTCACGTATTGTGACGCCGAGAGCCTTCATCAATGTCATGGCGTTGTTGTAGGTTCGTCCGGTGGTGCCGTATCCCGGCATTGTCACTGCCACCAATCCCTTGCGGTCGAGTTTCAGTCGGTCGAAGGTGTGTACGGCAACAAGCAGGGCAAGCGTGGAGTCAAGTCCGCCTGAAATTCCTATCACAAGCTTGCTCGTGTGAGTGGCCGAAAGGCGTCGGGCAAGTCCTGCTACCTGGATGTTGATAATCTCCTCGCATCGACGATCGACTATGTGCTCGCTGTCGGGGACGAAGGGGTGGGGATCGATGCTGCGCAACAGGTCGGTGTTGATGCGCTGGTCGATGAGTGAGTCGACAATGCGGTATCGCGAGGGTTCGCGCATGGCTGTGTCGCCAAACGACATTATGTGAAGACGGTCGCGGTTGAGTGCGTAGATGTCGATGTCGGCAATGACACATGACGGCTCGGTCGACCATCGGGCGTTGGCCTGAAGCAGTGTGCCGTTTTCGGCGATTATGGTCTTTCCGTCAAACACGAGGTCGGTCGACGACTCTCCGAATCCCGCTCCCGAATATACGTAGGCGGCTATGTTGCGTGCCGACTGCTGCTTTATAAGGCTGAGCAGATAGTCATATTTTCCGATGAGGTCGTTGGACGCCGAGAGGTTGAGCAGTATCTGCGCTCCGCTGAGTGCAGCATGGGTCGACGGCGGAATTGGAGTCCACAGGTCCTCGCATATCTCGATGCCAACAAGTGCGTCGTCGACGCTCAACACAATATCGGTGCCAAACGGAATCGGTGCCTCCTGGACAGGGAGCGTGGTTTCTATGGAGCAGTTGACGGCATCGGGCGATGCAAACCAACGCTTTTCATAAAACTCGTTGTAGTTGGGGATATATGTTTTCGGCACAATGGCTCTTATAGTTCCTCCGCTAATGGCTACGGCGCAGTTGTAGAGCTGCCCCTCGACACGTAACGGTGCGCCTGCTACAATGAGCGCATCAATGCCTGTTGATGCCTTGGCAATCCGTGACAAACCGTTAATTGCGGCATTAAGCAGCGGGCTTTGATGAAACAGGTCGGCGCAAGTATAGCCGGTTATCGACAGTTCGGGAAACAGGATTATGGACGCGCCCTCATCGGCGGCTTTTCGTGCCATGTCGATGATTTGCACTACGTTGTAGTCTACATCGGCCACATTTACTCTTGGTGCTATTGATGCCACCCTTATATATCCGTTGTTCATTGTCACTTGAATTTTATGTTTTCACTGCAAATATAACGATTTTGTCAGTAGTGAGGTTGATGAACGAGGTGCAAATCCAAAAAATGACTACCTTTGCATGGCTTAAAAATATTGTCACACGTTATGAAGACTACCGATAAGGATTCTTGTTTGATACTTGTGTCGTTGCTTGTCAAGCACGGTGTGAGGCATGTTGTCATATCGCCGGGTTCGCGTAACGCTCCGCTCGTTGTTGCATTGGCGCAATGTGACGCGATTGAGAAGACGGTTGTGATCGATGAGCGTAGTGCCGCGTTCATCGCTCTCGGCAAGGCTTCGATTGTCGACGGTGCCGTAGCGCTTGTGTGTACTTCGGGCACTGCCGTCCTGAATTATGCGCCCGCTATAGCGGAAGCCTACTATCGCAAGCTTCCGATTGTCGTAGTGTCGGCCGACAGACCGATGGAGTGGATCGACCAGGATGACAGCCAGACCCTTCGCCAGTATGAGGCGTTGTCACACTATGTGAAGCGCAGCTACAACATCCCGTCACGGTGTGACAATGACACTTCGCGATGGTATGTCAACAGGGTGGTAAACGACGCCATGTTGTGTGCCTTGAGCGGACGACGTGCTCCCGTACACATAAATCTGCAGCTTGACGAGCCTCTTAACGTGAGAAAACCCGCTGAGGCTACGCACTGGACCGAACGGTTCATAGGACATGTGGCCCCCGGACGCATATTGACCGACAGTGAGCTGACGCACCTTGTCGAGCGATTGTCGTCGCCCAATAAGGTTCTTGTCATAGGCGGTTTCCACAAGCCTGACACTCTTCTAAACGAGTCGCTCGGCAGGCTTGCCATGATGCCTAATGTAACGGTGCTGTGTGAAAGCATCGCCAATATACACAACCGACTGTTCATCGACTCGATTGACTCCACCTTGAGCATTCTCGACGACGAGGGCAAGCGCAGCCTCACTCCCGATGTGGTGATAACTTTCGGAGGCGCGCTGGTGTCACGTTTCGTCAAGCAGTATCTTCGCAATTACAGGGTGGGCGAGCATTGGCATGTAGGCATGACCGACAATACTATCGACTGCTTTCAGTCGCTTACATTGCGCATCGACATGGAGGCGGGCTCGTTTTTCGCGCAGATTGCCGATGCAATGCGCGAAAGCGTCGACAGCGATTACTCGGCACGATGGCATGAGGTGGCCCGGGAGGCGCGACAGCTCCACGACAAGTATGTGTCATCAATCCCTTGGAGCGACATGTCGGCCATGTCAGTAATAATGTCGATGTTGCCCCATGACTGCAACCTGCAGCTCTCCAACGGCACCTCGATACGTTACGCTCAACTCTTTTCGTCGCGTGACATTCGTCGCAGCGACTGCAACCGTGGTGTAAGCGGAATTGACGGATGCACATCGACGGCGATAGGCGCCTCGACAGTTTATGACGGCGTTACGGTGCTGATTACCGGTGACATGAGCGCTCAGTATGACATAGGCGCGTTGACGGTCGACTGCATACCGCCGCGATTCAAGATGATTGTAATGTGCAACGGCGGCGGAGGTATATTCCGCTTCATTTCGTCGACATCCAATCAGCCCGAGCTTGAGGAGTACTTTGTGGTGAAGCGACATTTTCCGTTGCAACAGATGGCCGAGGCCTACGGATTCCGATACTTTGAAGCCGACTCGGAAGAGTCGTTGAGGCATAACTTCCAAAATTTCATGGAGGTTTCCGACCGACCGTCCATAATGGCCGTCCACACACCAGCCGAAGAGAGCGCCGAAGTGTTGCGCGGATACTTTAAACGACATGCCCGATAATAAATTATCAATAAAAAAGCGGGCAAAACTTGCATAGGTGGGAAAAATTTAGTTACCCATCTTTTACAGTCCAAAAACGAGCAAACCCTTTTGTACATTGGCGTGAAGCCATGTGCAAAAGGGTCTATATATGTAGCACTGGAATGGGGTTATCTATATTTAACCTTTTTTAATATTAGCAATAATCTGTTTGATTTTCTGACGAGTAACAATCTCGGTGTCGAGTCTGAAGCCGGCTTTGGCATGTAGGTCATCGGTAAGATCATCCCGTGTGAAGTTAGGCTTGTAGCCTTCTCCCTTGACTATGTTCATAGTCATTGACCGTAGTTTCTCAATTATAGCGGAGGATGTGTATTTATAGTTCAGTTCCTTTTCCATTATTCTGAAGAGCAGTAGTGTGATAAAGCAGACAATGAAGTGGGCCCTTATGTGTTCCGCCGTCCAGACGAAGACGGGTCGACCCTTGAAGTCAGTCTTGATGACCCTGAAGGCATCCTCCGACTCCCAGCGGTTATGGTTCAGTTCGATGATTTTCGTCACATTGTCAGACAGATCCGTACATATCGCATAGAAGCCGTCATATTTTTCTTCTTCTGATATGGCGTCAAGATTCAGGGAGACGGTTCTGAATACCGCAACCTCGCCGTCTTCTGTGGCGTAGGTCTCGGAAAGGAACCTGTCAGGGCTCTTATAAGATTTGGTCAATGTCCTGTTTCCACGTGCATTGCTGTCAGCCTTGTCAATCTCGCGTTGACGCAGGAATCGGAGGTAGTCGCGGTATTTGTATGAAAATGTCACAATCAATCTTTGAGAGAACTTTGTCTTTTCATTGACAATCCAACGCTCGCGATAAAAAGTGCGGTCTCCGTAATAACGGGCAGTATCGGCATCAGTCAGGTCAAACTCCAGTTCATCCTCGTCTGCATCCCGGTACCGCTTGTCTTTTTGTACCGTGTCGGACTTTACAAGTTTCCATCCTGTCGGTTCCAGACACCAGTCCCTGAGATTATCCTCCAGTTTCTTTATTGACTGCACCGTTATGAATGATCTTTCTGCTGTGGAGTTATATGACCGGTTGCCTTCAGAAGAGAGACCTCCGTCTGTACAGACTACAATCTTGCTGACCCCCATCTTCTCAACTATAATCTTTTCAGTTGGAATCAAGGTAGTCTGTTCGTTGGCATTGCCGGGATTGATGCACATCGCAACCGGCATGCCGGAGTTGTCGATGAACATACCCATCTGTACGATGGGGTTCGGTCGATGTTCCTTGGAGACTCCGTACTTGCGTATACGTTCATGAACGTTCCCTTTTTTGTCTGTCACATAGTCCGGATCGGCAGATTCTCTCTCGAAAAAATAGTTGGTGCAGTCATAGTACATGACGGTCGTATCCCGTTCGACAACCTTTGACGAATTAAGGAAAAGTCTCTTCTGGATGTATTCACCGTGTCTGTCCAGGATATCCAGACTCCTGTAGATATGCTGTTTTTCTATATCAAAAGGCTCGATATAGCTTCCGCTCCTGCGATAATTACCTAGTTTTGAAGCCGGTCTCAAAAGCCGTTCGTAGACCATCAGCTCCAGAACTTTGTTGAAATCGAAGTCGAACTTATGTTTACGTGAGATTGCCTCGCATATCCTGTCCATCCCGACCTTATGGTACAGCCGTTTAAGAAACAGATATCCGCTCTCGCAACTCTGAGCCTCGCCTTTTTCAATAAGCTTTGTGGGCGACAGACGTGATATTATCACCTGCCGGCCCTCCTTCTCCTGTGCCGTAAGCCTGGCGATATATCCCCTGGCCCATTCAACAGGATCTCTGTCTCCGCATCTCTGACGAACTTCCTCAAGCGTTCCAAGGCGCTCATGGATTCTTGAGGTACTTTTGCCGTTCTTGTCCCTGTATGCCTTCTGTACATAAAGGATGGAAGTCTTTTTTGTCTTGGTTATTTTCAGCTTCATATTATGCCGCCCTGCCGTTGATTGCTACACGGTGCTACAAAGATAGTAATAAAATTTGACACGTGCAAGCGTGCCAGCAAAAAAGATTCATGAAAATGCAACTGTCAAACTACCGTGTTGCGCGGATACTTTAAACGACATGCCCGATAATAAATTATCAATAAAAAAGCGGGCAAAACTTGCATAGGTGGGAAAAATTTAGTTACTTTGCACCTGTTTTATGGCTCATCCTGTAAAGTTGTTGAGAATGATGCACTTAGCAATGATATGAGAACTGAGATGGCGGCCATATAACCAAAGTTAATTAAATAACGAACTCAAAAGATAAAAACAGCCATGTCAAAGATTTGTCAAATCACAGGCAAGAAAGCAATGGTGGGCAATAATGTGTCGCACTCCAAGCGTCGCACCAAGCGCGCGTTCAATGTCAACCTTTTCGAGAAGAAGTTCTTCTGGGTTGAACAGCAGGCGTGGATTCGTCTTACTATTTCAGCTGCCGGTCTTCGCACTATCAACAAGCTCGGTCTTAACGCTGCTATGATGCAAGCTGCCGAGAAGGGTTATTTAACTGGTAAGGATATTAAATTTTTAGAATTCTAAGGTATTATGGCAAAGAAAGCTAAAGGTAATAGAGTACAGGTGATTCTTGAATGCACCGAGCACAAGGCAAGCGGTATGCCCGGCACTTCTCGTTACATTACCACCAAGAACAGAAAGAATACCCCCGACCGCCTGGAGTTGAAGAAATACAACCCCATTCTCAAGCGAGTAACCGTTCACAAAGAAATTAAATAATAACCCCCTCTAAGATATGGCAAAGAAAACCGTAGCATCACTGCAAAAAGGTGAAGGACGTACATACAGCAAGGTTATAAAGATGGAGAAGTCACCCAAGACCGGCGCTTATGTATTCAAGGAAGAGATGGTGCCTAACGATGCTGTTAAGGCCGCTCTTAAGTAAAATAGACAATCTCAACTTTTCTATACGAGGCTGCCGACTGTATTGTCGGTGGCCTCATTTTTGATAAGACAATATCGTGCCGACATGATTGTTGTCGGTTATCATTATGTGACCTATGAGTGCTTGCGAATCAACCACATCCGACTCGCTGAAGTCGGAACGGCTTTGGAACCCCAATTACCTGAAGGTGATGACCAGCAATTTCCTGCTCTTTTTTGCCTTCTACATACTCACTCCGCTGCTGCCCATATATCTTGATGCACAGTTTGCCGCCGATAAGGACATGATAGGACTTGTGCTGTCGGGCTATGTCGTGGCAACGCTTCTTATCAGGCCTTTCAGCGGATTCATAGTCGACAGCTTCAATCGCAAGAAAGTGCTGATGCTGTGCTTCTTTGTATTCTTCATCTGCTTTGCGGGATACATTGGGGCCGGCACGTTGCTGATGTTTGCCATAGTGCGTACAATGCACGGCATCCCTTTCGGCGCGGCCACCGTGGCCAACAGCACCGTGGCTATCGATGTGCTTCCGTCGTCGAGGCGCAATGAAGGCATAGGCTTCTACGGATTGAGCAACAATCTTGCCATGGCCGTGGCTCCGTCGATAGGAATATACATATATTCGGCTACCGGAAATTTCTCGCTTCTATTCTGGATAGCACTGGCACTGGCGTTGGCGGGATTCTGCAGCGCATCGTCAGTAAAGATTCCACAGCGTGAGATAGTGCTCAACAAGCCCAAGCTGAGCCTCGATCACTTTTTCCTGGGGCGTGCATGGCTGATGGCTGTAAACATATCATTGTTCGGGTTGTGCTGGGGCATAATGAGCAATTACGTGGCCATATACGGCCAGGAGGAGCTTGGCATAACCGACGGAACGGGTATATTCTTCATGATACTGTCGGGCGGACTGTTTGTGTCGCGACTCTTCGGCTCAAAGGCGTTACGTGCCGGGAAGCTGACGCAGAACTGCGCCCGCGGAGTGTTGTGCTCGCTTGCAGGATTCACTCTCTTCGCACTGTCGCTCGGTGAATGGAGCTACTATCTGTCGGCGTTGCTTGTGGGACTTGGCAACGGACAGATGTATCCCGCCTTCCTTAATATGTTCATAAAAGTGGCGCGGCATGATCAGCGCGGTACAGCCAATTCATCCATCCTGATATCCTGGGATCTCGGAATGGGCATAGGCATCCTTGTGGGCGGATTCATGGCCGAATATATCAGCTATGAAGCTGCGTTCTGGGTCGCAGCGGCTATGCAGGGCACCGGAGCCGTGCTGTTCCTGTTGGTCACCCGTTACTTCTTCCAGAGGCGTCGTCTTGAGTAGTGACAATTTCCAATTGCATATATTTGTGATTACGATTTAAATGTCTACTTTTGTGAAAAAGTAATTTACCGATGCTATGGAACGAAAGTTATATTCATTTGATATATTAAGTAAGTCGACGCTATTGATGTCGATTCTCGATGCCCGCATTTCGACATACTGTATGCTTTACATTATGACGATGCTCTCGTTTTCGCCCATGATTGATTTTAACAAAGTCGACTTCGCTACAGTGGCGGTGATAGGTGCGGCGACAGCGGTGTTGATTACATGGATTGTGTGGATAGCATTGGTTGTTGTAAAGCATCTGCCCGTGAAGCCATGCTCAGGCACGTGGGACCGATTTGTAAACTATTTAAGCGGACTGTTGCTTGGAGCCTGGATGATGGGAGCGATATTCTCATGGACGACTTTAAACATGGTGGTGGCCGCTGTGGCCGTGGTTGCGTTGTCGGCTTCGTTCTTGCGCTTTGTGTTCATCGACTCCAAGATGGAATCATGATAAATGATTTCGGTAAAATCATATCGATTTTTTGTCGAATTGAAATAAAACATTTATTTTTGTGACAATATTATTGTCCCCGAGTATCTCGACCGATTGATCTAAACATTACTATAGCAAGTGCCTGTATTCCTGCGATTCAATGAATTGTGGGAATTAGCTTTATGTGATTAAATCAACCATCTAAAAATACATAAAGCATTTTGATTATGGCATCAGTAAAGGTAAAATTCAGATCATCCGCTGTAGACGGCAATGTGGGAGCTGTTTACTATCAGATTATTCATGACCGCAAGGTGCGTCGTTTGCCGACCGATTATCGCATATATCCCTCGGAATGGAGCGACAGCAGTTCGACGGTAGTTACGACCATGAGGTCGGAGCGATATCCCGTAGTCATTTCAATCAGGGAAAATATCAATCGTGACATAGAACAACTGTCCAGAATTGTAAAGCGATTTGAAACGAAAGGGTTGTTGTTTAGTGCCTCCGACATCGTGAATGAGTTTCAGCGATATGAACAGGAGTGTTCGCTGCTCAATTTCATGGGTGAGATAATCGTAAAGCTTAAGCAGAACGGAAAGATAAGGACAGCCGAAACCTATATATCGGCATTGAACAGTTTCACGAAGTTTATCGACATCTCCAAGGCCAAGGGACACTATTTCATGGGAAATGAGATTATGCTTTACGGCATAACATCGGATATTGTCGAGTACTATGAATCATATCTGCATAGCCGTGGCGTTACACCCAACACAATTTCGTTTTACATGAGAATTTTGCGCGCCGTTTACAATCGCGCCGTTGAGAAGGATCTTATTGAGCAGTCGTTCCCGTTTCGTCACGTTTACACCGGAATCGACAAGACCGTTAAGCGAGCTCTTCCGTTGGCTGTGATAAAGAAAATCAAGGCGCTTGACCTGTCGTTGTGCCCGGCTCTTGACTATGCGCGTGACATGTTTTTAATGAGTTTCTATCTGCGCGGAATGAGCTTTATCGACATGGCGTTTCTGCGGAAGAGCGACTTGAGGAACGGCCATGTGCTCTATCGTCGCCGTAAGACGGGGCAGCGCTTGACTATAGAGTGGACCAAGGAGATGCAGGTTGTGATCGATAAATATCCTGAATCGAGAGCGGGCTATCTGCTGCCTATAATACGCAATACGGGGATTAACGAGCGGTGTGCCTACCGTAACATGAGCTACAATATAAACCGCAGCCTAAAGAAGATAGCCCAGATGATAAATGCCGACATTCCGCTGACGCTATATGTGGCGCGACACAGCTGGGCTTCGGCGGCAAAATCAAAGGGAATACCCATAAGCGTGATAAGTGAGGGGATGGGGCATGACAGTGAAACCACCACTCGCATATATCTCGCATCGCTCGACACCGCGGTTGTGGACCGAGCCAATTCAATAATACTGAAATCGCTTTAACGAGGCGAGAAAATCATTAAACGATTACGGATACAGGACGACAACGACATTGCTACATGCCTATGTGCCTGTATCCGTAATTGTGGCAGTGTCGTAACGACAGCTATTTCAAGCTGTTACGAATGAATCTCACCATCTCTATATGATTGTCGCAGCTTAGTACATATTGCTTCTTGTTTTTCAGCTTTATGCAGAAACTCTGGCTGCGGTCGGCATAGTAACCGAAATACTGGCCGATGATGATGTCGCTGAAATATCCCTAATAGCCAAAGAAACCTCCGCTTCCGCACAGTCTTAATGCTCCGGGCGAGGGATAGAAGGTGTCGATTGATTCAATGTCGGAATAATTAAATGTTTTGTCGCCCGACAAGAGCCGATGAATCTTGACCGACTTGGAGTCGGCAGCGACGCTTATCGGACAATAGTATAGGCCCGCGAGGGTGGCCAATGCAGTGATTATGCATAAAATCAGGCACTTGGGCGATTCATTGCGGGTTGATACTATACCTACAACAAATAGTGCGAGTACTGCTATCGTTATTATGGTGCAGTAGGTTGAAAAATGTACTTTGCTTTTCATCTTGTTAAGTTTTAATCGTTGTCTTCGAGAATAAATATCGATTCGACGGGCTTGGAGAAGTACCGTGCTATTTTGAGTGCGAGAGGGGTTGAGGGGAGAAACCGGTTTTTCTCAATGGCAACAATCGTCTGTCGGCTTACTCCCACCGCTTCGGCCAACTGTTGCTGAGTTATGTCTTTTTCTGCCCGCTCGACTTTAATCCTGTTCTTCATCGTCGCATATTTTGTTGTAGCGGTACATTTCAAGCCGGAAAATAAGGACATAAATCATCGGGAGCAAAACGAGATTTATGATCGCAAATTCCATGAATGCGATTCCGTTTATCAGCAGTGTACTTGTGATGAGCAGAATCACATAGATGTATAGTGAATTAAGTAGTGCGGCCAACCTTATGGAGCGTGTCATTTCATCCTCGTTGACCTCCTTTGAGCACACAATAAACACGGCGCCAAGTGCAATGCCTATTATTACTGCATCATTGACCACTGTTTCCGCGATTCCTGATAAAGAGCATAGATTCATATAGATGAGTATGCCCATTATGGTTGCAGGGATAAAGAGCAGCCATCCGATTGTGCGGAATCCTTTGGGAAAAAGAATATTTTTCATAATCCGGGGTTATTAGGTTATTTATTCAACGATGCAAATGTAAATAAAACTTTACATTTAGGCAAATAAATTTTACTTTTTGTTGGAAATTATAGCATTGTCGCCCCGATTGCATCGTTGCATAGACCGGATGAAAGGATGCTTCCTGATTGCGGGTTGTGCCGTTATGTGCGGTTGCCACGGTTAATGGCGACGGTGTTTCTTGCGGTTGTGACAGGAGTGCTTGTGGCGCAGCAGTTTCTCGAGTGTGCTTTTGCCGGGACCGTTTTCAGTTGTTGTCGGGGAGGTGGATGGTGTTATTTGAGGCTGCTCGCAAGGTGCCGGATTGGGCTGCGCGGCCTGTTGCGTGACTGCGGGCGCGGCTTGGGGTTTTGGGGGCTTTGGTTGTCGGTTTGGGACTTGTTGTGTCGGTTTAGGCTGCGTTTCGTTGTCCTGTCGGGATGCACAGCGGCGTGATGGAGTGGATTTTGCAGCTTTGGTGGCGGCTTTGCGGGCGCGTGCAAGGCGACGCAATTCACGTGCGCGATAGCGGCGGCGGATTGTGGGCATGATGAGCATGAATATGGCTCTTGGCACGCCGGGTGTAACCTCGATTACAGTCAAGTCGCGCTGATAGGCTTCGATTGCGGCGCATATTTCGTCACGGTAATGCTTGGGTAGACGGTCGACTGCGTCCTTCCATTCCTGATCAAATTTTAGGCTTTTGCCTCGGCGGCTCGGTGAGTTAGTTGCTGTATTTTCCATAATTACTTTTTTTCAGCAAATATAATGCGCCGAAATCCCCGATTTCACCCCATAATGTCGCGAAGCCCATTTTATCCCGCAAAATTTTAAAATCTCGCTCCCCAATATTTGAACTGCACCCCAAAAGTTTTGTGTCTAACTTTTGGGGTGCAGTTTATTTTTATCGGGGACCTGCCGGGAGATTGTCGAGCCAATATTTTGCCATTGTCTTGCGAAGGTGCAGTGTGGTGCCCGGTCGCTCATAGATGCCGTGGCTGCGCATGGGATAGCTTACCTGGCTGAAAATCTTGCCGTGGCGTATGAGCTCATTGACAAGCAGCTCGCAGTTCTGGTAGTGAACATTGTCGTCGCCTGTGCCGTGAATTAGCAGCAGATTGCCTTTAAGTCCCTCGACATGGCTTATGGGAGAGCCCTTCACATATCCCTCGGGGTTGTCCTGCGGGGTGTTCATGTAGCGTTCCTGATAGATGGTATCGTAGGTGCGCTGGTCGGCTACAAAGGCTATCGCTATTCCTGTGTGGAATATGTCGGGGTAACGGAACATGGAGTTCAGAGTCTGGCTGCCGCCTCCGCTCCATCCGGTTATGCCTACTCGCGTCGAGTCGATGAATGAGTATTGACGGGCAAGGTCCTGCACTCCACGGGCCTGATCCTCCGACGCAAATGTGCCCACTTCACCGTAGATGCATTTGCGCCACTCGCGGCCACGCGGCACATTGGCTCCTCGGTTGTCGATGCTTACAACGATATAGCCGAGATTGGCCATGTATTGATTCCACAAGTCGCCTCCTCCCCACACATCCTGCACGGTGGAGCTTGCCGGTTCGCCGTAAACTTCCACGATTACGGGATATTTTTTGGTTGAATCGAAGTCGACAGGCTTTATCATCCATGCGTCAAGCGTGAGCTCTCCCGACTTTACCTTTACAAATTCCTTGGGATTTAGCCCCAATGCCTTGTAGCGGTCACGAGCGTCGGCGTTGTCCTCGATGGTTCTGACCGACTGATGTTTCGGGAATGATACCATGTCGATTATCGACGGTGTTGCAGCGTTGCTGAATGTGTGTACCGCCCACTTTCCGGTCGGTGACATGTTGTAGCGGTGCTGTCCCTCCTGATTGGCGGGGCTGAGTCGCTTCACAGTGCCGTCGCCAAACAGCTCGGCGCTGTAGAGGTAGCGTTGGGTGTAGTTGTCGGGCGATGCGATGAAGTAGACGAGTCCCTTTTTAAGGTCGGTTCCTACGGGCGATATGTAGTCGAAGTCGCCTTTGGTTATGGGCACCATCTGCTTTCCGTCGCGGCTTATGCGATAGAGATGACGCCACCCGTTACGCTCGCTTGCCCATGTGAACCAACTGTTGTCGTTGAGCCACAGGATGTTGTCGTTGGTGTCGAGCCATGCGGCATCAGTGTCGGTGAATATTTTTCTTGGGGCGTTATCGTCAAGCGACGCAATCCACACATTGTTGGTGTTTTGCTGGCGGTTCATCTGCTGAATGAACAGCTCGTTGCTTTCGGGAATGAACTCCATGCGAGGGATGTAGTTGTTGCGAGGGTCGCCGGGAAGTTCAATCCATGATGTGGGGCCTCCCGAGGCTGAAACGTAACCCACCTTTACCGCCGAGTTGGTGCTTCCGGCCTTGGGGTAGGGGAAGTGCATTATTGTGGGGTAGATTGAGTCGACATTGTTGATGATGTCGAAAGTTCCGGTTCCTTCGGTGTCGCTTTGCCAATAGGCGATGTATTTGCTGTCGGGGCTCCAGCGGAATCCGTCACGGCAGCCGAACTCTTCTTCATATACCCAGTCAAATGTTCCGTTGACTATCGTGTCGCTGCCGTCGTCGGTTATGCGCTTGATGTTGCCGGTAGGGAGATTTTCGACATATATGTTGTTTTGCGACACGTAGGCCACATTGTTTCCGTCGGGAGAGAATTTGGCGAACATCAGCGACGATTCGGGAAGGCCCTTGCCCAATTGACGGAATGTGCCGTCGTTGAGATCGAGCACCCAATAGTCGCCGCGGGTGTCGTAGCGCCATACACGCCGGGTGTTGGTGTAGACAAGCACTTTGTCATTGTCGTTGCTCCAGATTATGCTTCTTATGGGAACGTGGTTTCCTGTCGACTTGTCGATGAACATCGACGACGGTATTATGACTTCGCGACGGTTGTCCTTGGCACGATAGGCAACGACATCCATCCCGCCGGTAGCTTCATTGGGTTCAAGACGGCTGTAGCGCTCACCGTCCTTCATCCAGTCTATAGCTCCGCTGCCACGTGTGGGCACGAGGTTGCCGTTGACGACATCCTCAAGTAGCAGATGCCCTTTGCGTACTTCTTGTTTTGCACTCTGAGTGAATGGGTTGTCATCGTTTTCCCTGCGGTTTTCCCAGGGCATGATCTGTGCCATTGTAATGTTTCCGGCAAGTGTGATGAATAGGACCGGAGTGATGAATTTCGTTAGATTCATGGTTATATTAATTACGCATATTCCGTTCACCGGCGAACGGAATATGCGTTTTGTTATGGTTGATTATCTATTTGAATACAGGTTCGCAGGTTAGACCTACGCCGAGTTTTTTGAATATCTTGTGGTCGACTTCGCCGAGCATTACGGTGCAGTGAACCTGGCATCCGTTTAGTTCGGGAAGCTTTTCAAGCGCACGGCGACAGTTTTCGTCATGCGTGCTGAGTACCGACAGGGCCACCAATACTTCATCGGTGTGGAGTCGCGGATTACGGCTGCGCAGATAGTTGAGCTTGGTGTGCTGTATCGGTTCTATCATCTGCTGCGGAATCAGTTTTATCGAGTGGTCGATTCCTGCAAGATGCTTTATCGTGTTCAAAATCAATGCGGCGCTCGGTCCGAGAAGCTCACCCGACTCGGCAGTGATGATGGTGCCGTCGGCAAGCTCGATTGCCGAGCATGGCTTGCCGCTGAGTGCGGCGCGATCCTTGGCTGCCTTTACAGGACGGCGGTAGGACACATCGATCTTTGCCTGCTTGAAGAGCAATGCGATTTTATTGAGTTCGCTGTCGCTGCCGTCACCTAACGCCAGTCGGTTTAGGGCGGTGTAGTAGCGGCGTATGATTTCGTTCTTGGATGCGTCGCAGCACACTTCGTCGTCGCTGATGCAGAAACCCACCATGTTTACGCCCATGTCGGTGGGCGATTTGTAGGGATTTTCGCCGTATATGCCTTCAAACAAGGCGTTTAGTACAGGGAATATCTCTATGTCACGGTTGTAGTTTATTGCAGTCTTCCCATAGGCTTCGAGGTGGAAGGGGTCGATCATGTTTACATCGTTGAGGTCGGCCGTAGCAGCTTCGTAGGCTATGTTGACCGGATGCTTCAGTGGAAGATTCCACACGGGGAATGTTTCAAATTTAGCATATCCGGCTTCAATGCCGCGCTTGTGCTCGTTGTAAAGCTGGCTAAGGCACACTGCCATCTTTCCGCTGCCGGGTCCGGGTGCCGTTACAATTACCAACGGACGGGTGGTGACGATGTAGTCATTGTTTCCGAATCCCTCGTCGGAGGCAATAAGACCCACATTGTTGGGATAACCCTCGATTGTGTAGTGATAATAGGTGGTGATGCCCATGCGCTCTAGTCGGCTGCGGAACGAGTCAGCGCTTATCTGGCCGTTGTAATGGGTTATTACCACTGAACTTACCATGAATCCTCGTTGCTGAAATTCATTTCGGAGGCGAAGCACATCCATGTCGTAGGTGATGCCCAGATCCTGACGCACTTTGTTTTTTTCGATGTCGAGTGCGCTGATAACGATCACAATCTCGGCATGGTCGCGCAGCTGGCTCAGCATTCGCAACTTGATGTCGGGTTGAAATCCGGGGAGTACACGACTTGCGTGATGGTCGTCGAATAGTTTACCTCCAAGCTCGAGATAGAGCTTGTTTCCGAACTTGGCGATACGCTCTTTGATGTGTTCGGACTGAATTTTCAGATATTTGTCGTTGTCAAAACCGTATATCATAACGGAATGCAAAGATAGATAAAAAATGGCACAAGACGAAAACTCAGTATATGATTTTTCATCTTGTGCCTCAATGAATGAATTCATTACACTCTAATGTCGTAACAAAAGAGATTGTTCCATGTATTATAATGTGTTATTTATAATAGAGGATTGATTTTTCTCTGCTAGCGCTTGATGGACATTATGTCGTCGGGTGAGAGGGGAGTGTAGGGGCCGTCCTTCACCTCGAATATCACCGACGGCTCGATGACCTCGAGAGTGTGCCATTGGCCTGACGGAATGTGCACTCCGTAGTTGCCCTCCGATGGATTCAATGTGAACCGTTCGGTTTCATTGCCCTCGGAGTCGTAGAACATGACATTGATCAGTCCCCTAAGCAAGATGTAGGTTTCGGCAGTGTGGCGATGACGGTGTACCGGTAGATGTGTCCCCGGTTCGAGCGCGTTGAAAAGACGTTGTGCCTTTGCATCGAGCGATTCATGAAGGTTGTAGTTCATTCGCAGCCGCTCAGATTTGCGGGCCTGTTGCGAAACTTGATTCAGAAGCTTATCGTCGATAATCATAATTTATTTTTAGATTTCAGATATTCGAGGTGCAGATGGAAATATTTCCGTTGGAAAACTGTATATCCGGCCGACAGGACTGCGATCACCGAAATGAAGTAGACCCATTCGTTGATGTGTAGATAGAGAGCCCCAAGTGATATCGTGGTCTGCAATGCGAAGTATATTGTCGACACCAAAGTATGGGGCATCCCAAGCTCATTGGCCATAATCTGATAGGCGTGTTTGCGGTGTGGCTTGAATATGTTCTCATGCAGCATCAGTCGGTGGATTATGGTCAGGACGGAGTCGACTCCGTATACGGCAAAGAAAATGAGATACCAAACCTGCCCGGTGGCCATTATCAGCGCTCCCAGCATGAACAGCAGAATGAAGGCTATCGACACCGAACCCACATCGCCTGCGAAGCATCGTGCCCTTTTTCGGAAATTGAATATGCAGAATACGAGCACGCTAATGCCGATTATATAAATCATTGACCGGTCGATGAATCCAATGTGACTGTTCACGATTGCCAGTGGAATCAGTATGGCAATCGAATAGGCACCCGTTATTCCGTTTATGCCATCCATGAAGTTGTAGGCGTTTATTATTCCTGTACACACAATCAATGCCGCGATTGAAATCCACCAGGACTCAAGTGTCAGGAATCCGAGTTGGTGAAACATCAGGAGCATGGCTATGAACTGAATCATCAGCCTGATGCGGTTTGGCATCGAATGAAGGTCGTCGACGAAGCTTACAGCGGCAATCATCGTCAGTCCCAGCATAAACCACGGATAGGCGCCGTGCGACACAATGAAGTAGGCCATAGCACCGAAATAGAAGACTATGCCTCCTCCTCTAAGTGTTATTGTGGTGTGTGACGACCTAAGATTCGGCTTGTCTATTATATTGAATCGGTCGGCGAGTTTGAAGTATGCCAGTTCGGCCGCCATGAGGATGACGGAGATTATCAGATAGGTCATTGTAGGTGGTTGGACGCTATTTTGAAATGAAACTCTTAATGGTATGGGTCAGGCCGTCATAGGCTCTCACCGGCATTCGGTCAATTCCTAAGGCCTTCTTTATCTTGTCGTTTGACACGACATAGCTTTCGGTCAGCTTGTCAAGTCGGAATGTGTTCAAAGGCAGATGCAGCACATCGCCAATTCGTGCCGATGCATTGATTATTCCGCGCGGGAGTTTTATTATGCGGGCTTTTTTGTCCATGGCTTTGCACATTACCCTGATGAGTTCGTTGGTGGATAGGGCTTCGTCGTCAGCCATGTTGTATATGCCGCTTTCCATGTGTGATGAGAGGATGCGACCGATTACGAATGTTAGATTGTCAATGGATGTGAATGTCCGTCGGTTGTCAAATGCCCCCAGAGGCCAGGGAATTCCTTTGCTGATTACACCGTAGAGCAGATTGAGGTTGCCCTTGTTGCCCGGTCCGTGAATCATGCAGGGGCGCATGATTATCACATCTCGGCCGGTGTAGGCTGCGGGCTCGTCACTCAGTCGTGCAAGGATGTATTCCTCGGCGCGCACCTTGCTCTCTCCATAAGGTCCGACGGGACATGGCGTCACATCCTCGGTGAGTATCTCGCCGGGAACCCTGTCAACGGCCGCCTTTACCGAGCTGAAGAAAATGAATTTTTCAATGGATTTATGAGTCGTGAAGTAATCGAATACTTTTTTAGTGAGGTCGGTGTTAACTTTGAAATACACATCGGCCGCCGACTTGTTCTTAGTGTCATGGGCCTTGCCTGCGAGATGGATTATGGCATCGACCCGAGGAATTTTGTTATTTTCAAGGTCGTCCCAAGAGAATGTCCTTATGACACCGTCCTGCTCGGGGCTTATGATGTCAAGGCCGTAGATATCGTAATGATTTTTTAGTGCCTTGACAAGATTTGTGCCGACAAACCCGTGTATGCCGGTAATAAGAAGCGATTTCATAATCCAGTTCCGATTATTTTTTCGAGATGATTGATGCACTTTGTGAAGTCGTAGTATTTTCGACTGTATTCTTTGCCGTTAGCTCCCTTCTGCGTTAGTTCATCCTTGTTCAATGTTGAAAGATGCTTGAGAAGATTGGCAAGTTGCTCTGAATCTCCTGCCGGTACACTCCAGCCGCAATCGGCTTCTCGAATAGTATCGGCTCCTTCCCCATTTATCATCGCTACGACAGGCTTTCCCGAGGACATATAAGCTTGTAATCGTGATGGGACTGTCAATGCGAATATAGGAGTGTCCTTCAACGCCATGAATAGTATGTCGGCTTGGGCAAAAAATGCAGGCATGGCTTCAAGGGGATATCTTCCGAGGCAGAATATGTTATTCATAAGGCCATTTTCGCGTGCATAATTTTCGACATATTCTCGTTTTCGGCCATCACCTATAAAATTGAATCTTATGTTACTCCCTTTAAGCATTCGAGCAGTTTCCATTATATGTGGCAAATCCTGAGCGTCACCCATGTTACCGGCGATAACTACGTTGAATCCTTTAGGGAGTTTTGGAACATCAATCATCTTTTGCGACTCCAATGAATCTTCTACCCAATTTGGAAAAAATTCGATTTTGTCCTTAAAGTCACCTTTATTACAGATTGATTTCTCATATCCTTTAGATCCTATCATGAGGGTCGTACAATTATCATATATCCATTTGGTGAGCTTTTCAAACGGATATATGATATTTTTGTTTGTTATGCCTCCGGCAGCTGTAAGACTTTCGGGCCAAAGGTCGAGCACCCAAAAATGGACAGGTATTTTCTGTAACTTTTTTATTATTACCGCCGGAATCCCAACGAGAATTGGTGATGGCTCATGAACTATTATTGCATCATACTTTTTAGCGATACCAAACCAAAGGCTCTTTAAGGATGCGAAGAATGTGTAGGAAAGATAGTTCATAGCAAGCCAAAAAGAACTGCCTGAATGGCGGGGAATAATTAGCGACCTATGGACTTTCACTCCATTTATTGATTCTCTGCGCTTTTTGAATATTCCGTAACCTTTGTAAAAGCGTCCTTCGGGATAATCGGGAATTGCTGTCATTACACTTACATCATGGCCTCTCTTTTGAAGTTCAAATGCCATGTCGTTGACTTTGAAATTCTCGGGATAAAAATGTGGTGTGACAATGAGAAGCTTCATGATTTTTATTTGCGCCAGATCATGCGATTTACTATGCCTGTGTAGGATTGAATCAGGCGAACTACTTTGTCGGATACGTTTTCATCAACATAAGCATCAACCGGTGAAGGGATAAAGCCCGACTTTTGCATTTCGACCGCCATGTTGACGGCTTGTATTACAGCGTCGGAAGTTATGGAGCCAATTACGAACACTCCACTGTCAAGAGCTTCGGGACGCTCGGTACTCGTTCTAACCGAAACTGCCGGGAAGTGCAGCGATGCACTTTCTTCGGGAAGTGTGCCACTATCGCTCACTACGCAGAATGCATTTTCCTGGAGCTTGTTGTAGTCAAAAAATCCGAGAGGTTTATGCTTTATCACTCTGCTGTCAAATTCAAATCCGCGAACCGAGATGTATTTCTCGGAGCGAGGGTGACATGAATACAGCACGGGCATTTCGTAATGTCGAGCCAATGAGTTTACAGCTTCCATCAGAGAGTAGAAATTAGATTCGATATCAATATTTTCTTCGCGATGGGCTGAAAGGAGAATGTATTGTTTTTCCTTTAATCTGAGTTGGTTTAATATGTCGCTTTCGGAAATTGCATCTTTGTGCACTTTCAAAACTTCTGCCATTGGGGAACCGACAACATAGGTGTATTCCGGTTTTACCCCACTGTCAAGTATGTAGCGTCGTGCATGCTCCGAGTAGCAAAGATTGATGTCGCTTGTCACATCGACAATGCGACGTATTACTTCTTCCGGCAGGTTTTCATCCTTGCATCGGTTGCCGGCCTCCATGTGAAATACGGGAATTTTAAGCCTTTTGGCTGCAATTACGCTAAGGCATGAGTTGGTGTCGCCCAGAACTATAATGGCATCGGGTTTTACTTCCGTCATAAGTTCATATGCTTTTGCGATTACGTTACCCATGGTTTGTCCAAGATTTTCTCCTACGACACCGAGGTAGTAATCGGGTTTGCGCAGGCCAAGATCTTTAAAGAAAACCTCGTTAAGCGTGTAGTCGTAATTTTGTCCGGTGTGAACAAGAACATGGTCAAAGTATCGGTCGGATTTTTTTATGATTTCCGACATTTTAATGATTTCAGGTCGTGTGCCTAAAATCGTCATTAGCTTCAATTTCTTCATTTTACAGGTTGTAATGAGGATAAAGTGACTTGTGCTTGAAAATCCATTGAGCCGCTTCGGCCACCATCTTTTCATAGTCGGGGATTCTGTAGCTGAAATCAAATCGCGTACGTTTCAGCGACTTGTCGGCGTTAACACCTTCGATAGGGTGTATTGTCATTGAGTTTCCACGCAAATATTTGTTGAATAGTCCCAGCAGATCATATTTTGATATGTGACAGTCGGGAACAGTGTTGTATAGTCCGGTTGCCCTCTCCTTAGCCGCCGCTTCCATCGTTTTAGCGAGTTGAA
This sequence comes from Muribaculum gordoncarteri, assembly GCF_004803695.1. NCBI lineage: Bacteria > Pseudomonadati > Bacteroidota > Bacteroidia > Bacteroidales > Muribaculaceae > Muribaculum > Muribaculum gordoncarteri. Next base: position 996,666 of record NZ_CP039393.1, read on the forward strand.
GCGTAGTCTGTCCTGTCCACAGAGCCCCGGTGAAACCGTTTATTTCGCCGCTTTGTTTCATGAACCAGTTCATGAGTCCGATACCTCGCTCATTTATGTCGGGACCTACGATTGAATTACGCAATGTTATATTTTTGTCGTCATTGAGCTCGCCCAGAGCTTTGCTTCGGTCGTAGAATGTAGTACCATCAGGAAAATCATCTTCGGTGTATTGACCGCGAGCACCAGAGAAAACACAGTCGGTGCTCATGTGGATCACTTGCGTGTCGACAGCATTGGCCGATGCGGCCACGAAATGCGGCAGATAACTGTTGAGCAATGCAGCCAAGGCGTGATTATTTTCAGCAAACTGATTGAGAATTCCAATGCAGTTTATAACCGTGTCATATTTCCCCGTTTGGATTATTGTATTTAACGAATCGAAGTCGGTTGCATCTCCTGCGATGCTATGATTCAATAGCTTGGATTTTTCGAGGGCAAATCCTGTAACATCGTGACCTTGCTCTTGCAAGTATAGCGATATCTGGTGTCCGGCCATTCCGTTACACCCCAATACAAGAAACTTCATATATTATTCCGAACGTATTTCCTTAGATTCTGCTTTCTCTTCAAGGCCGAGGTCTTCTCTGACAAAACGTAGGCGCATGAGCTCTTTCTTCATACCTTCGACATCGAGCCTCCTTGTGTTGTGGCTGTGGTAGTCCTCAATGGTTGTTAGGCTACCTTCTCCCTCGGTGAAATACTTGTCGTAATTTAGGTCGCGAGAGTCACAGGGTATTCGGTAATAATCGCCCATGTCGATGGCTTTGGCCATTTCTTCACGGGTAACAAGTGTTTCATATAGTTTCTCTCCGTGTCGAGTTCCTATGACTTTGACTTCCGTTTGACCATATTTGGGATCTATTTGGGCATAAAGTTCCTTCAACGCTTTGGCCAATGTGTCGAGTGTCGCCGCCGGAGCTTTTTGGACGAAAAGGTCGCCGTTATGACCGTGGGTGAAAGCGTATATTACAAGGTCGACAGCATCGTCAAGTGTCATCATGAACCGAGTCATGTCGGGGTCGGTGATAGTTATCGGATTGCCGTTTATCATTTGGTCAACCCACAAGGGGATTACAGAACCACGTGATGCCATTACATTTCCGTAACGAGTGCAACATATTGTCGTGGGAGCTCCTTCGCCGAGTTCTCGGCCTTTGGATATCGCAACTTTTTCCATCAAGGCCTTTGATATTCCCATTGCATTGATTGGATAAGCAGCCTTGTCGGTTGACAGAACGACTACATTCTTGACTCCGTTTTCGATTGCCGATAGAAGCACGTTGTTAGTGCCCTCCACGTTTGTGCGTGTGGCTTCCATGGGGAAGAACTCGCAACTGGGGACTTGCTTTAGTGCTGCAGCCGAGAAAACATAGTCAACTCCGCGCATAGCAATGTCAACCGACTGCTTGTTGCGCACATCGCCAATGAAATATTTCACTTTGGGATTCTGAAGCTTGTGTCGCATATCGTCCTGTTTCTTTTCATCACGACTGAAAATGCGAATCTCCTTTATGTCGGAATCCAGAAAACGCCTTAATACGGCGTTGCCAAAGGACCCTGTGCCTCCGGTAATCAAGAGGACTTTGTCTTTGAATATTGACATATCAAAAATTTATTTCTTAGATTTTAATACGCGTAAATCAAAAATGAATGGTAAATATTTTTCTAACAAGAATACAATAAGCCAAGCAAGAGCAAAACTCAAAGTAAATTGTATCAGAAACGATATAGGACCTAATGGAATATATAAATCACAAATCCTTATGCATAAAAATGGAATCGCGGCTGATAAAAAATAAAAGCCAATTGTATGTCTTGAAATGTATTGAATGAATTTGAATTTGGGTAATTGTTTACAAAGATCAATTAAAGCAAATATTGAGATAACACTTATTATAAATCCTCTTAAGTTTATTCCTGCCCATGTCGACATTGGCTCACAATCAAGATCAACATTTATTGCAATTAAAAGAAATATCACAGGAAATAGCCCTTTAAATTTGTCAAAAATCATTTCATATACACGATAGAAGCCTCCTAATGAAAGAAATGCACATGCTATTATCCCACTTTTATAAAACCAGGGTAAATGTTCGTTCCCAAGAATTGTATAATTGATTTTCTGTAAAAAAACACCAAAAATAGCAAGCATTAATCCTATAAAAACATAAAATAATATGTTTTTAATTCGTGTCATTAATAACACAAATAATATAAGTTCAGATACTGTAAGGGCACAAGTAAACCAATTGCCACCCTCAATTAGTGTGTCAAAAATAAAAGCGCGAATAGAAATTTCTTCTCCCTTAACCAAACATGCCGGAATAAAATCAAAAGCTGCAAATATAATTGTGGGTATTGCTATTTTGAATATGATATTCATAATCATACCATGCTCGCAAAAACCGCTTTTAAGAAAAGCTCGAGTATCTAATTTTATATAATTGGGGGATAATTGTTTTAAAAATATTAAATATCCGCTTATAAAAAAGAATGCATTTACAAAGAATGGTCGAAATGGAATTATAAAGGGTGCAGAGTTATACCCGTATAACATAACGTGATCCCAATACACAAGTAGCATGCATATAAATTTCGCCCAATCAATCCAAACTATTTCTTTCTTCTCCATTTAAGTTGATTATTAGATTAATAACTATATTTGCGGCATTACCTGTTTCATACGAACCAAGCATTTGTGTATGTTTACTTATCTTTGATTCATTATCTTCAATAGAAAAAGATTTGATTTTTTCAATAAACTGTTTTTTTGTTTCGGCATAATTGTAAGGCCAATCTTCTATCGGAGTATAAAAGCCTCTGTCAGAATTATATTGTTTAAGATCCGGAACAAAGAGGAATCCGGGTTTATTGGTTATGCAGTAATCCCATATTGAAGATGAGTAGTCGGTTACCAGCACATCAGCGAATTCAAGCAGGTCCTGCATATCAGGATAAGATGTCATGTCAATCATTTTCACATTATTATCAAAATGATCCGACATTGAACTATCTTTTGATATGTGACTCCGGAACAGGAATGTCACATCCTTATTGAAACGTTGGACAAACGCTTCTGCAACTTCTTGACTGCACACCTGATTGTCTATATGTTCCTGTTTACGGTGTGTTCCTCTGAATGTTGGTGCATAAAGAATCAATAAATTGTCATTAGGAATGCCGTATTTCTTGCAAAAAGCATTGCGTGCTATTGTACGTTGCTCATCGGTGGTGTTAAAGAATCGGTCGTTTCGCGGAAGGCCCGAAGGTATGAATCGGTCCTTGTCAATATAGAAGTCCTTAGAGGAAACTTCGGTGAAACGTTCACAACTTGACAGAAAATAGTCGGTTCCTTTATGGCGTATGTCGCGCATTTTGTTGATGTAATATTTCTCGGATTTTGAGAACATATTCATGTCAGACGACACTCTTTTATAGGCTCCGCCTCCATGCCAGGTGTTTATAAATTTTTGAGATGCTCTTTTAGGGATTATTGGCTCGATGCCAAGATTACTTATAATTATTCCTGATGTCAGAAGATGATATATGTGCGTGGGTGATAAATACTTTGCTGTTTTTACCGATTTTCTGTATTTCTCTGGAAGGAAATCGGGATTGTTTAGCACCCAAACATATTCATAGCTGCTGTCAAGAGAATCAAAAAGCCCTTCAAACAAGTACTTTGGATTGCAGGTGTACTGCATTCCCTCGTATGATGAGAATATAATCTTATGCTTTTTTACTGGGAAAATGTAACCGAGCTTCAATACTAATCTGGCGAAGCTTACTATATATGCCTTAATGTAGTTTTTCATTACCTTTTTGTGTCAAAACTTTGCATTGTTTGTGTTATGCCTTGATGCAATTTTACCGTAGGATGCCATCCAAGAGCGTTTAATCGGCTACAATCAAGAGGTTTGCGCTTATAATTGCAATATAATGATGCATCGATTTCTCGAGCTTTAACGATGACTTTAATATCGCCTTTAGCCGATGCTATTTTTTCGGCTAATTGAAGGATGCTTATCTCCTCCGTTTCATTTGACAGATTGAATACTGAATTGTCACTTTCATCGGATGCGATGATTAATAATGCCGTTATTACATCAGAGATATAGCAAAATGATCGTAACGCTTTTCCGTCAGAGTTAAGCACTATGTCGTTGCAACTGACTGCATTGTTGATGAAATCGGACATCACTCGTCCATCATTTGCGAGTTTCATTCCCGGACCATAACAGTGGGCTATGCGTGTTACAGCATATTTTATTATGTATTGGTTATGGTAGGCTTCGAGAATGGTTTCAGCGGCTCTTTTGCTTTCAGGATAGCATGAACGGCGATCAAGCGGATCAAGCGCACCAAAAGAGGTTTCGGTGAGAGATTGGTCTAGCTTATTGTCACCGTAAACTTCTCTTGTCGAAGCATATATTATTTTGCAATCGGTATTACGACGGGCCAACTCGCATATATTGAATGTGCCACTGATGTTCGCTCTAAGAATTCCTACGGGATCATTGGATATATAATAGGGTGATGCATTTCCTGCAAAGTGAAATATATAATCGATTTTGGAAGAATAGTCGATAGGATTGCTTACATCGCCGACTATGATTGAAAACCATTTTTTTTGTGTCAACGGAGCATAAAGTGACATCAACTTATCATTGTTGCGTGAAATGGCTATGATGTCAGCCGTGATTATACCGCAATCAATTGCATAAGCAAAAGAGTATATAAGATAGGATGCAATGTGACCGTTGGCTCCGGTTATTAGAATTGTCTTGTTGTTGAACCGACTCCAATCAACTTTATGGGAGATGTCGGTCAAATCATCTTTGACTATTGGGTTGTTGTATCCAAACATATCAGAATCCGAATACTTGTTGTACTTCGTGGACTTCAACCATTGCCTTGAAAACAAAGTAGTCCATAGGTGTTGTTATTTTTATGTTTTCTACAGGACCTATTATGGTGTGTAGTTTGTAGCCATAGTGGTTCATTAGCGAGCAACTGTCAATGTAGTCGTGTCGGTTGTTTTGACGGGCGTCTTCATGTACTGTTAGGATGTCCTTCAGTACAAAACTTTGAGGCGCACGAGCTATTAGTGAGTCTTTTCGTTCAGGAATGTCGAAGTGGCCGTCAGCATTTGCTACTACAAATGTTTCTATCGTAGGTACACATGTTATGCATGAACCATATTGCTTTACCGACTTGATGTTGTCGCTGATTGTCTGTGCATTAATAAGCGGACGCACGCCATCGTGAATCAAGACTATGGATTCAGGGGAATATAGTTTTGATGCCGCTTTGATGCCGGAGTATATAGAGTCTTGTCCGGTGGCGCCTCCGGGTACAATGTCGACAACTTTCTGTATGTTGAATTTGTGAAGCAGCTGTTTAAGCTGTTCTATCCAACTTTCAAGACACACAACTACAATTCCGTCGATCTCAGGATGTTGTTCAAATAGTTCAAGGGTATATATTATTATCGGTTTACCCTTAAGTTCAAGAAACTGCTTTGGCTTTCCGTCATTGTTCATTCGGCGCCCGCTGCCTCCGGCAAAAATGACGGCTATATTACTTCGCTTCATTTCTCCATTATTAACTAAAAAGTAAGTATCCCAGTACATTACTATGGATGATTTCAGTAATGCTCAAAATATCTTTATATAATAGAAACTAACCCCAAAATAGTTGTACAAATTATTACAGATCTATTATTCTGTTTAATTTTCATTGATGAATATAACTTCTTTCAGAAAGTTTTTTAAAGAATATGAATCTGATAATTTAAATGTTGATGCATTTATAATATTAGGAAAAACAGGATGTTCTCTATCAAGTATGATATAAGATTCTTTAGGAATATCCGAATAGTTTACGAGGTCTTTATTTGTAGTAAGAAGAATACATCCACTTTCGATTGCTTCAATACTTCTCATTGTTAATCCGTATTGGGATGGATGCTGTACATCTAAAACTACTTTAGATTTACGAGTTATATCAATTACTTTATTATATGAAATTGGCAATATGGAAATTATATCTAAGTCTTTAATCCTTAATTGACCTGTTATTATCATTTTTATAAATAACCATATACCTGTATATAGTTTTATATAATATGATTTTCCATTCAATTTGGCCTGTCGTTTAATTTCTCTTGAAATTTCTAACCTATCAGAATGTAGTCCTCCTATGAAAGATATATCAATATTTTTAGTAGTTTTATTTTGTTTCTCCCTATAAAATAATGGTCTAAAAGATAGATTTTTATTTTTTAAACAATCCACTCTGTCAAAACTCCATATTTTGTCAAAATAGTTTAGTGTATTTAAATTTTTTAATCTATGAAGATCATCCCATAGGTATAATATAAATATGGCATTAGGATTTAGCGACCTTAGTTTTATTAAATGAGAGTCATCAAAATTTTCTCCCTTTATTACAAATACAATGTCATTATTGATCGAACTTCGGTTTATTTGCCTGTCAATATTTTTCTTTAATATTTTCTCAGATATTTTATTAAGATGAAGTCTCTTGAATATTAGCAAATTCCAAATATTTGTATGAGTAGAGAAGTATGATACTTCCTTATTTAGTTTTTTTAATTCGGCTATTATCGATTGATCATAATCATAGAATCCTATTCCTATAAATAGAATTCTATGACCTTTAAGTTGTGATAATTTATTCATTTATAAAGTCCTTTTTGTTTCATTTCCTCTATTGAGGCTTCGTAATTATCTTGCTGAATTGGTTGGCTATCAACCCAACGGCAGAATTGTTCGATTCCTTTATCGAATGACCATCTGGGTTCGAAGCCGAGCAATTTACGAGCTTTTGTGATGTCGGCGAAGTTGTGACGTATATCACCAAGACGGTAGTTGCCTGAAACGGTTATAGGGACATCTATGCCATAATACTTCTTGAGTGTATTTGCCACAGTCAGGACATCAGTTGCCACACCTGTGCCAATGTTAAATGCATTCCCTGAAACTCCCGGAACTGTCAATCCTAAGATTGTGGCATCAGCTATATCATCAATATACACGAAATCACGGGTTTCCTTTCCGTCCTCAAAGATATTGATACCATTGCCGTTTTTGATTCGGGTTGAGAAAATGGAGAGTATGCCAGTGTAAGGATTGCTAAGCGACTGCCCGGGACCATACACGTTCTGGTAGCGGAAAGAAACAGATTCTATTCCGATTGACTGGCACACCATGTGCACAAGTTGTCCTTGAACCTGTTTTGTTATGCCATAGACAGAACCGGGGTGTATCTTCGAATCTTCAGTTGTCCCAACGAGTTTCAACGGTTCTAAACAGCCCGGATATTTTACCTCAAAGTCTCCTTTTGACATCGTTTCTTCGGGACGTTCATCGGGATATACGAATGCGTTGAGCTCGTCGCTCCAATAACGTCCTTCACCGTAAATGGCGCGAGACTCAGCCACAACCACACGTTTTACATCGGTCTTTTCATTGGTGAGGATGTCAAGGAGAATTGCCGTACCACCGATGTTCACATTCACGTACTTTTCTATCTCGTACATTGATTGACCTGTCCCGGTCTCGGCAGCGAGATGCAACACCGCATCAACTCCATCCAAGACTTTGCGCCAATCATCACGTGATGTCACCGTGCCTTTGACAAACCGAACTTTGCCTTTTATGCTTTGATAAAGCGGGGATGTAACCTCCGGATTATCACCATGAATCTGCGGTGAAAGGTTATCGAGGACAGTGACATCAATACCCTTAGCTATAAGTTTCAGTGCAACATTAGAGCCGATGAAACCAGCTCCACCAGTAATCAATACTTTTTTCATTTCTGTCTTTAAAAATTCATTAAAAATGGAATCTACTGCATAACCGTGAGTCTCATTTTCAATCGACTGGGGTCTATTTAAAAATTTTTAATTGCGGGAAATTTGAATTCTTATTAGTTGGGGAAATTTTGACCCCATTAGAAAGAATTATGCAATATATCAGCATTTGAATATCCATTGAGAATGATTCTATAAAAAAATCTCCAAATGCCTGGAAAATCAAGCTGAAACAAGTTGCAGAATAAAACAATAATGCAATTTGATTACCTGCTTGCTGTAAACGATATACTATGCCCCATACCCATCCCATTATAATTGAGAAGATGAAAACCCCTACCCAATTAAAATCAGAATAAAATCCCCATATAGCCGTATATACATTAGTAAATACAGGAACTGTTACCCAACCTGGATTCTCCGTAAATGTGTAATCTAAGCCAAAAATATTAAGAACTGTAAATAAAAAAGGGAAAGAGGCACTCCCATTGGTTCCAATAATAGGATTCACCTCTTGGTTGATTAGCAAGTCTAAAGCAGTTATAGGAGATAATATATAGATGTATAGATATTTGATAAATGCATCATCTTGTTGAGCAGTAGAGTCATTCCTAAATACCGTAACAAGTATGAGAAGAATTACTAATATAATCGTACTTAGGATTAACTTGGATTTATTAATACTCTGTCTTCGATATAATATAAATACTATTCCGATAAAAATTCTAAAAATTGCTCCTTTAGCTGATTTGAGAAAACTAATGAGTATCAATAATGTGATAAGTAATATTACTCGTTTTTTCCCAACTTTATCATAATGAAGGAGCGCGTATAAACTATAAATAATTGTAAAAGTATTAATGGCAATCAAAATTCGAATAATGAGGGGATATTTATTCTTTTCAAGCATAAATGTTCGAAGATTTTCACCTACACCTCCTGAATAATGAATTAATAAAACTATTAGCAATATTGATAGTATAACTACATATGGAAACAGGATATTAAATAATTTAGAATTATATGATAAATTATTCGTACTATATGCAATGTGGTTAGGATGGTATGATACTGTATAAGAAACAACCATAAAAGGAATTACCCAAAAAGTAAATACGTTAAGGAATTCTGGCGATAGTCGCCATAACGGATGCTCCACTACAAGATATAATAGCAATGTGATTCCCCATGCTAACCCAACAATAACTGAAGGATGAAAAAAACTCCTTGTTAGATATTTTAGAATAAGTGCAAAGAAAATCGTAAGAATTGCACAGATTAATAGCATGGATAAATTTTTTATTAGCTAATTAGTGGACTCCAGTATTATTCGGAATACCTTTTGATATTTGATTTTATTGTATTTGTATTATACAGAAATCCTTAAGCAATTACAATTTAGAGATGTAACGAATAATTGGATATACTCCAAGCATGCAAGCCCAATATTTTATCCTTATTTTTAGAGTTTTGTTTTCAATTCTTTTGTAGTATAACTTCGCGTATTCTTTAGAACTGCGAAATACTGAAGAATTAAAGAGAAGTACAGCTTGATTCTGATCCAATTTTTTCTGAGGTACAGTATTTTGGCGACTGTTATACCATGTTCTTATATCATGGTAAGAGTTGTTGAATCGGATTATTTTCTCGAGGTCATTAGAATGACTTGCTGATTCAGTGCAGATTCGATAGACACCAGTTGTTTCATTTATGAATTTAATTTTGCTATTTTGAGCAAAATATAACCATATTGGGTAGTCGCCCATGAGCCATCCTCGTTTGCTTGGATGGATTTCCGTCAAATAATTATAGTAGATGGCTTTATGGAATACAGCCGTCAACGTTGGTATGGTATTCTCAATAAGTAGTTTATCCATCGTTTCATTTGGGCCTCCCCATTCATCAATGAATTTATTATTTTTGGGGACAAATCTCTTGACTTTGGTATAGCACATTCCGTAATCGGGATGTGATTCAAGAAAGTCTACTTGTTTTTGAAGCTTGTAGGGGTCGGTCCAATAGTCGTCACCTTCGCAAATTGCAATATATTCCCCTCTCGCTCGAGGTAAATTCCATACAGCTGAGCCGATTGGTTTTCCTAGGCTATATTGGTTCTCTTTTTCAAATAGAGGTTTTATTATGTCGGGATATTGTTTTGCATATTCCTTAATAATTTCCTCTGTCCCATCAGTAGAATGATCATCATGAATTAATACCTCAAAATTAAAATTAGTTTTTTGCATTAAGAATCCATCAATACATTCTTTAATGTATGATGCATGATTGTATGTTATGCAGCTTATTGAAACTAAAGGAAGATTATTCATATATTATTAATATTTGAATTCTTCGGATTTGCCCCATAATAAAGAAAATGGCTCAATTTGCTTTTCTTTTTTCATATCAATGCATGCTGATTTCCAATCATACTTTGGAATCCAACTCATTATTTCCTTGGCTTTAGTGGAATCTAATAGATTTTGTGGGGTATTGGGTTTATCCGGTATATAGATTTTTTCCGATTTACATTTTGGTGAATTGAAAGTTTCAATTATTCCATCGATTTGTTCTTCTAATGTATATGGTCTATCGCCTGACAAATTGAATATGCCTTCGACTCCAGTTTCAAGAGCACATTTGACTGCATTTGTAAAATCTTTTATATATAGCAATTCTTTTTTTCTTGAAGGATCTCCCCATATTTCAACCGGTTGATTTTGTTCGGCTTTATGTTGTATGATTCTCCATGGAAGCATTTTTTTTACACCATTAATATGATAATATGGATTTGGCTGATAACCATAAACTGTCAAATGCCTAAATATACAGCTGGATATACCACATAAATGATTATAGTGCTCTAAAATGTCAACTGCTGCATTTTTTGCTATTGCATAAATAGCATGATCGCCACCATCTTTAGGAAAAGATCTTTGAGCATCGTCCTTAACTGGTTTATCAGTGCCAAAAAATTGGCAAACATCCGAAGGAGTTGTGTTAAATATAACTCGACGACATTTTGTTATTTTCAACCATTCACAAAGATTTACCATGCCAACTACAATGCTATTAATATATGGCATTGGCGATGCATCAGCATGAGCTGGCATTGTGCCGGCAAGGTGTACAACAGCATCGATATCTGTCGGTAATTTTTTAAATGTTTCCTTGTCGGATAAATCGAAACCTCCTATATATTCAATACCTTTGGTTAAAAAAAATCCATTATCAGAATTTCGATGACCAATAGCCACTACATCGTATCCACATTCATTTAAATAAACTGATGAATATGCTCCTAAATGACCAGTAGCACCAAGTACTAATATCTTTTTATGTGTCATTATTTTATTATTATTTTACACCAATCGTTGATTGAAATCATTGCTCGTTCCAATGCTTCCCGTGTTGGGAATCGCAGGACAAGTGTACCGATAGCATTGTTTGCTCCTGTGAATCCGTTTACTTTATCTCCATTTTTGACCCATAAGTCGGTTTCTATGACAAGAGGTCGTTTGTCATCTGCGATTTCAAGACGATCGAATATTCCGTCATTGTCAGCGTGAAGTATTATCTCTGCAATGTGGCCGTCGTATTCAGGCATTGACATTGGGATAATTGAATCACCTACGGCTGCTTTTACTGCATTTTCGATGAGGTGGGCGTTGGCGGCAATGTCGAGCATTTCGGCAAGTCGGTTGCCACCTCCTCGGGGCGTGAACTCCATGATGTATGGCTTACCGTTTTTGCATAGCCGTGTTTCTACATTATATATACCCGTTCCCAATTTCAACAATGTTACAAGCCTTTGCAGTTCCGATCTCAGTTCCTCCTGAATGTTGGCCGGCATTGTGGAAGGCCAGCTGTAGGCGGCCGGTGTGTATGGATTTTCTGCGTTAGGATCGAAGAATTGATTTGAGAATGAGCAAAATGCCAGTTCACCATTGATTGAGAAACAATCGGTATCAGAAGAATTTCCCTCTTTTTCAAGGAAATCCTCTATTATGAAGTGCCCATTGTGAGATTCGGACAATGCATAATCTATGGCATCGATTAATCTTTCCGGAGTGTCGACTTTTGACACTCCTTTGCTGCCTGCCGAGTCAACCGGTTTTACAATTACAGGCCAGTTGAAGATTGCTGTATCAGCCAGGGCATCAGCTTTATTATCGTATCCTTTAGCGGTGGGTACATTAAAGTTGTGCTCCGTCAAGAACTTGCGGAATTTTGCTTTGTCCTGTAATATAGACACGGCTTCGTATGAGCCTTGAAACGGTAGCCCCATCTTTTCGGCTACGTATGCGGCGGTAACAACTCCAGGATCTACGGCAAATGACATTATACCGTCTATATCAAGTTCTTTGGTAAGACTTAACACGGCTTCTTTGTCAAGGATGCTGATGTTGTAATATTCGTCGGAGTATTTATGGGCTATGTTGTCGGGAATATAATCTACTGTAATGACATAATATCCGTTTTTGTGGGCGGCTTTAATTACCGGCAGCAGATAGCGAAGTCCGCCAAGGAGCATTATTTTTTTTTGTCCTGATTGGCTCATCTTTTTATTTGTGCTATTATTTTGTTAACATCGGCATCGGAGAGGGCATGGTGCATGGGTAGGCATATTACTGTGTCGGCCATGCGATGGGCGTTAGGCAGATTATCGGGCGCTGCTGAGGGGAGTCCGCGATAGGTGGTGAATTCGCTTATCAAGGGATAGAAGTATCGGCGTCCGAGCACTCCGTTGTCACGCATCTTGAAGTAAAGTTCGTCACGTGTCATGCCGAATTTGTCGGCATCGATAAATATCGGGAAGTAGGAGTAGTTGTGCTTTACACCGGGCATGTCGTCGAAGAACGTGATTCCATCTACATCGCGCAATGCTTCACGGTAGCGCACTGCTACTTGGTGGCGAGCTTCTATGGCATCATCGACCTGACGCAGGTTGAGCAGACCGTAGGCCGAGCGCATTTCGTCGACTTTTGAGTTTATTCCGGGTGCCACGACTTCGGTTTCTCCTGCAAATCCGAAGTTCTTTAGGTAGTCGATACGTTTCTTAGTCTTTTCATCATGCATCACCATGGCTCCGCCTTCGATTGTGTTATAGACCTTGGTAGCGTGGAACGACAGTGTCGACATGTCGCCGGCGTTTAATATGGACTCTCCGTTCACCTCAACTCCAAAGGCATGGGCGGCGTCATATATCACTTTCAGTCCGTATTTGTCGGCTATCTCCTGAATGCGCTTTGTATCGCACGGTTTTCCGTATACGTGCACAGGCATTATGGCCGTAGTCTTGGGTGTTATGGCCGCTTCAATCTTTTCGGGATCTATGTTGCCTGTTGCCGGATCGATGTCGACAAACACGGGCTTTATGCCGTTCCACCACAATGAGTGGGTCGTAGCCACGAAGCTGTAGGGGGTAGTTATCACCTCGCCGGTTATTCGCAGTGCCTGAAGTGCCGTAATCAGAGGCAGGGTTCCGTTTGTGAAAAGGCTTACATAAGGCACTTTGAGATACTCGGCCAATGCTTTTTCAAGCCGTTGGTGGAATGAGCCGTTGTTGGTTATCCATTTACTGTCCCAGATTTCCTTGAGTAGTTGGTGAAACTCGTCAAGGTCGGGCAGCAAAGGTGAAGTGACCGTAATCTGATGATTATTGTCCATGTTGTATTATGTATATTTTATACTTGATTATTTCCTTTCTTTAATGAAGGCAAGCAATTCTCGTAGGTCCTGCGACTTGGTAAGCCGTGTTATTATTGCGAAATAGGCTATGCCCGCTGCAATTCCGGCAATGAGCTGGAACCGCTCTCCTGGGATAATATTGACAGTCGCATACACCACAGCACCCATCGACAGAGAGTAGAACAGGGTCGGCATCAGGTCGCGCATTTGCTTGAAGAATCCCACCTGGATTAATTTGCCAGTGTAGTAGGTGTTTATGCCAAGGCATATCAATGATGAGAATATCGAACCCACGCACATGGCTATTAGTCCCATGGGCACGGTCATGCAGAGAATTGCCACGCCGATGCACTTTTTCCAAATCTCCAGCTTCAGGAACAAGTCGGAACGACCCTTGACCTGTAGCAAATTGAGGTTTATAGCATGCACGGGATACCACATCATTGAGAAGCATATTATTGAAAGAAGAGTGGCTGCAAACGCCCACTGCTCCTTTAGTAGCACAATTACCATTGGATGGGCCACTGCTGCAAGGCCTACCATGAGCGGAAACACGATAAATGCCGACAAGCGCAGAAACCGTCGGTAGACCGAGCGAAGCCGAGTGTCATCGTTCTGGATTGTGCATAGCACAGGGAATGTCACACGCTGGATTATGCCGGTGAAGTTGGATGACGGAAACTGTGCAAACTGGTGGGCTCGTGTGTAGTAACCAAGGTCGGCTGTTCGGAACACCTTGCCAATCACTATCAGATAGACATTCTGGTATATCGTATCGATGATTCCGCTTATTGCCAATTTGGATCCGAATCCGAACAACTCGCGGAATGAACTCCAGCTATAAGATAGAGCAGGGTGCCAGTGCGACAACACCCAAAGCAGACCGGTGTTGACAGCGAGGTTGACAATCTGGTGTCCGGCAATGGCCCACACTCCCCATCCGGTATATGCCATGTATATTCCTACGATTCCTGACACTATTGCAGCCGTAAGTGAGGCTTTGGCTTGTGTCTTGAAGTCAATATTCACCGTTAACAACGCTCTCTGCACCACGACAAGCGAGTTGAGGAGCACGCTAAGTGAGATTACTCTTGTAAGAGGGATTAATATAGGCTCATCATAGAATTGTGCGATAAGCGGAGCGCATAAAAACAGAATCAGGTACAGTACAACACCTACGGCTATGTTGAAGTAGAACACCGTTGAATTGTCGATCTCGGAGCGATTTTGTTTTCTTATAAGAGCCTGTGAAAATCCGCTATCGACGAGTGACTGGGATATTGCTATGAATATGATTATGTCGCCCACAAGACCGTAATCCTCAGGTGTAAGGATTCTTGCCATGACGATCATCACGACAAAAGCCACCCCCTGCACCGAGAATCGCTCAACCGAGCTCCACAGGGTGCCTTTGAGGGTCTTGTGTTTCAGTGATTCGGGCATGGCGGTGGCGCCTGATGCGGCCGAGGGTGTGTTAGATGCCGATAAGTATGAAATCCTCGTAGGATTTACATTGCTTCGGCGAGATGGGTTTTGAATTGAGCATCGAGACTGTAGGCAATGCGGTCGAGCTGATGCGTGTCGGCCGATTGCATAAGGGCTGTCAGCAGATTCTGTTCAATTGTATATGCCTGTCTTATTGAGTTGAATCGTTGGCGATTGCTTCGCAGGAATGCAAGTTTGGCTTTGAGCGTTTCGGCGTTTTCTGTGCCGTTGACTATTATTGAAGGAAGATAATGGTCAGAAAGCATTCGCTTAAACTGCTCCTGATTGCGTCCTGTAAAAGCAAATAAGTCCTTATCGAGAAGAATGCGTGCCTTATGTAATGATTGTTCAAGCGATGAATTTAGGAATTTGCCGGTGGACTTACATTCATTATACCATTCGCTTGATGTCAAGCATTGCCATTGGAGGGGCTTGTCAAAGAACGCTTTGTCACGAAACTGTATTCTGTCGGAAATAGCGCTATAAAGATCCGTATCGCTGATAAGCATGTTGCCACGCATGCGCTCATTGAATGATTTCAGGTAACATCCTCCGATAAAGGCTGATGATGCCGGAGTCCTGAACGCTATACGGTGAATCAAGTCAAATCCACTTAGCGCAACAATGAGCTCATGGACTGGTGTGACAGCGATGTTGCCTTCAATTGCTTTGACCCATTCTTTGGATTGCTGCAATAATTGTCGTGACATTGCTGTTGATGCAGCTCTACAATCAAGAAGCCCGTAATGTTGCATGAGTGATATCAGCAGATGATTATATGCCGATATTTCATGACCGTTTGAGAAGTCAATAGATGAATAATGAGGTAACTGAGCTATTTCAGAATCAATCATGCAGAGTAGAATTATTGTTGATCGGCTCGATGTCGATAGGGTCAATTGATACTTTGGCACATCCAAGAATGTCAAGTCTGATCCATAACTCACTTTTTCCGTCTTGCGATGTGATTACTTCTCCTTCAAGTCCGCAAAGTCCCCCTCTAATGACTCTTACTTTGTCGCCTTTAGTGTACATCCTATCCACAAATTCAACCGGACTGTTAGAATTGCCCAACATGAATTTGAGTTGATACATCTGTCTATCCGGGATGATTGCTACAGGTCGACCGAATTTGTTCGGATTTCCCGCTTTGTTTGTGAGAAATCGATATATGTAGGGGAGCGTTACTACGCTTCTGCGTTCGTTTTCGGTACAATGTAAAAATACCATAGACGGTATGACGACACGGTCTATTTTCTTCTTTTTGCCGTTGCGCCAAAGTCGATATTCTTCTTGTGATGCGACATAGGCTTCGTATCCTTCGTTGGATAGCTTTTCGGCCGTGACTTTTTCAGAACGGTTGTTGACGATTGCAACATACCAGTTGGCTTTTTCCACGCCTACGGCGTCGTCAACGCCATCAGGCACTGTCGAGAAGCTGTCGTTATTTGCTTGGATATTCATCACTTTGAATCCAATTTTGATAAGCATCTCTTGGCAAGAGATTTCGCTCATTTGAAACATATTGTAATACAGTCACATTATATTTCAACATTCCTTGCATTTTGAAAACAATCAAAGGATTATGAATATTTTACATCAGATGCGTTACTGATTAAATTGATTGATTGACTTGTATATCTCCATGAAAAAGATTAATTTTGTCGGCGAATAAGTATCTCTTGCCAAGAGATTTCGCTCATTTGTAAACGGTATCTATATAAAGAGATTTATATAATTAGTATTTATTCAAGATTGGATGGAGGTGGGTTGGGGGTGGAGATAAATTTTTAGAGATGTGGGTGAGTTTGTTTGCAAATCCAAAAACATTTCATAACTTTGGGAACTGACAAAAATCTTCTATCCACGTTAAACACGTTTATTTATGAAGTATGTATCCTTATCGGATTCAACGGTTCGACGCCTCCCGTTCTATTTGGCGATGGAGGAGTATGTCGCTCGTCGTTTCGATGAGGAATTTTTCTTTATGTGGCAGGTTGATCCCACAGTGATATTCGGTCGTAACCAATTGATTGAAAGAGAGGTCAACATTGACTATTGTCGCAATAACGGCATTGCGGTATATCGTCGCAAGAGTGGAGGAGGATGCGTGTTTGCCGACATGAGCAACATCATGTTTTCTTATATCGTTAGCTCCGACGATGTTGTCACAACCTTTTCATCCTATACCGAGCGGGTGGCCGCAATGTTGCGTTCACTCGGGTTGAATGCTGAAAGCACCGGTCGCAATGATGTGCTCATCGACGGTCGCAAGGTGTCGGGAAACGCTTTCTATCACATTCCGGGCCGAAGCATAGTTCACGGAACGATGTTGTATGACACCGATTTGGCGCATATCACACAAGCCATCTCTCCATCCGAAGCCAAGCTTGAGTCAAAGGGTGTCGACTCGGTGCGTAGTCACATAACTACATTGAGCCGGCATATCGACATGGACATCGAGGAGTTTAAGGCCTATGCCCGGCGGTATATGAGCGACGGTGAGCTTGTGCTGACAGCTGACGACATTTCGGCCATAGAAGAGATGTCGCAACCTTACTATTCCGATGAATGGATTTTGGGAAAGAATCCGCTTTGCGGAGTGTCGCGTCATTGTCGCATCGAGGGGGTGGGAGAGTTTCAGGTCGACATTGAGCTCAAAGGCCAACGCGTGCATAAAATCAACATTGCAGGCGATTATTTCCTGCTGAGCGACATCGATGCCAAGCTTCTTGACCGCCTGAAAGGTGCTGTTTACACGCGGGAGGCATTGGACGATGCGATTGGCGACATAGATGTCGGCTCAATTATTTCGGGACTTGATAAATCACAATTACTAAACATATTGATAGAATAATATGCCGGATAACAAGAAAACTTGTCTGTATGACAAGCATGTCGCTCTTGGAGCGCAAATGAGTCCGTTTGGCGGATTTGAGATGCCGATACAATATAGAGGCATTGTAGAGGAGCATGAAGCTGTGCGCAATGCATGTGGAGTGTTTGATGTATCCCACATGGGCGAGGTGACCATTGAAGGCCCGGCAGCCGAGGCCTATGTGAATTATGTGTTCAGCAACGATGTCACAGATGCGTCGGTAGGAAAGTGCTTCTATGGAATGATGCTGAATCCTTCGGGAGGCGTGGTTGACGACTTGCTCGTCTACAAGCGTGCTGCCGACAAGTTCTTCTTCGTCATCAATGCATCCAACATCGACAAGGATGTAGAGTGGATCAAGAGCAATGCTTCAGGATTTGATGTAACGGTTGAAAATGTAAGCGAGAATCTTGGCGAACTTGCCGTGCAGGGCCCTGCAGCCGAGCGCATAATGAACGAAGTTTTAGGAATCGACTGCAGTCAACTGACATTCTATACCTTCTTTGAGCCGATGATCGACGGGCAGCCGTCGATAGTGAGCCGTACTGGCTACACCGGAGAGGACGGTTTTGAGATATATGCCTCACATCAGGTTATAATTGACCTGTGGGAGCGGTTGATCGCTTCGGGACAGGTTGAACCGTGCGGCCTCGGTTGTCGTGACACACTGCGCTTTGAAGTGGGATTGCCGCTCTATGGCAACGAACTTGCCGACGACATTTCACCGCTTGAGGCCGGATTGAGCATGTTTGTGCGTATGGAGAAGCCCGATTTCATAGGACGCGATGCCACGGTGGCATTGAAGGCAAAGGGTGTCGACCGTAAGCTTGTAGGTCTTGAACTCGCCGACAAGGCCATACCCCGTCATGGCTATGAAGTGCTGAACGATGCCGATGAGGTTGTGGGTCATGTCACTACGGGTTATCACTCCATATCGACCGACAAGAGCGTGGCAAATGCCATGGTCGATGCACGTTATTCGGCATTGGGAACTCCGTTGAAAGTGCGCATACGCCGCAAAACATTCCCTGCCACAGTTGTAAAAAAGAAATATTACAAGAAAAATTATAAAAACTAAACATTAAGTATTATGAGCAAGATTTATTATTCACCTTCCCACGAGTATATTAAAGTAGACGGTAACATAGGAGTAATCGGCATCACCGATTATGCACAGCATCAGCTTGGCAATGTGGTGTATGTCGATCTTCCCGAAGAGGATGATGAGGTGACCGCCGGAGAGGATTTCGGTGCAATCGAGAGCGTTAAGGCTGCAAGCGACCTTATTTCGCCGGTTAGCGGTAAAGTAATAGAGGTAAACTTTGCGCTTGTTGACGAGCCCGGACTTATCAACAAGGATGCCATGGACACCTGGATTATAAAGGTAGAGCTTTCCGACCCGTCGGAACTTGACTCACTTCTTGACGAAGAGGACTATAAGGCATTGTGCCACTAATTAACTCATAAACCATGATACACCGCTATTTCCCCCATACCGGGGAGGATATAGACGCAATGCTCGCCAAATGCAATGTGGCGAGCATTGACGATTTATACTCCGATGTTCCTCGGAAATTGCTTCTTGGCCGCCATTTGAATCTTCCCGATGAGATGAGCGAGAAGGAAGTGCGTGATTTCTTTGATTCGCTGTTTGATCAAAACGTTAACCTGACCTGCTTTGCAGGAGGTGGATATTACGATCACTATGCCCCGGCCGTTATACCGGCTATAATATCGCGGTCGGAGTTTCTTACGGCCTATACGCCTTATCAGCCTGAAATATCACAAGGCACGCTTCAATACATATTTGAGTATCAGAGCATGATGTCGCAGCTCACCGGCCTTGAGGTGTCGAATGCTTCGATGTATGACGGAGCCACGGCTACCGCCGAGGCCATGATCATGTCGGTGGCGTCGGCACGCAAGCGCAATCGTGTGCTGGTGTCGGCAACCGTAAATCCGGCCGTGCGTGATGTCATGGCTACCTACGCCCACTATCACGGCATAGTGCTCGACACGATTGAGGAGCATGACGGCGTTACCTCACGTGACGATTTTGAAACAAAGATGGCAGCCGGCGATGTAGCCGGAGTGGTTGTGGCATCGCCCAACTATTATGGAATACTTGAGGATTACACGGGGTGGGCCGATACATGTCACTCCAAAAAGTCATTGTTCATAATGAATTGCGTAGCTTCGGCTCTCGGAGTGATAAAATCGCCGGGAGAGTGGGACGCCGACATTGCGGCAGGTGACGCACAGTCGCTGGGTATGCCGTTGAACTATGTCGGGCCGTATCTCGGATATCTTTGTGCAACCAAGGATTTGATAAGGAAGATGCCGGGCCGTATCGTAGGCGCTACTACCGACGATGCCGGGCGCAGGGTATTTGTGCTGACGCTTCAGGCACGTGAACAACATATACGCCGAGATAAGGCTACAAGTAACATCTGTTCCAATCAAGGCTTGATGGCGCTCTATGTAACGGTGTACATGTCGTTGATGGGCGCGTCGGGACTTGATGAGGTCAATCAAATAGGCTGTGCCGGAGCGCATCAGCTTGCCGATGAGCTTGTGAAGACTGGTAAAGTCAAGTTGAAATATCCTGAGTATCCGTTCCTGAACGAGTTTGTACTGACCACCGACTTTGATGTCGATGATTTCCTTGCCAAGGGAGTGGATTGCGGAGTGCTCGGTGGCGTGAAGTTGGGCGACCGTGAATTGATGATTGCCGTGACCGAGATGCAGTCGCGCGATGACATGACCCGATTGGTTGATATTGTAAAACAAATGTAAGAAAGGAGTTCAACAATGAATCGAGAATATTATGGTAAACTGATATTTGAGTTATCGCGTCAGGGCCGAAAAGGATATAAATTGCCCGATAACGGATGCACACCTTCGATTGACAGGATTCCTGCAGCATTGATGCGCGACAAGGCTCCAGAGTTGCCCGATGTCGATGAACCCACGGTTGTGCGTCACTACAACAATATGAGCACAAACAATTTCGGCGTCGACACAGGTTTCTATCCGCTCGGCTCCTGCACAATGAAGTATAATCCTAAAATAAATGAGGAGATTGCCGCCGACAGGCGCATGGCACGACTTCATCCTCTCCAGCCCGACTATACCGTGCAGGGTGCGTTGAAATTATATTATACACTGCAAAGCCTGTTGTCAGAGATAGGCGGCATGAAGGAGTTCACGCTTAATCCCTATGCGGGAGCTCATGGCGAGCTTACCGGATTGATGGTGATCAGAGCCTATCATGAGAGCCGCGGCGATGCAAAGCGAGTAAAAGTAATTGTGCCTGACTCGGCTCATGGAACCAACCCTGCAAGTGCCGCTGTGGCAGGACTTAAGGTTGTTGAAGTAAAGAGCCGTCCCGACGGAACGGTGGATGTCGATGACCTCAGGCCGTTGCTTGACGAAACAGTGGCCGCCGTCATGATGACCAATCCCAACACACTTGGAATCTTTGAGCGTAACATCCCCGAAATAGCCCGTCTTGTACATGATGCAGGAGCATTGCTCTACTACGACGGAGCCAATCTTAATCCTCTTGTGGGAGTGGCCCGTCCCGGAGATATGGGATTTGATGTGATGCACATTAATCTGCACAAGACATTTTCCACTCCTCATGGCGGAGGCGGTCCCGGAGCCGGACCCGTTGGCGTGCGTGCCGGACTTGAGCAATTCCTGCCCAATCCCCGCGTCGTGAAGCGTGACGACGGTACTTTTGCCGTGGAACACACCGACACGGCGTTAGGTCAGGTTACCGGCACTCTCGGCAACTTTGCAGTGTCGGCTCGTGCGTTGAGTTACATACTTTCGCTCGGACATCAGGGGGCTGCAATGGTAGGCCGACTGGCGACATTGAATGCCAACTATATAAAGGAGTCGTTGCGCGACCTCTATCTGTTGCCTATCGACGGAGTGTGCAAGCATGAATTCGTTTTCGACGGACTTGCCGATAAATCAACCGGCGTGACTACGCTCAACGTGGCAAAGCGTCTGCTTGATCACGGCTATCATGCTCCCACAATATATTTCCCGCTTCTTTTCCATGAATCGCTGATGATAGAGCCTACTGAAACCGAAAGCAAGGAAACACTTGACGATTTCATAGCCGTGATGCGTGACATTGCCCGTGAAGCTGCTGAAACTCCTGAGGTGGTTAAGGGCGCGCCTCATAATACTCCGATAACGCATCCCGATGACACCCAGGCTGCATTGCATCCGGTTGTAACCTACACTCAACTCATCAATTCATGAACAGTTGCGACATAATCATAATAGGCAGCGGCCCCGGCGGTTATGAACTTGCTGCAAATGCCATTAAGCGCAATCTGTCGACTGTAATAATCGAGCGTGACCAACTTGGCGGAACCTGCCTTAATCGAGGCTGCATACCCACCAAGGCCCTGTGTCGCTCGGCCGAGGTTGCCGACCTGGTGCGTAATACGTCATCGTTTGGAGTGGAAGTCAATGAGTTTTCGCTCTCTTACGCCAAGGCTGTCAATCGCAAGGACGCAATTGTAGAGCAACTGCGACAAGGTGTGAGTATGCTGCTAAACGGCGCTACAGTGATAAAAGGCGAGGCTAAGTTTACGGGCGAAAATGTAGTCGAAGTGAACGGCGAAAGTTACACTGCGCCGCGCATTGTAATAGCAACCGGTTCCAAGCCCGCGATGCTTCCGATACCCGGAGCCGAACTGGCGATGACAAGCGATGATGTATTGTCGCTTGAGCAGCTGCCTGAGAGCATCTGTGTGATTGGCGGCGGTGTTATCGGCGTGGAACTTGCCTCGATACTCTCCTCGTTTGGCGTTAAGGTCACCATAGTGGAGTATTGCAGTGAAATCCTGTCCAATTTTGACAAGGAGATTGCCAAACGCCTGCGCACGGCACTGTCACGGCGTGGAATAAAGGTTGTCGTTTCGGCATCAGTGACTGCGATACGCGAGGGCATGGAAGTCGATTACGAAAGCAAAGGAAAGACGGTGACGCTCAATGTCGATGCTGTATTGATGGCCGTAGGCCGCCGACCGGTAATACCTGAAGGGGTAGTTGAGCTTGGTGTCAAGACCGGACGCCGTGGCATAGAGGTAAATGAGCGTTATGAAACATCGATTCCCGGTATATACGCCATAGGCGATGTCAACGGAGAGTGCATGCTTGCTCATGCCGCAACTGCACAAGGCGAGCGTATTATCGGCTCGGAGGTCGATGTGACGGTGGTGCCTGCGGCTGTATTTACTGTCCCCGAATGTTCAATGGTAGGACTTACCGAAGAGCAGTGCCGGGAGCAGGGCATTGACTACATTACATGCAAGGCTATGTTCCGAGCCAACGGCAAGGCGCTTGCCATGGGGGAAGTCGACGGACTTGTCAAGCTTATTGTCGAAAAGGAGTCGCGTAAGATTTTAGGATGTCATATATGCGGCCCTCATGCCGCCGACATCGTGCAAGAGATTGCGTTGGCAATAAGCTCGCAGCTGACTGTAGATGCTGTAGTCGATACCATACACGCACATCCCACTCTTGGAGAGGTGGTGCGTGCTGCAGCATCGGCCTTATAGGCTCAGATATATAATTAAAATAAAATGGACAGGATTACGGATGATTCCGTTCCTGTCCATTTTTTATAGAAACGATTGGTGTCGTTATCTTTTTGAATTCAGCAGCTCGGGGGTGGGGCATTCATAATTTGAAATGCCGAGCTTTATTCCTTTGAGCTGGTCAAGAGTGTGTACGGGCGGTGTAACGTTGTCGGGAATCGGCATTCCTGAGAATTGCTGGAAATAGAGCAGACAGCCCTCTTTCCACCAGTTGGCGTCACGTGCCTGGGTCATGAGTCGCTCATTTACATCGTTCCATAGTTCAGGATCAATGTAGGGCTTTGCTGCGGTCCATTGGCGTTGCATGGTTTCAACGCTTTCCACTCCCGATTGATAGCGGTTGCATAACTCCTGCCACAATGTAGCACCTGACTTCATCTTGAAATCCCAGGGAACATGGTGAAACCACAGAATGAACTCCTCAGGACATGTGTTGATGTTGTCAAGCTTCTTTGCCAGTTGGGCGGGGTATTGAGCTACAGCGTTACTACCCGAAGAACTGCGGTTAAATCCCAGACCTGCTGAGTCGGCACGATGGTAGTAGGGTGGCATCCAGTCGGGACGGCCGCCTTTTATGTCACACCACGGTTCGGGACCATAGTGATGGCCGAATGCAAACAGATGATGAAGGCCGAGAGGCATCATGTAATCGACAACAGCTTCGCGGCTGTTGAGCATCATCTTTTTGAGTCCGTCAGTCACCTCCTTGGGAGTGTTTTCGGGATAGTTCAGCGTCATCGGCATCCACTCGTCGATTATCTCCTCACTGCTGAGCTGCGGATTCCAGGCAAGTCGACCGAAGGCATACCAGTTGGCCTGTGCCATGGGGTGTCCTGTCCAGTTGGTGTCATTGCCCACATTGGCCACTCCGGCAATTGCCTTCAATGACGAAGGTGACACGTAGTCGAAAAATTCGGTCCACATCGGAGCGAGATAAGCTATGTGGTTGGAGTGTCCAAGATACTCTTGAGTGACTTGAAACTCCACCATCTGGTCGGTTTGGGGCATTGCTCCGAACAACGGACTGTAGGGCTCTCTCGGCTGAAAGTCGATGGGGCCGTTCTTAATCTGAACAATCACATTGTCGTCAAACTTGCCGTCAAGCGGTTGAAACTCGATATAGGCTTGCTTTGCACGGTCGGCATCGGCCGGAGAATATACGAAAGCCCTCCACATCACTATGCCTCCGTGAGGTTTCAATGCGCGGGCCATCATGTTGGCTCCTTCGGCATGGGTGCGATCGAAGTCGCATGGACCCGGCTGACCTTCGGAGTTGGCCTTGACAAGGAATCCTCCAAAATCGGGAATCAACTTGTATATTTCATCGGCTTTGGCTTTCCACCATGCTGCAACCTCGGGAACCAGAGGGTCGGCGGTCTTCAAGCCGCCAAGCTGCATGGGTGCGGCAAAATTGGCCGACAGATATACTTTTATACCGTAGGGACGGAACACATCGGCAATCTTGGCAACCTTGGCAAGGTACTCGGCGCTCAATATCTTGGACGATGCATTGACATTGTTAAGAACAACACCGTTTATGCCTACCGAAGCGTTGGCTCTTGCATACTCACGGTAGCGAGGTGACACTACATCGGGCAATTCGTTCCAGTTCCATATACTGTGACCCGCATATCCGCGTTCGATTGTTCCGTCAAGATTGTCCCAATGGTTGAGTACTCTCACATTGTAGGCCGGGATTTCCTCTCTAAGAGCAATCGCCTTGCCGGCTGCATTGTCGCGAAGCAAGGCATAGCTGCCGTAGAGCAGGCCCAGGTCGTTGTTGGCCGACAGTACAAGTCCTTTCTTGTCGCGGTACACCCGGAATCCTTCATTGCCGAGATTCTTGTCACGCTTTATTTCAAGGCGCAAAGGTTCGCCATGCCAAGCTTTATTCAGCTCCTCGGCCGCAATGGCTACCGTGGGGCTTTTGGATTTTGGCACGGTTATCACGGCCTGATTGTCGTTGTCACCCCCTGAAAGCCACAAGCATGAGCCGTCATAGGCCCATGCTGTGCTTCCTGTAAGTATCGCCGTAACGGCGAGGATTAAGGATTTCAGTTTATTCATCCCCCGAACCTCCGCCGTCGATGGTTTTGATGCGACCCTCGTCGTCATATTCGAGCTCGGCAACCTTAAGGCTGCGTAACCAGGTCTTTCCTCCCGAAGGCACACAGTCGTGGTGGAATATGTACCAACGGCCCTTGTGCTCTACAATGGCGTGATGTGTGGTCCAGCCTACAACCGGAGTCATGATGCATCCCTGGTAAACGAACGGGCCGTAAGGATTATCGCCCACTGCATAGCACAAGCGGTGAGTGTCGCCGGTTGAATAGGAGAAGTAGTACTTGCCGTTGTACTTATGCATCCATGAGGCTTCAAAGAAGCGGCGAGAGTTGTCGCCTGCCTTCAGAGGCTCACCTGTTTCGGGATCGAGAATCACGATAGGACGCGGCTCTTCGGCAAATTGCAGCATGTCGTCAGACAATTTAACGACGCGTGAGGGAATTGCCGGCATTTCGTCGGGTTCGAGATGCGGCTCTTCAAGAGCCTTGTTGTCGCGATAACGCTGGAGCTGACCACCCCAAAGTCCGCCGAAATACATGTAGTAGTCATCGCCTTCGCGGAATATTGCCGGGTCGATGGAGTAGCTTCCGCGGATGGGATCGGGCATGGGTGTGAACGGGCCTTCGGGACGATCGGAAACTGCTACACCGATGTGGAATACATCGTTCTTGTCCTTCAAGGGGAAGTACATGTAGTAACGGCCGTCCTTTTCAGCTACATCGCAGTCCCAAAGCTGGCGTCCTGCCCAGGGTATATCGTCGACATCAAGCACCTTGCCGTGGTCAACGACTTCGCCTTCCATTATATCATCGGTTGAGAAAACGTGATAGTCACGCATCTCGAAGTGGTCGCCGTTGTCATTCTCTCCGGCACCGCTGTCCCAGTCATGGGAAGGATAGATGTAAACTCGTCCGTTGAAAATGTGTACTGCCGGGTCGGCCATGTAGTCCTCGGGGACCAGATATCTCATTTTAGTCATGATGTTTTTAAATTTTTTATGTTGGTTGATTATTCAGCTGATTCTGCAGGTGCCTCCTCGACATTCTCGGCTTCGGGCTCAAGTGAAGCGGCGAGGAACGGTTTTACCTGATAGTTGCGGTCGAAGAGAAGAGGATAGTCGACACGGCCGGGGATGGGCCAATCGTTCTTCCAAGAGTCGCCGTCGGCTACACCCCATGCGTTTACGCGTGAGATAACATCGGAGTGCTTGAGAAGAAGACGCATTACATCCTCCATGCGGTCATTCCACTGTGCTGCTACATCAGCGGGAAGTCCGTCGGCATAGGGATTGATGTTGGCCTTTGCTGCTATTGTGTCGCCTACGTTGGCCGACTGGGTAAGGGTGGGGAGTGCGCTCATGTCCCATTCGGTTATCATTACATTGCAACCTGTTCCGGCAAATGCCATGAGCGATTCCTCAAACTCGTTGAGGTCGGGATAGTCAAGACCCATGTGAGCCTGCATTCCGATACCGTCTACGCGAAGTCCGCGATTCTTCATCTCGTTTACGACACGTACAACTGTGTTGCGACGGCCTTCAACGTTCATGCCATAGTCATTGTAGTAAAGTTCGGCATCGGGGTCGGCCTCATGTGCATACTGGAATGCAAGAGGAATGAACTCTTCGCCAAGTATTTCATAGAACGGAGTCTTGCGGAATGAGCCGTCCTCGACGATTGCCTCGTTGACAACATCCCAACCCTTTACGCGGCCTTTGTAACGGCCAACTACAGTGTGGATGTGATCGCGCATGCGCTGCTTGAGGGTGGCCGAGTCTACGAGTTCGCCCTTGTCATTTACGCAGAACCAAGGAGCGAGCTGCGAGTGCCATATAAGGCAGTGACCCACGATGAACATATTATTGTCTTCGCCAAACTTAACGAACTGGTCGGCTGCTTCCCAATTGTAACGGCCCTCTTCGGGATGAATTTCGGCCGACTTCATTACATTTTCAGGAACAATGGCGTTGAAGTGTTTTGCAGCTGTGGCGGCTCCCAGTGAATCGAGTCCGCTCGCCTGATTTTCGTTGATGGCAACTCCCATGAGGAACTTGTCCTGGAACATTTCCTTCAATGTGGGTTCGGGGGCTGCTTTTTCAGTGCATGAGCTGAATGCTGCTGATGCTACCACGGCCATTGATGCAAGGCCAAAGATTACTTTGCTCTTCATTGTTGTCTTTTTGTGTTTTTGATGATTGGTTATTGATTATTATGTTTCATTTCGATTTCCTTGTTGATCTGGTCGATGCGCTCGTCGTCAAGGTCATACTTTGAAATAATGAACATGGCGAGCAACAACAGGATGGCCGGGATAACGGCAACCAGCCACAGAATACCCTGCTGTGCGAAGGGAGTCTGCTGAGCTGCATCTTTGTTGAAGTCGACAAATGCGAGAACGAGTCCGGGAACAACGCCTCCAAGAGCCATACCGGCCTTGTAGAAGATACCTGTAAGGGCGTTTACAATACCCGATATGCGGCGACCGTGAGTGTATTCGCCGTAGGATATTACTTCGGGAACCAAAGCCCACATGTAACCTGTGGCTACGATGACACCGGTTGACTTTACAAACTGTGCAATATACACGAGCATCATGTGCTCCTTAAGCGAGTCGACCATTGATATTACATAGAGCATGGCCATACCGATGATAGCTGTAATAAGGAAGATGTAGAACATTCCCTTCTTGCCGACCTTGCGCTTGATGGCAGGTATCATGGGCATGAAAATGAATGCGGGGATAGAGCCGAGTCCCATGAATATTGAGAGCTCGCCGGCTGTACCGCTGAGATTGTAGTTGATGTAGTAGGCTCCTGCCGAGTTGCCGATTGCCATCATGGCAAATGCCGTGATGAAGAAGAAGGCGAGGATTCGGAGAGGTTTGTTGCGTACAAATTCCAGCCAAAGGTCGGACACCTTGACGTTTTCGGTTTCGCTCTTGTCCATTACCACGCGTTCGCGGCACTGGGTGAAGCAGAATATGAGCAGGGCAAGACCAACGAGTCCGTAGATGGTCATAGTGATGAACCATGCAGAGTCGCTTGAAGAGAGGTCGGAAGTTTCCGACGGGTCAAAGAGCTTTACAACGATAGGAAGACCCATACCCACTGCAAGACCGCCGACATTGGCCATGAACATACGCACCGATGTCAATATCGTGATTTCATTGGTGTCGCGGGTGAGTGATGCGTTCAATGCTCCGTAGGGCACGTTGACAAGGGTATAGCACATTGAAAGGCCCACATAAGTTATATAGGCATAAAGCAATGAACCTGAGAATCCGTTCCAGAAGCAGAGGATTGCGAATCCGGTCAACGGCACACCGCCGAGTATCAGATAAGCGCGGTATTTACCGAGTTTGGGATCGTGCTTGTCGACAAATGTGCCCACCAAGGGGTCCCAGATTACATCCACGATTCTTACAATCAGGAACATTATAGCTGCCACACCGGGATCGAGTCCGTAAACATTGGTGTAGAAGAACAGCAAATACATGCTGATAGTTTGGTAGATAAGGTTCTGGGCCAAGTCGCCAGAGCCGAAACCGATACGCTGTGTCCAACTCAGCTTATAGAAGCCTTTGTCAGAAGCCGGCACTGCATCGGATTTGATTGACATTTCCATATCCATGGTTGTTTAGGTTAGTTTATTTTGTTATGTTAATATTGTTGATTACTGCATCGGCTACACGCTTGCCAAGTGTCTTCTTGTCAAGGGGGTGTATATCGTTCCACTCTCCGAGGTCGGAGTTCTTGATGAGGGTCGCACCGGGTACTTCATCGGCCACTTGTGCCTGCACTTTGCGCATCTCGGCCCATGCGTCACGGCCTCTTCGGTCGCTCGGATGGAGGAAGTCGGCGAGCTCGACAATGTAGAAGGGCATGTCGTCATCGTTGAATGCCTCGCGCCAGTCGGCTATCATGGTCTTAAGGAGCTGACGGTATTCATTGCGGCGTTCTACATTGGATTCTCCCTGGTACCACACCGCACCTGCTACGGGAAGGTTGATGAGCGGGTTTATCATGCTGTTGTAAAGCACGGTAGGCTTGTAGCAGTAGAATTCCATTGCCGGGCCTGCAGGCATGGGCGTTCCCAAATGATAACGCCATTTGCCTTCAAGGCTAACCTCTTGGTCGCCTACGATTATTTTGTAGGGCTTCTCGGCTACAAAGTGCGGATTGCCGTTCTGGCTTATGACACGCACGGTAACGTTGTTGACGCCCTCTTTAAGCAACCCTTCGGGGATGTTGTAAATGCGGGGAGGATATTGATAAGATGTGGTGCCTACAAATTTTCCGTTGATATACACCGAGTCGGCATCGACTATGCATCCAAGGCGTATTATGCCGGGCTTTCCGGCCATTGATGCCGGGAGGGTGACATTCTTTCTCAGCCAGTGAGAGCCGTTGACGGGATTGAGGCCGTCGTTGCTCCATTGGTCATTGCCTTTCCATGCATTGTGACGGTCGTCGCCGGTTACGGTGCCGTCGGTCATTGTTCCCGTGATAAGGTCGGTGGTCACCCATGATGAGTCGTCGTAGTTGGGGTCATACCATTTTACCGATTCTTGCAGTCCCGGATCGTTGGCATACATTGTAGCATTCCAGCGAGCATAGTTTTCGCCTTCGAGTTGCTTGATGCGGTCGCGATAGCCGTCATCTTCATATATGCGCTTGATATTGAGCGCACGAGGGAACTCGGCAAGATTCTTTTCGCTTATCCATGACTCGACAGGAGTGCCGCCCCAGCTTGAGTTTATGATGCCCACGGGCACTCCGGTTCTCTCATACAGATCCTTGGCGAAGAAATAGGCGAGAGCCGAGAACGACATTACGTTTTCGGCATTGACAGGCTTCCACTGCGACGGATTTATGTCGTCAAGCGGCTTGTGAAACTCCACAACCTGAGGTATGATTATCTGGCGTATCGACGGATTGTCGTAGGATGCTATTTCATCGGCAAACATGTCGGTGACACGTCCTACCGGAAGTTCCATGTTGGATTGTCCCGAGCAGAGGAATACATCGCCCGACAACACGTCGTTGACCACTTCATCGTTGATGGTTATAGTATAGGGGCCTCCCGCCTTCAATGCAGGATATTCAATTGACCATTTTCCGTCGCTGTCGGCTGTAGTGTCGACTCCTTTGCGGGGACCTGTCGACTTATTCTTGCTATTGGTTACTTTTACGTTTATAGATTCTCCGGGATCGGCTGTTCCCCATAACTTTACGGGCTGCTCCCGCTGGACAATCATGCCCGACGATATCATTCCCGGCAATTTTACCTTGGCATCGACTGAAAAGCTTAATGCAGTCAATGTCGCTAATGCGATTGATAGGTATTTCTGCGATTGGTTCATTATCTATTTGTATTGATATAGTTTTATGTGCAATATCTGAAAATCATCGACTCCAATGCGTACGTGGCGTCCCTGATGGGTTTCGTCGCCATTGTATCGGCGAACGTATTTCATTGTCCCGTCGGGATTTAAGGTAACTTCATCGACCGATGCAAGGCCGATGCGCTTGGTGCCGCTCCATGTAGCGGGCGATTTGCGGTCGCTGCCGGCGTTAAGAAATCCATCCTCGCCGAGATTCTGTTTTACAGTCGTTTCGTTGTCGTTTTCAAACTTTACGACAACCCCGGTTCCGGCCAACACGTATTCATCGGGGGCAAGACGGATAAGCACCGCTCCGGTTGCAGGCCATTCGCTGCCGTCGGTGGCTCGCGGATCCCAGGGGAGGGTGAAGTAGTGGTTGGCCGTTATTTTCATACCGTCGCGATGAATTATGCGCTCAGTTGAGTCGTTGTCGAAGTATAGTCCGTTCATGTTGCCGGTTCCTTGATGCGCTGTGAGCAGGGGCATCAGTTCACGCAGTTTGGCGTATCCTTTAACCGATGGAGCATCGGGAGAGTCGCTGCCGTTTTCGATTGAGAACGGACTGAATCCCAATGCGTCATGCTCGCCGATTACATAAAATGCCTGAGCGGCATTGCCGTCGGCGCGTCTTATTTCGGGAATGAACAGCGGATTGTCGACTGTGCGGTACTGTGCCGTCCAGTCGATGAACCCTTTGTCGTAAAGATCGGGAGCAAGCAGGTCGATTGATGGAGCTGCTGCATGCCAGATGTCCTTGAGATGGGCCAGAGGGCCTGCCGACGGATATTCCCCGGGTTTGCGGTCGCGGCTGTTCA
The DNA here is from genome assembly GCF_004803695.1 of Muribaculum gordoncarteri. Classification (NCBI taxonomy): domain Bacteria; kingdom Pseudomonadati; phylum Bacteroidota; class Bacteroidia; order Bacteroidales; family Muribaculaceae; genus Muribaculum; species Muribaculum gordoncarteri. Next base: position 1,028,481 of record NZ_CP039393.1, read on the forward strand.
TTGCGGCGTTTACATATAGGGGGCGGTCGATGGACTTACGGGCTGTTTCGGCCATGCGTTGAACGTAACGTGCATAGTTCCATGCCATGAAATATTCGTCGCTGTATATGTCGTCGCCGAATACTTCGCGCCAGCTTCCCGAAGCCTTTTCGCCATTCTGTTTCCAGCGTTCAAGCAGTGACGGATGCAGGGTGGAGCGATTTTTGCGGAGGTGTGACATCAGTTGGTCGGGCACGCCTTTTTCATACTCCTTCTGAGCTGCTTTTGAGTAGTCGCGTGCATCCTCAAGCATTCCGATTTCGTTTTCAATTTGAATCATCAGCACGGTGCCGTCGTTGTCGTAGTCGTTAACGTGCTTAAGCCACGACTCGAATGCCTTGCTGTCGGCCTTGAATACGTTTTCGGAGAATGCGCTCGCTATTTCAAGCGGTTTGCCGAGCGATGTGCAGGCCCTCGGATATTTTTTATAATCGGCTTTGAACCATGTCGGAGCATAGCAGCTCATTGAGTTTTTCCATGCTCCGAACCAAAGGAATATGACTTTCAAATCGTTTTTCCGTGCCTCATCGATCGTCTTGTCGATTAGCGAATAGTCAAATCGTCCTTCTTCGGGTTCGATTAAGTCCCAATACACAGGCACAAGCACGGTGTTGAGATTCATGCGTCGGAGCTTAGGAAATATTCGCTCGATGTCGGCCGGCGATGATGCCGAACTGTTGCCGAGCTCTCCTCCGAGGACAATGAACGGATTCCCGTTTACGGTCAATTGTGTCGCCGTGCCTTTGTTGTGCAGCTTCACATCGGCTGCATTCACCCGGCATAACGAAATCAGAAATACTGACAGAATTATGGCAAATCGATTCATTGCAGAAAGTGATTGATATATTCAATTACAAATTTAATCTTAATGAATCGATTTTAACACTTAATAGTGTATCAAAAGAGGCTTAAATGTGTAACATGGTGCTGCAGATTGTAACAAAATTCTTTGACCGCGTAACATTTATGCTGTACAACATATTCTCAAAACGCTTATAATGCGTATAATAAGCGAGGTTTGCTCTCGATGAGCCGGAATCCGTCGTAGGTGAACGATGACAGCAAATCTATGTCGGTAATGCGGTTCTTAAGTATGTATCGGCTCATGGCACCGCGACACATTTTGGCATATATTACTATCGTGCGGAGCTTACCGTTTTTGTCGACTTTGAACTCCGGAGATACCACCGTCAGTTCATTGCTCACTTTTTCCCAGTCGAATAGTGATTTCATCTCTTCGCTTGCGAGATTAACGAGAATGCCGTCGTCGGCCTTCACCTTCGCGATCAGATATTCGGTCAATATGGGTTGCCAGTAGTCGGTCATGGTTACGCCTCCGTTGTCGGGCAACTCTACATTGCCCTCAAGGCGATATGGGTTTATGTTGTCGAGCGGACGCAAGAGTCCGTAGAGGAAAGAGCAAATATTAAGGTGGTCGTTGGCATATAGCAGTTCCCCCTCGGTAAATGATGCGAGGTCGAGTTTCTTGAACACCATGCCGTCATATATCAGTCCGGCGGGTCGGCGTGTTGATTCTACGATGAAATTCTGATAGCGCAGATGATTCTCCACGGCAATCGCCCGATTCACTTTAAGCATCTGCTGCAGCTCGTCGACACTGTACTGCGACAATTGTGCTGCGTTGTGAAGCGCTTCGCATTCAAAAGTAGGCTTTGTGGCAAATTTCAGCGCAGGGACACCTTTGGTATCCATCAGTTTTGCACAAGCTATGAGTATCTGCATGGTGTTGGTTTTAATTAAAAACACACCCCAAGAGGCGCATGTTCATGCTCTTGGGGTGTAATGGTGTTGTGTATGTATCGGAATCCGATTATTTTGAGAGTGCGGCAATGCTCTCCTCAAGATTTTTGATCTTGGTTTCGGCATCGGCCTGTTTGCGGCGCTCGGCTTCCACTACGGCGGCGGGAGCGTTGTTGACAAATCGCTCGTTGCCGAGTTTCTTCATCACTGAAGCGAGGAATCCCTGATAGTAGGTGAGCTCCTTGTTAAGTTTTTCAAGCTCGGCGGCTACATCGATGTTGGCCGACAGCGGAACGTTGAATTCCATAGTTCCTACCATGAAGGTAGCTGCGGCTGCATCCTTTCCGGCATTTGAGTTTATCTCCGAGAGGTTGGCAAGCTTCATTATCACGGGAGTTTCAGCGCTCTTCCAGTCGCCTATTACATTCAGCACGAGTGCTTCGCGCGGCGAGATGTTTTTTGCGGCACGCACTCCGCGCACTCCTATTACCACCTCCTTGGCATGCTCCATGGCCTCTACGGCGGCTTTGTCGTACTCCTTTACATCGGGAAGCAGGGCATACATGATCGATTGGCCCGGTGTGCGCTCCTGAAGGTGCTGCCAAAGCTCCTCAGTGATGAAAGGCATGAACGGGTGAAGCAGTCGCAGCAGTATATCGAAGTAGTGCAGCGTAGCATTATAGGTGGTGCGGTCGATGGGCTGTCCGTAGGCGGGTTTCACCATTTCAAGGTACCATGACGAGAATTCGTCCCAGAAGAGTCGGTATATCGCCATCAGGGCTTCCGATATGCGGAACTTGCCGAAGATATCCTTAACCTCGAGCATTGTCGCGTTGAGCTTTGCCTCAAACCAGCGTGTGGCAATGCTTGAGCTTTCGGGCTGCTCCAGGTCGGCCACTTCCCAGCCCTTGACAAGGCGGAAAGCGTTCCATATCTTATTGCAGAAGTTACGGCCCTGTTCACATAGCTTGTCGTCATACAGCACATCGTTTCCGGCAGGAGCGGCGAGCATCAGTCCCATTCGCACACCGTCGGCACCGTAGGCGGCTATGAGGTCGAAGGGGTCGGGCGAGTTGCCGAATTGCTTCGACATCTTGCGGCCGATCTTGTCACGCACGATACCTGTGAAATATACATTCTTGAACGGCATCTCACCCACGAATTCATATCCGGCGATAATCATTCGGGCCACCCAGAAGAATATGATGTCAGGGGCTGTGACAAGTGTCGTTGTGGGATAGTAGTACTTAATCTCCTCGTTGCCTGGCTCCAGAATGCCGTTGAACAGCGATATGGGCCACAGCCATGATGAGAACCATGTGTCGAGGCAATCTTCATCCTGGTGCAGGTCGTCGAGCGTGAGTGCTGCGTTGCCTGTTACGCTCATGGCCTCTTCAAGAGCCTTTTCGGGAGTTTCGGCTACTACGAATGTGCCGTCCGACAGATAGTATGCCGGTATCTGGTGACCCCACCAAAGCTGGCGTGATATGCACCAGTCCTTGATCTCGGCCATCCATGTATTATATGTGTTCTTGAACTTCTCGGGAACGAATTTGATTACATCCTCCATCACTGCTCGGTGGGCGGGCTTCGATATTTCGTCCATCTTCAGGAACCACTGATCCGAGAGGCGGGGTTCGGTGGCGGTGTCGGGGTTGCGCTCCGAATATCCTACCTTGTTTTCGTAATCTTCAATCTTTTCAATCAGGCCGGCGGCTTCAAGGTCTTTGGCTATTTGCTTGCGCACCTCGAAACGGTCCATGCCCACATACATTCCGGCAGCTTCGCTTATCGTTCCGTTGTCGTTGAATATGTCGATGGTTTCAAGATTGTGTTTTGCACCGAGCATGTTGTCGTTCATGTCATGGGCGGGTGTTACCTTAAGGCAGCCGGTACCGAATTCAATGTCGACATAGTCGTCCTCGATTACCGGTATCTCACGATTTACGAGGGGAACAATCACGCGCTTTCCGCGCAGGTGTGCATTCTTCGGGTCGTTGGGGTTGATGCACATAGCGGTGTCGCCCATTATTGTTTCAGGGCGGGTGGTGGCTACCACGGCATAACCGTCCTCACCCACGATGTGATAACGCAGGTAGTAGAGCTTGCTGTGCTCCTCCTTATATATTACCTCTATGTCGCTGAGTGCGGTGCATGCTTTGGGGTCCCAGTTCACCATTCGCTTTCCGCGATAGATGAGACCCTTGCGATAGAGTTCGCAGAAAACCTTGATGACGCTCTTGGAACGGATGTCATCCATGGTGAAAGCCGTGCGGCTCCAGTCGCATGACGCACCTATCTTCTTGAGCTGTTCGAGTATTGTGCCTCCGTATTTTTCCTTCCAGTCCCATGCATGGGCGAGGAACTGCTCACGGGTGAGGTCGCTTTTCTTTATGCCGTCCTTGGCGAGCTTTGCCACCACTTTGGCTTCGGTTGCAATTGCGGCATGGTCGGTGCCGGGAACCCACAGGGCGTTTTTGCCTTCAGTTCTTGCACGGCGTATGAGGATGTCTTGAATCGTATTGTTAAGCATGTGGCCCATGTGAAGGATTCCGGTAACGTTGGGCGGTGGAATCACTATGGTATAGGGCTCTCTTTCATCGGGTACTGACTTGAACAGATCGTGTTCCATCCAATAGCTGTACCATTTGTCCTCTACATCGGCAGGACTATAAGTCTTTGCTAACTCGTTCATCGGGAATATGCTTTTTAAATTTTGTGCAAAATTACAAATTTCTGTCTACATAGCATTATGGGATAGACAATTTTATCGACGCTTCTTGCTTTTGTTGCGGTCGTTTTGGCGTGGGTCGCGGTAGGCGGGAAACAGTTTCCTGATTATATCGGGTCGATGTAATCGCTGCAGTGCCCGCGTTATGTCGGCGCGATAGGCCGGGTCATACCAAAAGAAGAATCTTCGTTGCGACTGTTTCTCTTCGGGACGGGTGGCGCAATAGACCTTCTCTCCCGTGTAGGGATGGTAGCCTGTATAGTATATTTCAGTAGCCACGGTCATTGGAGTGGGCGTGAAGTCCTGCACCTGTTCGAGGTGCATGTTGAGGTCGCGTGTTTCGGCGGCGAGTTCGGCCATGTCGATTTCGTGGCATCCGGGATGTGAGGAGATGAAGTAGGGGATAAGCTGCTGCTTGAGGCTTTGCGTGCGGTTTATTCGGTCAAATATTTTCTTGAATTCATAGAACTGCTTGAACGAAGGCTTGCGCATGATGTCGAGCACGTGGTCTATCGTGTGCTCGGGCGCAACTTTGAGTCGTCCCGACACATGACGGGTTATCAGCTCCTCATTGTAGCGGCGGTTGGTGCGGTCGATCTGCTCATTGCCCGATTCGTGCATTGACAGGTCGTAACGCACTCCGCTGCCGATGAATGATTTCTTTACTTCGGGCAGGGAATCCACGGCTTTGTATATGTCAAGCAGAGGGGCATGGTCGTTGTTGAGGTTGGGGCACGGTTTGGGATGCAGACATGACGGGCGCATGCACTTTTCACACACTGACAGGTCACGGCCCCCCATGCGGTACATATTGGCCGACGGGCCTCCGAGGTCGCTTATGTAGCCTTTGAAGTCGACCATTCGCGTCACCTGCTTTACTTCGCGCAGAATCGACTCCTTGCTTCGTGACGCAATGAATTTGCCTTGATGGGCCGATATGGTGCAGAACGCGCATCCGCCGAAGCATCCTCTATGCAGGTTTACCGAATGCTTTATCATCTCCCATGCCGGAATTGTCTTGTTGCGGTAACGCGGATGCGGCAATCTTGTGTATGGCAGGTCGAATGACGCATCAATCTCCTTGGTGCTCATTGGAGGAAGCATGGGGTTTATCTTTACCGTTTTGTTGCCGTGAGGTTGCCAGATGGTGGCGCCGTGCATTCGGTTGGACTGTTGTTCCACATGCTTGAAATTGGTAGCCTGACTGCGCTTGTCACGCAGGCAGGTTTCAAATGAGGCAAGTATGATGTTGCCGTTGTCGGGAGCCGGCGTGACATCGGCGGGAAGCAGTAGGGCTGTTTGCGGAATGTCGGTGAGCGACGACAATGATTCGCCGGCTGCAAGACGGTCGGCGATTTGCGTCACGGGTATTTCACCCATTCCATATACAATCATGTCCACAGGTGCGTCGACAAGTATCGAAGGGCGCAGCCTGTCCTGCCAGTAATCGTAGTGTGACACACGGCGAAGTGACGCTTCGATGCCTCCCGCTATCACGGGGACAGCGGGATAGAGCTGCTTTAATATCTGTGAATATACGATGGTCGGATAGTCGGGGCGCATTCCGGCACGGCCGTCGGGCGTGTAAGCGTCGTCGCTTCTCTTGCGTCGTGCGGCGGTGTAGTGGTTTACCATCGAGTCCATCGCGCCTGCCGACACTCCGAAGAAAAGCCGTGGACGGCCCAACTTCTTGAAGTCACGCAGGTCGTCGCGCCAGTTGGGCTGCGGTACTATCGCCACTCTTAGGCCGTGGGCCTGGAGCGTGCGGCCTATTACAGCGGCTCCGAATGACGGATGGTCAACGTAAGCGTCACCCGAGAAAATTATTACATCTATGTAGTCCCATCCGAGAGCCTCCACCTCTTTGGCCGAAGTCGGAAGCCATTCCGATGAGTTTCGGTAAACTGAGTCGTTCATTAATCCATGGATTTAAGTTGTTCCTCCATTTTCATTAACTCGTCACGCATTCGGGCTGCTTCCATGAACTCCATTCGCTTTGCAGCCTCTACCATTTCGCTGCGCAGTCGGGTGATGGCGCGTTGCATCTCCTCCTTGTTCATATAAGGTATGATCGGGTCGGCCGCGATGTTGACGGTATTGGTGTACTCCTGCAGATAGGGAACGCTTTCGGCCTGATGACGCTTCTTGGGCGCATCCGACGAGGATTGACGATGCGGTGTCGAGCCGTTGTCGTCGATTTCGTCTATGCCGATTATAGCCTGACGGGCCTTGACGATTGCCTGCGGTGTTATTCCGTGCTCCTCGTTGTAGGCGAGCTGCAGTGCGCGTCGGCGTTCGGTTTCTTCGATTGTCTGACGCATGGAGTCGGTTATCTTGTCGGCATACATTATCACGGTTCCGTTCAGGTTACGTGCGGCACGACCCACAGTCTGAGTGAGCGAGCGGTGGCTGCGCAGGAATCCCTCCTTGTCGGCGTCGAGAATCGCTACCAGCGAAACCTCCGGCAGGTCGAGTCCCTCGCGAAGCAGGTTTACACCTATGAGCACATCGTAGTTTCCGGCTCGCAGGTCGTCGAGAATCCTTATGCGGTCGAGTGTGTCGACATCGCTATGGATATAGGCCGCCTTCATTCTGAGTTTGAGCATGTATTCGTTCAGCTCTTCGGCCATTCGCTTTGTGAGCGTGGTGACAAGCACGCGCTCGTTACGCTCAATGCGCAATTGTATCTCTTCGAGCAGGTCGTCGATCTGATTAAGTGACGGACGCACGCTTATCAGCGGGTCGAGAAGTCCGGTGGGGCGTATTATCTGCTCCACGATGACTCCTTCGCTCTTTTCAAGTTCATAGTCGGCCGGTGTTGCGCTGACATATATTGTCTTGTCGGTAAGCTCTTCAAATTCGTTGAATTTCAGAGGACGGTTGTCGAGAGCCGACGGAAGTCGGAAGCCATACTCTACAAGATTCATTTTACGTGACACATCACCGCCGTACATGGCCCTTATCTGAGGTATTGTGACATGGCTCTCGTCGATAATGGTGAGGAAGTCCCTCGGGAAGTAGTCGAGAAGGCAGAACGGGCGCATACCGGGTTTTCTGCCGTCGAAATAGCGGCTGTAGTTTTCGATACCCGAGCAGTGGCCTATTTCGCGTATCATCTCTATGTCGTAGGTCGTGCGCTCGTAGAGTCGGCTTGCCTCAAGCTCCTTGGCCTCACGCTTGAAATAGTTTACTTGCTCTCCGAGGTCAAGCTCCATCTGTGCTATGGCCTGTCCCACGCGCTCTCGTGATGTCACGAAGATATTGGCCGGATAGATGTTGAACCGGTCATGCGTACCGAGCGACACTCCGTCCTCGGGATGTATCGTGCTGATTGATTCGATTTCGTCACCCCAGAATATGACGCGCAACGTTATCTCCTCGTAAGCGAGGCGAATGTCTACAGTGTCGCCTTTCACCCTGAAGTTGCCGCGTTGCAGGTCGATTTCGTTACGGCTGTAAAGAGCGTCGACAAGTTTGCGCAGAAACACGTTACGTGCAATCTTGTCGCCTACCTTTATGCTTACGACGCTGCTGTGGAAGTCCTCGGGATTGCCGATACCGTAGAGGCACGACACCGATGAAACCACTATCACATCACTTCGCCCCGACAGCAACGCCGAAATGGTGGCAAGTCGCAGCTTGTCGATTTCGTCGTTTATCATCAAGTCCTTCTCGATGTACTTGTCGGTTGTGGGTATGTAGGCCTCGGGCTGGTAGTAGTCGTAGTAGCTCACGAAGTACTCCACGGCATTGTCGGGGAAAAATTGTTTGAACTCACCGTATAGCTGAGCAGCAAGGGTCTTGTTGTGGCTTAATATCAGCGTAGGTTTGTTGATTTGTGCGATGACATTGGCCATCGTGAAGGTCTTTCCCGAACCGGTAACGCCTAAAAGCGTCTGCGCCTTGGTGTCGGCTTTTAATCCGTCGACAAGCTCCTTTATGGCTTGGGGCTGATCGCCGGTGGGGGAATATTGTGATTCGAGCCTGAAATTCATTGTCGACTTTGATTGAGAGATTGCTAAATTACAAATTTAATGAAAATAATCGAATATGTCGGTTATTCGAGGTCGACAATGGTTATGCCCGCGCCTCCGAATTGTACATGTTCGTCGTAATAGGATTTAACGCCCGGTACTGTGTCGAGATATTGTCGCAGATATTGACGCAGCGCGCCTGTGCCTGTGCCGTGCAGTATCCTCACTTTTCCGGCGTTGAAGCGTATAGCGTCATCAATGTAGTAGGTGAGTGCCTGAACGGCCTCGTCGACACGCATTCCTCTCACATCAATCTCCTGCTTGAAGTTGAGCTGACGCGCACGTTGGCTGTCGGATGTCGCTCCGCTTACAATCGAGGCGTTGGCCTTGGCTCCCGATTGAGCCTGAGCAAGGGTGCGTTTCAGTCGGTCGGTCTTCACTCGTGTCTTTATCGCACCGAATGCTACAGTGGCGTTTTTACCTTCGATTTCAAGCACTTCTCCCACGGTTCCTTGTCCGTCGAGCTTCACGTTGTCGCCCACGGCTATGGGACGGTCATCGGAATTGCGGCTGGCCTTGACCTTCTCCTTTTTGCTCTTCGGCGCTTTTTTCAGCAGAGGATGTTCGTTGCCGTTATCGTCAAGCAGATGCTCTATGGCTTCCTGGAGTTTCTTTCGCGCTTCAAGGGTCTTCTCTTTGTCGGCTTGCGCGCGCTTTATGTCATGGATTGTCCGCTCGATTGAAGCGTTACTGCCTTCAAGTATGCGTCGTGCTTCCTCCTTTGCTTCATTGATTATCTCACGGCGCTTTTCACGCAGTTGTGTCGCGTCCTCCTCATATTGAGCCAATCGCTCGTCGATTTTTTTCTCCTTTTGTCGTATCGACATTCGCTTGTTCTCCCAATATCGCTTGTCACGCGCTATGTCAAGCAGATATTTGTCCATATTGATGTAGTCGCTTCCCACTATCTGTTCGGCATCGGTTATGATTACCTCAGGCAGACCTATCTTGCGTGCTATCTCCACCGCAAATGAACTTCCGGGATTGCCTATCGACAGCTTGAACATAGGTTGCATCAGGTGACGGTCGTAGAGCATCGATCCGTTTATGAGTCCGTCGGTGTCCTCGGCGAAATGCTTCAGATTCTGGAAGTGTGTGGTTATCACGCCGCGAATGTGCTTGTCGTTGAATTGCTTCAGTATAGCCTGTGCTATGGCTCCGCCTATCTGAGGCTCGGTGCCTGCTCCGAACTCATCGATTAGGATGAGGGTGCTTTGCTTGCCTTTGGCAAGGAAATACTTCATGTTGCGCAGGTGGGAGCTGTAGGTACTGAGGTCGTCCTCGATTGACTGGTCGTCGCCTATGTCGACAAATATGTCATCGAATATGCCTACGTGGGAGTTTTCATACAGTGGCGGTAGCATTCCGCATTGCGCCATGTACTGCACTATTCCTACGGTCTTAAGACACACCGACTTGCCTCCGGCATTGGGACCTGAGATAATCAGTATGCGATTAGTGCCCGAGAGCGTTATGTCGAGCGGAACTATCTCTTTGCCCTGACGGCGTAGCGACAGTAGCAGCACCGGGTGAGTGGCGTGATACCATTCGATTTCGGGCTCTTTCTCCAATACGGGAAGATTGGCTCCTATCTCGCGGGCGAATAGTGCCTTGGCGTGGATGAAGTCGATTTCGCCTACGATTGTCAGGCTCGACAATATGTCGTCGGCGTGAGGACGCAGGTCGTCGGCAATTGACATGAGTATGCGCGTTATCTCGCGACGCTCCTCCATCTGCAGCTCGCGTATGCGGTTGTTGGCCTCCACAATTTCAGCCGGTTCAATGTATATCGTCTTGCCTGAAGCCGACTCGTCATGCACAATTCCGTTGATGCGACGCTTGTTCATCGGGGCAACGGGTATTACCAGTCGTCCGTCACGCATCGACGGAGTGGTGTCGGCCTCGATGTAACCCGACTGCACGGCACGGGCAATCACTTTGCGCATCATCGAGTTTATCGCTCCCGATGTCGAGGAGAGCTGCGAGCGAATGTCACGCAGTTCGGCCGACGCATTGTCCTTGACATTTCCGAATCGGTCAATGACGCGGTCGATGAGCGATATTATTTCGGGAAACGGTTCAAGGCGTGAGGCTACCGAGTCGAGATGTGGATATTGTGATCCGTTCTCTTCGCGTTTGCTGCTGAAAAATCGCGATAATTCGGCCACCGTGCCAAGCGATTGGCGCACTTGCAGCAGGTCGGGAGCCGATATGAATGTTCCGGGAATGCGTATCGATGCTATGTGACGGCTCACATCATGCAGCCCCGACAGCGGAAAATCATCGCCTGAATCGATGATTTCAACCATCTCGGATGTTGAGTTGAGCTTGTGTTTCACGACATCGAAATCGGCCGAAAAGCACATGTCGTCACAGAAAGCAGTGCCGAGAGTCGAAAGACATTTTTCCTTCAACAGCCCGCGCACTGTGTTGAATCCTATTTTGTTCTCAAATGAATCGGGATATATCACTGTACTATACGTATAATTTATGCAAAGTTATGAATTTTACCGCTATTTTCAATGAAGGCTGTTGATGTTGGGTGGAGGTTGAGCGTCATTTGATGTTAGAATTAAGATATTTTCAATTATATGAAATGTTTTGGACATTAAAAGTTTTTTATTCACGATGCCAAATGCTACCTTTGCAGTCAATATGGAAAAGTATGCCGAAATTGATGGCGTGAAAGTACACTACACGGTAGAAGGCGAAGGGAAGCCGCTCATCCTCATGCATGGCTGGGGATGCAACACGACTACACTCGCATCGGTCGAGAAGGTTGCGCTTGAAAGCCACAAAGTATATAATATCGACTTTCCCGGTCATGGCAAGTCGCAGGAGCCCGGTGAGGTGTGGGGCATTGAACGTTACACCCGGATTCTGGAGGAGATTATAAAACGCGAGGGCATTGAACGCCCGTCGCTTCTCGGACATTCGTTTGGCGGTCGAGTGGGGATTCTCTATTCATCGCGTCATGGCGATGTCGACAAGCTCATTCTTGTCGATGCCGCCGGTATAAAGCCCCGCCGTTCGATGAAATATTACGTTAAAGTATATTCCTATAAAGCGTGGAAGAGGTTGCTCTATATGTCGCTCGGCCGTGAAAAGGCTGAGAAGAAGCTTGATGCCTATCGCAGCAAGGTGGGTTCAAGCGACTATGCTCAGGCTTCACCGATGATGCGCGCCATACTCAGCAAGGTCGTGAACGAAGACCTCAAGAGCGTGATGCCGTCGATCAAGGCTGAAACACTGCTTGTGTGGGGCGAAAATGACACGGCAACTCCGCTTTCCGACGCCAAGTACATGGAGAAGCACATCCCCAATGCCGGGCTTGTGTCGTTTCCCGGATGCGGACATTACAGTTTCCTTGACAATCCTTATCAATTTGCTGCGGTGTTGCGCAGTTTCCTAAATTCATGATTGTATTATGATAGATTTCAGCATTATATTCGTGATTACGTTGTTAGTCGCAGGCGTGGTCAATCTTTTCTACGAGTTTAAGCGTGACCTCATGATGTATCAGCAAAACAGCTACCGTAACGAGCGTTACATGCGCTGGCTGTCGACAAGCGGCGACACAACTTCGCTTGTGAGGTTGCTGACCTATATAGCCATAATGGTGATGCTTGTTCCGCAGCTATCGTATATGTTCTGTTGCTGTGTTGCGCTGATTCCGCTGTGCATCAATGTAGGCAAGCTGATAGTGGCGCGTTATAAGAAGCCTCTCGTGTGGACCAACCGCGTCAAGCGCATCTTTGCTGTCGCATCGTTACTGTCGGTAGGCATCTGTGTTGCCGCATGGTTTATATGGAAGAGCTGGTATGTAGTCGATGTAGCTCTCCTGGTCATATTCGCGATGTCGCATGTAATCATTATGCTGTCGGGAATATTGCTCAAGCCTGTTGAGGCGTCGATTAACAGGAAGTATTACAATGAGGCGGCTTCGATTCTGAGATCGATGCCCGACCTGACTGTGATAGGCGTGACCGGAAGTTATGGAAAGACGAGCACCAAGCACTATCTCAACCGAATACTCAGTGAGAAGTACGATGTGTTGATGACTCCCGGAAGCTATAACACGACTATGGGCGTGATACGCACAGTGCGTGAGATGATGAAGCCTTACAATGAAATATTTATCTGTGAGATGGGTGCCAAAAACATAGGTGACATAAAGGAGATATGCGACCTCGTGCATCCGTCGATAGGTATTGTGACGGCTGTAGGCGAGCAACATCTCGAATCGTTCAAGACCATAGAGAATGTGCAGCGAACCAAGTTTGAGCTTGTCGACTCGTTGCCCGAAAACGGCCTTGCGGTAATAAACGATGATTTCCCCTTTGCTGCATCGCGTAAAGTCGACAATGTAAAGGCGCTCCGATATGCAGTGAGGGCAGTCGATAATGCCGATTACCGTGTGACTTCGGTGGTGTACGACGAAACCGGCACAAGCTTCTCGATGCAGGGCCCTGAAGGGGAATTTTCATTCCATACCCGCCTGGTAGGGGAGTGCAACATATCCAACCTAATGGGTGCCGTCATTGTGGCTCTCTATCTAAAGGTTCCTGTTGATAAGATACAGTATGCCATATCCAAAATCGAGCAGGTTGAGCATCGACTTAACCTTAAGCGCACCCCCGGTGGAATTACAATCATTGACGATGCGTTCAATTCCAATCCCACAGGCTCAAAAATGGCACTTGATGTGCTTGCCGGAATGACAAAGGGCAAGCGTATAGTGATAACTCCCGGCATGATAGAGCTCGGCGACAAGCAACATGAGTATAACGCCGAACTCGGACGACACATCGCGGCCTCGACCGATGTTGCCATAATTGTTGGCGAGTACAACCGTGACGCTATTCTTGAGGGATTAAAGTCGGCCGATATGCCCGAAGAGAAGGTTAAAGTGGTGGATTCATTCAAAGAAGCGCAGATTGTGCTCGGCTCGATTGTAAAACCGGGCGACACGGTGCTGTATGAAAACGATCTTCCCGACACATTCAAATAATAGAACAAACGTAATAAAACATAAAATATAAGATGAAAACAAACATAGGAGTATTCTTTGGCGGACGCTCTACCGAACATGAGATATCGGTGATATCGGCTTCGCAGGCAATGCATGCAATCAATCGTGACAAATATGATGTTACGCCCATATATATAACCAAGCAGGGTCAATGGTACACTGGTGACGCTCTTTTCGATGTCGCCAATTATCGCGATGTACCCGCTTTGTTGAAACAGTGTGAGCCCGTCTACATGGAGCCTGTGTATGGCGACTATAATCTGTATAAGAGAAATCGCAAGATGTTTGGCTCGCCTATTGTTACCAAGCTTGATGTGGTAATCCCGGTTCTCCACGGCTCCAATGGCGAGGACGGTATATTTGAGGGGGTGCTTGAGTCGATAGGTATTCCCTTTGCCGGCTGTGACACGTTGTCAAGCGCCAACGGCATGGACAAGATAACCATGAAGATGATTATGCAGGCATGCGACATTCCTGTAGTCGATTACGTGTGGTTTACCGACAAGGAGTGGTTTGCCCGCCGCGATGAACTCATAAAGAAGATTGAGGACAAACTCGGATACCCTGTGATTGTGAAACCCGCCAATCTCGGATCGAGCGTGGGTATAAGCCGCGTGGCCAACCGTGAGGAGCTGATCGAGAAGGTTGATGTAGCTGAAAAATACTCGACCCGCATAATCGTAGAGCACATGGTCGACAACCTTAAGGAGATCAATTGCTCGGTCCTTGGCGACTGTGACGATTATCAGACATCGGTGTGCGAGGAGCCCATCAAGAGCGGTGAGATTCTCTCGTATGAGGACAAATACATGGGCGGGACAAAGAGCGCAAAGGGAATGCAGGCTTCACAGAAGCGAATCCCGGCCGACTTGCCGGTGGAGATGAGCGACCGCATACGCTTCCTTGCCGGTGAAACATTCCGCGTGTTGTCATGTCACGGTGTGAGCCGAGTTGACGTTATTGTCGACGATGACACAAAGGAGATATATGTCAACGAGATAAACACAATTCCCGGTTCGCTGTCATTCTACCTGTGGGAGGCTACGGGAATTCCGTTTGACAAGCTGATGGATCGTCTTGTACAGCTTGCTTTGAAGCGCAAGCGTGAACAAGGCATGAAGACGGTAAGCTACGACCAGAACATTTTCAGTCTTGGAGGCGGCGTTAAAGGCGCAAAAGGAGTCAAGTCAAAAGGTTGATTTTTTGCAGTTGCAAGAAAAAATGTGTGATGAAGTTGCAATAATCAAATGTTTTATGTAATTTTGCACTCGCTTTATGCATCTTGATAACAAATAAAACAATTATAAAACGATGAAAAGAACGTTTCAACCCTCTAACAGAAAAAGAGTTAACAAGCACGGATTCCGTGAACGTATGTCTACACCCGATGGCCGCAAGGTTCTCGCTCGTCGTCGTGCAAAGGGTCGTGCTCATCTTACAGTAAGCGACACTATCGCTCGCAAATAATACTGTAGCCACCTAAACAACACGGGGCCGCATTTAATGCGGCCCCGTGTTGTTTTATGCCTCGTATGAATAAATGTAAAAATATTTTTTGTACTTTTGTGAAGTAAAAAAGATTATCTGTTATGCCACAAGTTTCACAACGAGGAACCATTATGCCGGCATCGCCTATCAGGCGTCTTGTGCCCCTCGCTAATGCTGCAAAGAATCGCGGTGTTAAAGTTTATCATTTGAATATAGGACAGCCCGATGTACCCACCCCCGAGGAGGGTCTTGAGGCTCTTAAGCATATTGACCGAAAAGTTCTCGAATACAGCCCTTCCGACGGATTATTGTCGTTGCGTGAAAAGCTGAAGCAATATTACGGAACCTACAACATTGATGTTGAAGTCGACGACATAATCGTCACTACAGGCGGTTCCGAGGCTGTGCTTTTTGCCTTTATGGCCTGTCTTGACCCGGGCGACGAGATAATCGTTCCGGAACCTGCCTATGCCAACTACATGGCGTTTGCAATTTCAGCCGGCGCGAAGATTGTCACTGTGCCGTCTAGCATCGACGAAGGATTTGCATTGCCTCCTGTTGAAAAGTTTGAGGAGCTGATAACTCCCAAGACCAAGGGCATACTTATATGCAATCCCAACAACCCCACCGGCTATCTCTATACGATGAAAGAGATGCTTCAGATAAGGGATCTGGTCAAGAAACACGACTTGTTCCTGTTCTCCGATGAGGTGTATCGCGAGTTCTGCTACACGGGAGCTCCTTATATCTCGGCATTCCATCTGCCCGACATTGAGGAGCAGGTAGTGCTCATTGATTCGGTGTCGAAGCGATATAACGAATGTGGAATACGCATAGGTGCGCTGATTACCAAGCACAAGGAGCTGAAGAAGAATGTGATGAAGTTCTGCCAGGCTCGCCTCAGTCCTCCGTTGTTGGGACAGATCGTCGCCGAAGCGTCAATCGATACCCCCAAGTCCTATATGCTCGCCACCTACAACGAGTATGTTGAAAGGCGTAAATTCCTCATCGACCAGTTGAACAAGATTCCCGGCTGCTACACTCCCATCCCCATGGGCGCATTCTATACGGTGGTCAAGCTTCCGGTTGATGACGCCGACAAATTCTGTGAATGGTGTCTTGAAAGTTTCGATTACGAAGGACAGACGGTGTTCATGGCTCCGGCCTCGGGCTTCTATACAACTGAAGGCATGGGTCGCAATGAAGTCCGCATGGCCTACGTGCTCTGCAAGGAAGAGCTTGCCAAGGCCATAAAGGTGCTTGAAGAGGCCCTTAAGGCTTACCCCGGACGCACTATATGAGTTATGAGCTTCTGATAGCACGGCGCTTGCGCTTCAAGGACGACGGCTCGTCGGGAGTATCGCCGAGTATCGTCATCGCTATTGCCGGCATCGCGTTGTCGCTTGTCATCATGATGACGGCGATGTGTGTCGTGCTCGGATTTAAGAACGAAATACGCAGCAAGGTCATGGGCTTTGACGCCCATGTCATGATATTGCCCGGATTGGCCGACGAATATGAAAGCCAGTCCGGACTGCTTTCTTTTACGCCCGAACTTCGTGAAGTGATAGACGACACCAAGGCTTTTGCCTCGGCGGCTCTTGTGCTTGAACAACCGGGCATACTTAAGACCGATACCGATTATCAGGGCGTTGTCGTGAAGGGTATGCAACCGGGAGCCGCGTGGGATTTTGTCAAGAGCAATCTCGTTGAAGGGTGTGTTCCCGATTACGGTGACGATTCCGATAAAAATCGTGTAGTCATATCACGCAGCATGGCCGATGCGCTGAATCTTGGAGTCGACGACCGCATAAACGCCTATTTTTTCACCAGCAACGCCGTGCGTGCGCGACGACTTGACATAGCCGGAATATATGACACGCATTTCAGCGATTACGACAAGCTCTATGTGTTCGGCTCATTGCCTTTGACTCAAGGATTGAACTCGGCCGATGCATCGGCCGGAAGCCGAATCGAGCTGCGTGTCAACGATGAGAATAAGATTGACGATGATGCGCTTTTGCTGCAGGATGCAATGATGCGCGCCTCCTACAATGGATTGCTCGACGGAATGTACCGTATAAACAGCGTGCATAACACCGGAATGATGTATTTCAACTGGTTGGAGCTGCTCGACACCAATGTGGTTGTGATACTCGTGCTGATGACTCTAGTGTCGGGCTTCACGTTGATATCAAGCCTGTTCATAATAATTCTTGAACGGGTCAACATGATAGGAATCCTGAAAGCCCTCGGTGCTACCAACGGCGAAGTCAGGCGCATATTCATCTATCTCGTGCAGCGGCTCGTGCTGTGGGGAATGCTTGCCGGAAATGCGGTGGGCATAACTTTCCTGCTGTTGCAGCGGCACTATCATCTGCTCCCCCTCGATC
Source organism: Muribaculum gordoncarteri (assembly GCF_004803695.1). Lineage (NCBI taxonomy): Bacteria > Pseudomonadati > Bacteroidota > Bacteroidia > Bacteroidales > Muribaculaceae > Muribaculum > Muribaculum gordoncarteri. Next base: position 1,045,959 of record NZ_CP039393.1, read on the forward strand.
CCGGTGCCTACTACCTCAATTATGTGCCTGTTGAAATAAACTGGTGGTATATACTCGCGCTGAATGTGGGTGTATTTGTGGTTTCATGGCTTATGGTACTGGCCCCAAGCCACATGGTGTCGACCATATCGCCCTCGCAATCCATCAGATATGAATAAATGACACATTTATATGACCCATTTAATGTTATAAATTGTTGTAAATTTGTTAACATAAGGAATTTTGAAAATTTTACACTATCTTTGTAGATGCATTTAACTTAAAGTATGACGAAACAAATTGATATCGTACCACTTGTAATCGAGGGAATCAGAAACCGAAAAGGTAAGAAGATAACTATTGTGGATATGAGCGAAATAGACGGAGCCTCTACCAATAAATTCATAATCTGTCAAGGTTCATCAACTATGCAGGTCGCATCAATAGCCGACAGCGTGCGCGAATATTTGCAAGAACAAGAAGGCATAAAGCCCTATAACTACGATGGCTATCAGAATGCGCAGTGGATCGTAATCGACTACGGCGATGTATTTGTTCATGTATTTCTTCCCGATGTACGTGAGCACTACAACCTTGAGGAGCTGTGGAGCGACGCCGCAATTACCGAAGTCCCCGATCTGGACTGATACCCCTGATTAATAATTAGAACATCACAAACATCAAGACTTCCGCATGGAACCCAATAACAATAAAAAGAAGACGATAAAGTTCAGCATGTACTGGATGTATGCCTTTGTCGGGCTCTTTCTTGTCGGGATGCTATACCTTGACGACAATTCAATCACCAAGGATGTAAGCTATTCCGACTTTGAAAAGTATGTCACCGAAGGTGGCGTTGACAAAATCGTGGTATACTCCAATAAAAATGAAGCTGAGGCGTTTCTCACCGATTCGCTTGCATCAAAGATATTCCATAAGTCGCAGTACACTACGGGCTCCGGTCAGGAGGCCAAGATCGTAACTTCGATTCCGAGTGCCGACAAGCTTCAGGACAAGATTGAGCAGTGGCAGGAGGAGGGCGTGTTCTCAGGCGATGTAAAGTTTGAGAAGAGCAGCGATTTCACATCGCTGATATGGTCATTCGGCCCCATATTGCTGCTTATTGTCTTCTGGTTCTTCATCATGAAGCGTATGTCGGGCAAGGACGGCGGAAGCGGCGGTGTGTTCAGCGTAGGCAAGTCAAAAGCACAGATATTTGACAAAGACGGGCCTATTCAGGTGACATTCAAGGATGTCGCCGGATTGTCGGAGGCAAAGACCGAAGTGGAGGAGATTGTCGAGTTCCTTAAGAATCCTCAGCGTTACACCGATCTGGGAGGAAAAATTCCCAAAGGCGCGTTGCTTGTAGGCCCTCCCGGAACCGGTAAGACCCTTCTTGCTAAGGCTGTGGCCGGAGAGGCCAATGTGCCGTTCTTCTCAATGTCGGGTTCCGACTTCGTGGAGATGTTTGTCGGCGTGGGTGCTTCGCGTGTGCGTGACCTCTTCCGTCAGGCCAAGGAGAAAGCTCCTTGTATAGTGTTTATCGATGAAATCGATGCCGTGGGTCGTGCCCGTGGCCGCAATCCTAACATGGGTGCAAATGACGAGCGTGAAAATACGCTTAACCAGTTGCTCACCGAGATGGACGGATTCGGTTCCAACAGCGGTGTCATAATACTTGCCGCCACCAACCGTGCCGACATTCTCGACAAGGCGTTGATGCGTGCCGGCCGATTTGACCGACAGATTTATGTTGATCTGCCCGACTTGAACGACCGAGTGGCCATATTTAATGTCCATTTGCGTAAAATCAAGACCGACGACTCGCTCGATGTCGAGCTGCTTGCTCGCCAGACTCCGGGATTTTCGGGTGCCGACATAGCCAATGTATGTAACGAGGCCGCCCTTATTGCCGCCCGTCACAACAAGCACTGTGTGCAGAAGCAGGATTTCAATGATGCTGTCGACCGTATAATCGGGGGGCTTGAGAAGCGTTCCAAGATTACGACCGATGAAGAGAAGCATGCTATTGCCATACATGAAGCAGGTCATGCGACTATATCGTGGCATCTGCGTTACGCAAGTCCGCTTATAAAGGTGACAATAGTGCCTCGCGGCAAGGCTCTCGGAGCTGCCTGGTATCTTCCTGAAGAGCGTCAGATTACACCTTCGGAAGCACTTCTCGATGAGATGTGTTCTACCCTTGGCGGTCGTGCTGCTGAAGAACTTTTCCTCGGACGCATCTCCACCGGAGCAGCCAACGACCTTGAACGAGTAACCAAGCTCGCCTATGCAATGGTGGCATATTACGGAATGAGTGACAAGCTTCCCAATCTCTGCTACTACGATTCATCGGGTCAGGACTACGGATTCTCCAAGCCTTATAGCGAGGAGCGGGCAAAGAACATTGACGCCGAAGTGTCACGCATCATAAACGAGCAGTATGAGAGAGCCAAGGAGATTCTGCGTCAGCACGCTTCGGGACATGCCGAATTGGCCAATGTACTAATAACCCGAGAGGTGATATACACCGAGGATGTAGAGCATATATTCGGCAAGCGTCCCTGGGTGTCACGCACCGATGAGATATTCGCTTCGCGACAAATAGCCGAGGGCGATAAAGCGGAGCCGGAGGATGTCAAGCATGACGAGCCGGCAGCTGTTGAGCCGGATAAACAGCCCGATGCCGACAATGCCGACCAAGCATCGGACAGTGGCGAAAATGACAATAAGCCTCTGCCTCCCACGATGCCTCCGGTGCCTAAAAAGTAGCAAAAACTTTCCTTTTGGTATATAACCGCGACAAAAGATTTTGCCGCGGTTTTTTTATCGGTGAATCTTACGTATATTTGTAGTATATTTTCAGTGTATGAAGCGACTTTCTATTCTTTTGCTTTTGTCTGCAAGTATGTTGTGGCTCAATGCTGCTTCAGCTGATGTCGTAGCTGACTCCATACCTGGAAATGAAAGGACGGCCTATGCCGATTCGCTAAGCATATTGAACTGGGCGCCGGGCTGGGCTAAGGAATATCTTAACAGCCTTATGCGCGGAAATGTCGACCGCACACATGAGCGAAAACTCGACCTCTCATTTGCCGTCACACCATCCTATACACGTGAAGCGGGATTCGGTATAGGCGGAGCCGCCACGGGATTGTATCGTGTGAACCGATTGGACTCGGTGATGCCTCCGTCCGATGTTTTCCTCTCGATCAATGCGTCGCTCAACGGTTTTTATGTGCTCACCCTTAAAGGAAATAATCTGTTTGCCGACCAACGGTCACGTCTCTCCTATAAGCTTGAACTGTATCGCAAGGCACTCGACTTTTGGGGAATAACATCGGAAGAAACCGCCAAGAATTCCAAATCCAAGTATGACCGACGACAGATTGACCTCAAGGCCGAGTATGTCTATCGCATGATGCGTAATTTTTACTTTGGCATAGAGGTGCATGCCGATTATACCGACGCGCGCAACATGGCCAATCCCGAGTATCTGCTCGGCGAGCGTCCGCAATTCTATGTCACCGGAGTGGGGCTGTCGTTTGAATATGATTCGCGTGACAATCTGATTACTCCCACGCGAGGATTGCACATTGCCTATAAGCCTATGATTTATCCTGTGTGGATGGGAAATGCTCCTACAACATTCTATAGCCACACCGTTATTATCAACGGCTATGTGGGGCTGTGGAAAGGCGCACTGCTTGCCGGTGACTGGTATATGAAGCTAAATAGCTCGAATTCGCCGTGGACTATGCGTGAAATGGTGGCTTCCGACGGCATAAGAATGCGCGGTTACTATATGGGTTCCTACATCGACAACAACCAGATTGCGGCTCAGATAGAGTATCGGCAGAATCTGTGGAAACGTATAGGCATAACAATATGGGGTGGTGGGGCCACGGTGTTTTCATCGTTCCAGGAGTTCAAGGATAAAGACATCCGTCCTGAATGGCTGCATAATTACGGTGTAGGACTGCGATTTGAGTTCAAGCACAATGTCAACGCACGCATCGACTATGGCTTTGGCAAGCACACATCAGGCCTCGTTTTTGCAATCGGCGAAGCATTCTGACCATCTTTTAAACGTTTATGGATAATGAGTTAACGGCGATTTATAGCCCGTCAATAATTGCATTGCGTAATTCTGACAACTCTTCTTCAGTTGTAATCTTGCCGCTATGAATGTATTTAATAACGCCGTCTTTGCCAACTACTACATTCAACGGCATTATTCCGCTTTTGGCATATTTACTATTTGCCAATCGATCTGTGTCTAGATATGTTGTTTGTGATAAATAATCCCATTTGCGGCCATGTGCGCTTTTAAAGAATTTTTCCAATTCCGAAGCTGTTGAGTCAATACATATAGGGACGAACTTGAATGTTGGGACATCCTTAAACTCATTGGCTATTGACGGTATAAACTCTTCCTTAAGCTCTATTAGGCAATTGCCGCACCAAGTTGCCCAGAATGAAAATAGATAGCAATTCCCGGGAACTATAAATTCGGTGACGCTTGAGTTGTCGGAGTATTTTACAAGATTGATTTGTGGAGCTTTATCATTTATTGAAACGACTGTTACATTTGTCGTGTAATTTTTAAATGATATTCCTAACGCTTTTTCTATTGCGCTTATTTCCTCTTCCGATCGTTTCTTTATGATGTAATCACCATTTATCGAATCGAGATAATGAGTCATCGGAAGGTCTGCCTCTATGACGGTCACGCTGTCATATTCTATTTTTAGGATGCTATATTTTAAACTGTCAGGAGTTGATTCCCATAAACTTTCGGGGACTTCGGTCTTGCCTATGAAATATCGTGTCGGAGTAATTGCCATCGATATGTTCCATGACAACGCAATAATGACCGATAGTATAAATTTCTTCATTTAAATGGTGTAACAAGCAAATATACTAATAAATGTTTGGACATAAAAAAACTGTACCGAATTTTCGGTACAGTTTTTTTATTGTAGATGTGGCCGGAGGATTAGATCCAGCGCACGTAAGCGAAGTCCTGACGATGAGGCAGAAGCACGTTGGTGGGGTAGATGCGGAATGCATAGCGGAACACTCCGGCTTCACGAAGCTTGTTTTTGAGCTCATAAGTCACGATGTTTCCGTCGTGTCCTACAACCTTGAACGGCTCGGTGCCTACCATCTTCTCAATGCCGTCCTCTACCTTGTAGATAACCTGCTCGATGGCGAGGCTTGTGCCAAGGCCGTTGGTGTCGAGCTTGATTTCAGTAGAGTAAGCCTCTCCTGTCTTGGGTGAGTTGTGGTCGATTGTTTCGTTGATTGATACTACCGATACACCGTCCCAAGCTGCAGCTACCTTCTCTTTCCACTCTACGATTTCCTTTGCTACTGCATAGTCGTGGGCTACAAGCTTCTTTGAACGCTTGGCCTCCTTGTCGTAGAAGCGATCGATGTAGTCGTCGATCATGCGCTTCATTGTGAAGTGGGGAGCTATCTTGGCTATTGAGTTCTTGATGTACTGAATCCACTCGGGTGAATATCCCTTGGAGTTCTTTGCGAAGTAAAGGGGAACGATTTCGTTCTCAAGCATAGAGTAGATTGTTGCTGCATCAAGCTTGTCCTGCTGTGACTGGTCGGTGAATGTACGCTTTTCGGTGAGAGCCCATCCTGCCTGCTTGCAGAACTTGTAACCCTCATACCACCATCCGTCAAGTACCGAGAAATTAAGCACACCGTTCATCTCGGCCTTTTCGCCTGATGTACCCGATGCCTCGAGGGGACGGGTGGGGGTGTTCAACCAAATGTCGACGCCCGATACGAGGCGCTTGGCAACTATCATGTCGTAGTTTTCAAGGAAGATGATCTTTCCGAGGAACTGAGGCATGCGTGAAATCTCCATGATGCGCTTGATGAGGCCCTGACCTGCGCCGTCGGCGGGGTGTGCCTTACCCGAGAAGATGAACTGAACGGGGAACTGGGGATTGTTTACGATGGCCGACAGACGGTCAAGGTCGGAGAACAGAAGGTGAGCGCGCTTGTAGGTGGCAAATCGACGGGCAAAACCGATGATGAGCGCATTAGGATTGATCTTGTCGACAATCGACATGATGCGCGAGGGATCGCCCTGGTTCTTGAGCCACTTTTCACGGAAGTCACGACGAACGAAGTTGATGAATTTGTTCTTCATCGTCATGCGGAGATTCCAGATGTCCTCATCCGATACAGTGTATATCTTTTCCCAGAACTTGGTGTCGCTCTGATGCTGGAAGAAGTCCTTTCCGAATGTTTCCTCGTAGAGAGCCTTCCATTCCGAAGCGGCCCATGTGGGCATGTGTACGCCGTTGGTTACATAACCTACGTGTGACTCTTCCCAGCTGTAACCCTTCCAGATACCGGCAAACATCTTCTTTGACACTTCGCCGTGGAGCCAGCTTACGCCGTTTGCTTCCTGGCAGGTGTTGAGTGCGAATACACTCATTGAGAAGCGCTCGTCCGAGTTGGGATTTTCACGACCCATGTTCATGAGGTCGGCCCAGCTGATGCCGAGTTTTGCGGGGAATTCACCCATATACTTGCCGAAGAGGCCTTCGTCGAAGTAGTCGTGTCCTGCGGGAACGGGGGTGTGTACGGTATAGAGGCTTGATGCACGTACGATTTCAAGGGCAACGTTGAAATCGAGCTTGTCCTCCTGAACATAGTCGACAAGACGCTGGAGGTTAAGCAGTGCGGCATGGCCTTCGTTGCAGTGGTAGAGGTCGGTCTTGATGCCGAGCTTCTTCAGCATGAGTATACCGCCGATACCGAGCATATACTCCTGCTTGATGCGGTTTTCCCAGTCGCCGCCATAGAGCTGGTGGGTGATCTGACGGTCAAACTCGCTGTTCATGTCGAAGTCGGTATCCATCAGGTAGAGGTTCATGCGACCTACGTTCACCTTCCAGATGTGAGAGTAGATTACGCGGCCGGGATAGGGTACCTCAAGTATTACGGGATTACCGTTTTCGTCAACGACCTGCTCGATGGGGAGCTGGTTGAAGTTCTGGGCCTCATAGTTGGCTATCTGCTGACCGTCTACTGAAAGTGTCTGGGTGAAATAACCGTAACGATAGAGGAAACCTACCGCAGTCATGTCGACGCGGCTGTCCGATGCCTCCTTGATGTAGTCACCGGCAAGTACGCCAAGACCTCCCGAGTAAATCTTCAGTGCGTTGCACAATCCGTACTCCATAGAGAAGTATGCTACCGAGGGAACATCCTTGCGCATCGGCTCTTTCATATAGGCTTTGAAGTCGGCATATACTTTCTCGATGCGCGACATCATATCCTCATCCTTGATGATTTCCTGTAGGCGCTCAAATCCAAGCTTCTGGAGAAGCATTACCGGATTTTCGCCTGTTGCACGCCAAAGGTCATGGTCAAGGTCACGGAAGAGCGACTTTCCTTCGCTGTTCCATACCCACCACAGGTTACGCGACATTACTTCAAGCGGTTTGAGCTTGGAGGGTAGGTCTGATTTCACCATAATGTCACGCCATACGGGTGCATTAGTGTTGCTTACTTGTAATTTCATATTGTTCTTATGTGAAAAATTAAAGTTCTTATTTATTATTGTTATTTGCCTATGCGTTGAGCTGCCGCATTGAGTGCGACTTCAAAGGCTTTTACATAATATTCGATGAAGTAGCTCCATGCCGCAAGCGATGCCGTGTTCATGGCTCTTGAGCTTATCATGGCAAGACTTGCCGGATTGGAGTTGATGAGATATTCAAGCGACTTGGCTATGCGGTCGGCTACCTCGTTGTAGTTGAAGTCGCCGCGGGCCACTACGTTGACGCCGCATTCGCTGAAGGTGGCGTCTTCGGTCGACAGAATCCATTGGCCGAATCCCGACAGCGTTGTGGTTATAGTGGGCACGCCGAATGCAATGCTTTCGAGCGGAGTGTAACCCCAGGGCTCATAGTAGGACGGGAACACTGTAGCGTCCATGCCTATGAGCAGGTCATAGTAGGTCTTGTCAAATATTCCGTCGGAGCCGTTGAGATAGCAAGGTACATATATCACCTTTACGTTGTCGGCCTTGGCGTTGGCAAAACCGATGCCTCTTATGCGGCAGTTAATGGGATCTTGGTCGGGGTTGTTGAGCGTATGGGTCAACACTGAATCGCCTATCGGACTCTTGCGCTTTGCGGTGAGTGCGGCCTGTAGCTCGGGGCGCGCCTCCTTGGCCCATGCGGGCACCATGACAAATGCAAGCACAGTGCGGCTAAGCTTGTTTTCGCGAAGTCGTGCTATTGAATCGAGATAGAGGTCGATGCCTTTGTTGTGGTATTCGCAGCGTCCCGATGTGGCGATGATGAATGTGTCGTCGGGCATCTTGTAGCCGAGAAGCGATGACGCTACGTTGAGAAGCGTCTTGCGTGCGGCTTCGCGCGACGGAACGAATTTGCCTTTAGTCGGAACAAAGTTTTGCTCAAATCCGTTGGGTGTTACCAACGGACGGCGCTCAAGAAGCTGCTCGCACTCGATGGCGGTTATGTCACTCACTGTTGTGAAGCAGTCGGCCTGAAGGGCTGCCGCCTTTTCCAGTGAATGTTTTGACTGCATGTTCAGCTCCGACGCCATCTGGTCGCCGTTGTAGCCGCGCAGATAGTCGTAGAGCGGCTTGCCGTTGCCGCAGATGCTGCGGCCTATGCAGGTGGCATGAGTTGTGAATATAGTGCCAACTTCGGGCATCTTGTCATTTATGTAGAGAAGTCCCATTCCGGTGGTCCATTCGTCGAAATGAGCTATTACTTTCTTGTCGGCTATGCCTGTAAATTGGCAGATGCTTTCGATGACGATGCCTGCGGCATGGGAAAATGCACAAGCTTCATCGTAATCGCCGTAGGCATGAAGTGAATCTACCTTATAAAGGTCCCACATGCGGCCGTAGAATGAATCCTTTACGGCATACATTCCGTCAAATTTTACCAGCACGACAATGGGGCGGCCGGGAATGTCCCAACGGCCAACTCGCACACTGACTCCCTCGGGAAACTGTGCCTGAGCTTTCCAATCCTTTAATAATGTACGTGATGGAACAAAATAGGGTGATGGATTTTCATCATTCCATACATCCGGGCCTATGAATATTGTCTTGTCTTTATAGAGCTTTTGTAGCGTTTTGGCTTTGGTAGAGAGCACTGTGTAAATGCCTCCAATCTTATTGCAAACCTCCCAACTTGTTTCAAACAGCAGGTCAACGTTTACCGGCGCTTTATCCATATTGTAGATTTAATTGTTTTTTCGGATGCAAAGATAGTAATTATTTTTGAATCTGCATTTCAAATTTTGTGACATTTAATCTGCAAAAAGTTGATTAAAAGCACTAAAATGAAAAGATTAGCTTGTAAAGAGGGCTGTTTATGATGCTTTTGACAGGTTTGTGTATATTTTGTTACTAAATCGTAATGTTAATTAACTTATGTTGTCGTCTGTGTCGGTCGGAATCTCCGGCAGGTCGGGAATGGGGAATTTGTCTTTATCTTTGAATCCCATCTCTTTAAGGCGTCGTGCCGGGCCGAGTATGCTCATTCGGCCTTGAAGTTTCTTCATGGCGTATTCGTAAGCTTCATTTGCCTTGTCGATGCGTTCGCCCACGGCTTCAAGGGCCTTGCAGAATTCGCCCACGCGTTCCACCATGGTTGTCGCTTCCTCAAACACCTTTCGCTGGCTCTGTGCCTGTACCTCCTGGGTCCATGCCAGATGTATTATGCGCAGTGCGGCCGTGAGGTTCTGTTCGCCGGTTATGAACACTCCTTCGCGCAGGGCGTCGCGCCATAGCGACGGGTCGTTGTATAGTGCGAGCTGCAGTGCCGACTCGTTTGGTACAAACATTATTACATAGTCGAGTGATTGGCGGGGATGCACGATGTAACGCTTGTAGTCCTTCGCCACAAGCTCCTTAACATGGTTTCTTATGCTTATCGTGTGCCGTTTCAGGGCGGCGGCGCGCTCGTTGTCGTCCTCGGCGGCGTTATAGTCGATGAATGCCGACAGCGATGCCTTTGAGTCGATTATTGCATCTTTGCCGTCGGGGTAGTGCAGCACCACATCGGGAATCATGCGCTTGTCGGTGCGCTCGTTAAGTATGGGTTTGCCGTTTTTGTCGCGCAATGTCGACTGGACATCGTAGTGGATGCCCTTTTTCAGCCCTTGGCTTTCAAGCAACTCGCCGAGCACAATTTCGCCCCAGTTGCCTTGAGTCTTGTTCTCATGACGCAGTGCCCGTGCCAGCTTGTCGGCTTCGTCGCCTATCGAAGCGGTGCGTTTCATGATGTCCTCGATTGCTTGACGCAGCGAGGCCGTTGTGCGGGTGTGGGTGTCGCGTGACTGGTCCATGGCGGTTTTCATCTCCTTGATATTCTCCTTCAGCGGGGTGATTATGGAGTCCATCTGTCGGGCGTTGGATTCGTGCAGCTCTTTTGAGCGCAGGTTGAGCATCTCCTGTGTCGCGCTTTTGACCTGCTCCTGCATCAGGCGCAACTGTTCGTTATATTGTTTTGTGCGCGCCTCCTCGTCATGTGCTTTCTGTTGTCGCAGCATCTCTATCTCTTTTGAAAGGGCGCTCGATTTGGCGTTGAGTTCCGATGACAGTTGCGACAGGCGCCGGTTCTCGTCCTGCAGGTGACGCTCGCGTCGTGATGCCTCATCAAGTCGCGCTTCCATTGAGCGCAGTGATGAATTTAATGTGTCGATCTTGGACTTGCTTGTCAGCAGGGCTATTACAATGCCGGCTGCCAGTCCTGTGAAAATATATATAAGAGGATATAGCATGTTGTAGTGTTTTTGCAAATTTAGATAAAAATCATGGGATTTTCACGTTAGCATAGTAAGAATTTTAGAGCCGGCTCTTATTTGATTTTGCCGCATGTGAGTGTCTTGGAAGGGGACAACAACCGAATAAATGTTTGACTGAATGTGTTGGTGGCGAGTTGTCGGTTAAAAATCCAATATTTCAACTGTTGATAACTTTTTGTGCTGTAAAGTTTTCCAAAATATTTTGTAATATATTAATTTTTAAAGCTTTATAATTTTATGAAAGCCAAAAAGTTTTCCAAAATGAAATTTTTGTTGAAAATATTTGATATAAATATTGCACGATAAATAATATCTGTGTAGATTTGCAATGCGAAAGCACAAGGCGTTTTTCTCGTGTCGTCGAATGCTCGTATATAAATACCGATAATCCATTAAAAATACATCAAATGATACAAACCGTAGTTAAGCGTGACGGGCGCGTAGTCGGCTATAATGATGAAAAAATCAAGGCCGCAATCCGTAAAGCGATGCTTCAAACCGAAATGGGTGAAGATGAGGCTTTGATTCATAAGATCACTGACCGCATCAGTATGACCGGTAACGAGCGAATGACCGTGGAGGAGATTCAGGACAAGGTTGAGCTTGAACTGATGAAGAGCCCCCGCAAGGAGGTGGCCAAGCGATATATCGCTTATCGTGACCAACGAAACATTGCGCGTCGTGCCAAGACACGGGATATGTTTCTGGAGATTATCGAGGCAAAGAGCAACGACATAACTCGCGAGAACGCCAACATGAACACCGATTCGCCTGCAGGCATGATGATGAAGTTTGCAAGCGAAACCACCAAGCCTTTTGTCGACGACTATCTCTTGTCGCATGAAGCACGTGAGGCTGTGCGTAACGGATACCTTCACATCCATGACAAGGATTACTATCCCACCAAGAGTCTTACCTGTGTACAGCATCCTCTCGACAACATTCTGGAGCATGGCTTCACTGCCGGACATGGTGAATCGCGTCCGGCCAAGCGCATCGAAACTGCAAGTATCATTGGTTGTATTTCGCTTGAAACGGCACAAAACGAGATGCACGGCGGACAGGCCATTCCCGCCTTTGATTTCTATCTGGCTCCGTTTGTGCGCTCATCCTATGTCGAGGAGGTGAAGAATGTCGAGTCGCTCACCGGCGAGGACTATTCATCGCTTTATGAAGCTCCCATCGACGACTACCTCAAGCGTCCGCTTGACGGTCTTAAGGGCGAGGAGCGTGCCAAGCAGCATGCAATAAACAAAACTGTGGGCCGTGTGCATCAGGCAATGGAGGCGTTTATCCACAACATGAACACAATTCATTCGCGTGGCGGAAATCAGGTGGTGTTCAGCTCGATAAACTACGGTACCGACACATCGGCCGAAGGTCGCTGCATAATCCGTGAATTGCTCAACTCCACCTACGAGGGAGTGGGTAACGGTGCAACTGCGATTTTCCCCATACAGATATGGAAGAAGAAGCGCGGTGTAAGTTATCTGCCCGAGGATCGTAATTACGATCTCTACAAGCTTGCTTGTAAGGTTACCGCTCGTCGTTTCTTCCCCAATTTCGTGAATCTCGACGCCACTTTCAATCATCATGAAAAGTGGGATATAAACGATCCTCACCGTTACCGTTATGAAGTGGCCACGATGGGTTGTCGCACACGAGTTTTTGAAAATCGTTTCGGCGAGAAGACATCGATTGGTCGAGGTAACTTGAGTTTCTCCACAATTAATATAGTACGCATAGCCATTGAGTGCATGAACATCGTCGACAAAGAGGAGCGTATACATCGTTTCTTCTCAAAGCTCGATGAGGTTCTTGAAATCGCTGCTCGTCAGCTGTGTGACCGTTATGACTTCCAGAAGACGGCTCTTGCCAAGCAGTTCCCGTTGCTGATGTCACGCCTGTGGAACGGAAGTGAGAACCTGAAACCCAACGACACCATAGAGTCGGTTATCAATCAGGGTACCCTCGGCATCGGATTTATCGGTCTTGCCGAGTGTCTTGTCGCTCTTGTGGGCAAGCATCACGGTGAAAGCGAGGAGGCGCAGGCTCTTGGATTGCGCATTGTGTCGCACATGCGTAGCCGTGCCAATGAATTCTCTGAGAAGTATCAGCACAACTTCTCGGTTCTTGCCACTCCCGCCGAGGGTCTGTCGGGTAAGTTTACCAAGGTTGACCGCAAGAGTTTCGGCGTGTTGCCGGGCATAACCGACAAGATTTATTACACCAACTCCAACCATGTGCCTGTCTACTATCACTGTTCGCCGCGTCACAAAGCGAAGGTTGAGGCGCCGTATCATGAGTTGACTCGCGGAGGTCACATATTCTATGTGGAAATTGACGGTGACGCAACTCACAATCCCGAGGCGATAAGCGACATTGTCGACCTGATGGACAAGTATAACATCGGTTACGGATCGGTGAATCACAATCGCAACCGATGCATGGCATGCGGATATGAGGATGCGCAGGAGAACCTTGACGAATGTCCTAAATGCGGCAGTCATGACATTGACAAGCTGCAGCGCATAACCGGTTATCTCGTGGGAACGACCGACCGCTGGAACAATGCCAAACTGGCTGAACTTAACGATCGCATAGTACACAAATAGACTGCAATGTCACTACGTGTAATAGATATAGTGGGCGGAACTTCGGTCGACGGACCGGGGCTCCGCACCTCTGTTTATTTTGCCGGCTGCAATCACCACTGCCCGGGCTGTCACAATCCGCAGTCTTGGGATTTTGAAGGGGGTGAGGCTATGTCGGTTATCCGTATCAAGGAGATTATTGATGATTGTGACTTTAATGTAACATTCTCGGGAGGTGACCCGTTGATGCAGCCTATTAACGAGATGGTCGAGTTGGCACGCCTGCTGAAGGCCGACGGCCGCACTATATGGTGCTACACGGGTTACAGTTATGAATATGTAGCCTCTCGTTCCGAGTATAAGGAGTTGCTCGCATGCATCGATGTTCTTGTCGACGGCCCATTCGTCGAGTCGCTGCGTGACATCTCACTCCGTTTCCGGGGCTCATCCAATCAGCGTCTTGTCGATGTCGCTCGTTCCACACCCGATTGCGTGGTGGAGTGGAAGGGCTGAATCAGTATTGCAGGTAGATGAACGGCACTATGTCGCTTTGTCGTACCTGGATTATAAGCAACAGCACCAACGCAAGCACTACGGCCTGCACAAGTCCGCTCTGTGCGTGATATTTCTCTTCAAGCTGCTCGCTCCACTTTTTCGGTGAGAAGTGCATGAAGTATCCGAGTGCCATTGCAAGCACTATCAGTATGTAACCTTCGAGAAATTGCGGCGCTACCGACAGGTGGATGTTATAGACGATCTGATGCACCATGTCGCCGACCTGTTCAAGGGAACGGGCTCTGAAAAACATCATACCCACGGCTATGAGGTTGAATGTTATGAACACATTGGTGGCGACTCTCCACCATTTGCGACGATTCTCCTCCTTTACGCGGGGCGTGACGCTGCGTATCATCTTATGCGCCACGAGCAATCCGCCGTTCCAGGCACCCCATATAACGTACATCCACGATGCACCATGCCACAAGCCGCCTATCAGCATCGTGTTGAACACATTCATGTGAGCACGCGCCTTGGAGCATCGGTTGCCTCCCATAGGAATGTAGAGGTAGTCGCGCAGCCATGATGAGAGCGATATGTGCCATCGGCGCCAATACTCCGTGGGACTTTGTGACTTGAACGGCGCATCGAAGTTCATCTTTAGCTTGTAACCGAGCAGAAGCGCGATTCCTATCGCCATGTCGGAGTAACCCGAGAAGTCGCAATAGAGCTGTATCGTGAAGCCGTAGATACCCATCAGGTTTTCAAAGCCCGAGTACATTGACGGATTGTCAAATACTCGGTCGACGAAGTTGCCGCTTATATAGTCGGCTACGATCACTTTCTTTATCAAGCCCGCCATTATCATGAAGAGTCCGGCACTTACCATGCGTCGTGTAGCTACGGGGCTCTCTTCTATCTGATCCATCATGTCACGTGCTCTTACAACAGGGCCGGCAAGTATTGGCGGAAAGAAGGTGAGAAAAAACACGTAGTTCAGGAAATTGGTGGCCGGCTTCATGTCGCCGCGATATATGTCGACGATGTAGCTGATGGAGCGGAATGTGAAAAACGATATTCCGGCAGGAAGTATAATGTCGAGTGCATCGAAGTCACGGCTTGAAAAATTGGCTATGGTGCTGTAGAGCAGATTGAAATACTTGAAGTAGACAAGCATTCCTACATTGATTACGACATTAAGCGTCACTATGCCTGTACGCACCGATTTGCGATGTGAGTTTCCGAGTATGAGTCCGAGTACATAGTCGCTTATACACACGCCAAGCAGTATGAAGCAGCACTCGGCGCTTGACTTGTAGTAGAAGTAGAGTGAGAAGAGGATTACGAATATCTTCTTGAGAGTAGGGGAGAAACGCAGTAACCTATACAGCAGAAGGAATGCCGTGAACAGCAACAGAAACAAGCCGGTGTTGAACAGGAGCGGATTGTTGCTGTCGTATCGGAGTACCGATTCTATGCGGTCGAAGTCAAACCACTGCGCAAACTTGTCCAGACATTTGCCAAGGAACTCCCTTACATCGTCAAGGTCAGGCAGTACGAATTTGAAGTCGCTGAAGAAATCATTCATAGCTTTGCATTGTTGATTATGGCGTCGTTTATTGCCTCATACAGCAACTGTCCCTGAAGCCTGTAGCCTTCGCGGGTATTGTGGATGCGGTCGCCGCCCATCAGTTTGTCCTTTACCCATTTGGTTGATGCGCCCTGACCCCCGGCTATGTCATACCAGTCGTAAACCGATATGTTATGCTTGCGGCCGTATTCGAGTATGGCATTCCTTATCGGGAGTATGTTGGCGTTGACGCTGTAGTTGCGTGAGCGTCGACGACCCTTCTTGGTGCGTATGATTCGGCTCCGCTGGCACTCCATGGGCGTTACGAGCAGAATTGTTGCATCTTTGTTGTGTCGTCGTATGTCGTTAACCAGCAGGTCTATGTTGTCGGTTATGTTGCTTATCGACAATTTACCGAACGCTTCATTGGCTCCGAGGCTTATTATTACGAGATCGGGATTAAGTCGTGCCACATCGGCACCCATTCCGTCGACTGCGTTATATGTGCTGTAAGTGGCCCCGTTGTTGCCTATGGTGTGGTAGTAGACTCCTTCGCTTTTGGTGTTGGCGAGAACGATGCCGAATATCGACAGATAATCCTCTTTGGTCATCTCCACCGTTATTTCGGTTACCTCACGGGGTATGTTTATTGTGGCGCTTCCGTCGCCGTATTCTATGTCACACTCTATGGGTTGTCCGGCAACCGAAGCGCGGCTTATCTCAAGCTTGCCCGAGTGTAGTATCTTGACATTGTTAAACGGTTTTTCGGGCTCGTTCTTTGTGAGCGTGGCTATGGTGAGGTCACACTTTTTGCTCTTTGGCGTTATCGAAACTCCAGTGAATCCCATAGGTGACGCCCAGGGCTTTTTAAGCAGCTTTGAGGACAGCCAGCGTGACTGTGATGTTATGGCATAGTCGCGAGGCTCGTTGGTGCCTGCCATTTTGAGAGGCGTGATGAGGCCTCGGCCGGGGTTGCCGTACAGCTGTTGGAGCATGTCACGCGCATGACCGGTCGCAAAGTCGGCCTGAATGTGTGAGTCACCTATGTGTACGATGCTTACGGTAGTGTCGGGGGCTACGGTTCTGCGGCTGAATCGGCTCCAGTCGGCACCGTTTGTGATTATGTGATTTTTATTGCGGTTGATGTATGCCGGTATCTCTATGTCACAGTCGATGGAGTCGGCTTGCGTTATCTCGGGATTTTCACGTATGTTTTTGTCATCATTGTCTTCATACTGCGACATGGCGAGTCGCGGCACGCTTAGCATTATGAATGTCAGTAGTATAGGGTATAGCTTATTTATTGATGGCATTGTTCAGCGATTTTATGAATTCTTCGGCAAGTTTGCGTCCGCCGATATGGGTTAGGTGGATGTAGTCTTTATTGGCTCTCGGAGGATTGGCGTTGGCCCATGTCACGATTGCATTTTCACCGCCCATAGCCTCGCGGGTGTCCCAGAACACGCATCCCAAGTGTCGTGCTACATCACGTTGGGCGGCAATCATGTTGTAGGTCGTGGGCATCGTTATTATGTCGGTGCCTCGTTTTGAACCTCTGTCACCCACGCCCATTATGATTATGTCGGCATTGGGATAGCACTCCTTTATGTGTCCTATTGACTTGATCATCAGTTTGGAGTAGGCCGAGTAGTCGGTCTGGGCTTCCGACATGGCGTTGATTCCGTATTCGATTACAATCAGGTCGTAGTCGATGTAACGGCGCATCGATTGTGACAGGCTGCTGCTTACTCGCGACAAGGTGACGCCTGAGAATCCTCGCGACGACATGCAGTCAACCGAGATGCCGGTGTTGCCGTCGAGCCACACTCCTATTCCGGCAAGTGACATGTTGCCGGTTGATACCGAAAAAGATTTCATGGGGCCGGTGACTTCGATGCACTGTGCTTCGGATGACGCCGATGAGCTGTGGGTGGCCCATTCGCCGTTGTCCTGGCGGGTGTTTATGGTTGCTGCATCGGGCGATAGGTATATAAAGCGCGATTTTTCCCAACTGTCGGTGTGCTTCAGTCGCTTGGCACCCTTATAGGTTGCGGTAGCTTTTTCGCTTACCGGCATTGAGTACTGTTGGGTTATAGATATGTAGGCTTTGTTGTGTCCCTTCATGCTCACGTTGTACACTTCCCATCCGCTGCCGCTTTGCGTTATCGAGCGTCGGAATCCGGGAAATTCCGAGTACATGTTGACATATCCCACTCCGCATCCGCCGTATTGGTCCTGCAGCTTTTCGCGCACATCCTGTGTGAATATGTCACCTTCGATGTATGAGTCGCCGAGGAACGCTATGCGCACAACCCGGTTGCCGGCTTGCGCAAGTGCGCTTTTAAAGCGTTTCAGTCCGTTGCCGTCGGGCGAATAGTCCTCCATTACAATTATCTCCCCGTCGTGAGGATCAATCGGCACAGGCGGCTCGACAACTTCCGATGTCACAGGTGATTCTTCGGGTTGGGCGTTCTCCGATTTCGGCTGTTTGGGCTCTGACTGCCGGGGGATACTGTCGCTCTCTTCAACAGCTGGCTCCTCGGCCTTAGCGGGTTGCTCAACTTCAATCTCCTCCATTGCGGCTATCAGCTCCGGGTCGATTTGCTGTTTGTCGACTTTCTCGGCATCAGGATCCGATTTTTCGGTTATGTGCATTATGTCGCCTGCGAGATTGAAGTCGCGCAGCAATCCACGGCTTATTTTGTTAAGCGGGAGCAGCGACACAGCGGCGACGATGGCCACGGCGGTGAATAGTATTAAAAACGGACTTCCTTTGCTGTTTTTGCTCATGACAGTGACTGATTGATTGCGTTGAGCAGCACTTGGGATTTTGCCGAGGTTTCATCCCATTCGGTTGCCGATTCCGATTTGGCAGTTATGCCTCCGCCGGCATATATGCAATAGCGTGACTCATCGAAGTGTACACATCGCAGGTTGACGAAGATGTGAGTGCCCCGACTGTCGGTCATTCCCACATAGCCTCCGTAGCATCGGCGTGGATGTCGCTCGTTGAGCGTTATGTCATTCAATGCCTTGTCAAGCGGAGTGCCGGCCAAGGCAGGGGTGGGGCTGAGTGTATCGGCCACAATAAATGGATTTCCCGCATATCGGGCCGTAATGCGGTGACAAAGATGCTCGATGGCTCCGTAACCAACATTCTCGGCGCAACCGACTGTCGCGTTTATGCCGAGTGACGACAGTTTGTCGACGATGTATCGTGTCACATAGTCGTGCTCTTCGCGGTTTTTGTCATCCCATGCGGCATTCGATGACTTCATGCGGGTTCCGGCAAGCGACATGGTGCTGAGATTACCTGCGTTGTCACATTCGAGCAGCAGTTCGGGTGAGGCTCCGATCCATGCGCCTGTCGCTGCAGTGTAATAGAGGTAACGGAATGTCGACGGAAAGCAGGTGAAATATTTCTCGGCTACTGAAAGCCAGTCGATATCGTATGCGTCGCCGCATATCACGCGTGATATTACCGTCTTGCCTCCGCGAAGCTTTAGTCCGTTGACAACCGTGTTTAACGCGTTGTCATATTCGTCACGCGGTGTGCTGCGGTCGACCGGCTTTACGACTACACCGTCACGCTGAGCAATGGTGTCGGCGTTTTCTATTATCTGCTCGGCAGTGTATTGAGGAGCTATCACGATGCGTCGTCCACTTGTGTTGAATTCCGAAATGAAGAATCCACGGTCGACATCGCTGTTGCACTGCGTCGACTCATCCCCTGCCAGGAATATGGCGTGATCGCTTCCCGGCATCATGTACACTGCAAACGGCAGTCGCTTTTCAATGCATAGAGATGCCGCTCTTGAAATAGAAGTTGACAACAACATTTTTATTGTAAGGATGGTTGTGCAATCAGCTCGTAGGGCAGTGCATCGATAATGTCGACATCGTAGAAGTGTCCTTTTTCGAGCTTCTTGGTCTTCTTGACAAGGACTTCAGGGTCCACTTCGGGTGAATCCCATTGGGTGCGACCCACATAGTAGTCATCCTCTTCCTTGTCGATGATTACACGCAATCTTTTTCCTATTTTTGATTGGTTGCTTTCAAGGGCAATCTCTTCCTGAATCGCCATAAGCTCATTCAAGCGTGATTGCTTGACCTCTTCAGGTATTGAATCCTCGAAATTCTTGGCACCGAATGTGTCCTCCTCCTCGCAATAGGCAAAGGCACCCATGCGCTCAAATCGTTGTTGGCGCACAAATTCCTTAAGCTGACTGAACTCTTCCTCGCCTTCGCCGGGGAAACCTACCATCAGTGTTGTGCGTATGTGTATGCCGGGCACCTTTCGGCGTATCTCGTCGAGCAGGGCTTTCGTTTCGTCGCCGGTTATGTGACGGCGCATGTTTTTTAGAACCTTGTCAGATATGTGCTGAAGTGCTATGTCGAGGTATTTGCACACATTGTCGTGACGGGCCATGACATCGAGTATCTCCATGGGGAACTGAGCGGGGTAGGCGTAGTGTAGCCTTATCCACTCCACACCCTCTATCGAGGCCATGCGGTCGATGAGCTGCGGAAGCCGCATCTCGTTATACAGGTCAAGACCGTAGCTCGACAAGTCCTGAGCTATTATGTTGAATTCATGGACACCGCGCTTTACAAGTGCCGACACTTCATCGAGTATTTCCTCGATGGGGCGTGACTTGAATCGCCCTGTGATGAGCGGAATCGCACAGAATGAACAGAAGCGGTTGCATCCCTCGGCTATCTTCACGTAGGCGAAGTGGGAAGGGGTGGTTATGACGCGGTCGTAGGATGATGTTGCCGGGAACTTGTTAGTGAGAGTATTAACCAGTTCGGGCCAGTTGAACTTACCGTACCAACCGTCAACTTCGGGTATTTCAGCTACAAGCTCATTGTGATAACGTTGCGACAGGCATCCCATCACATAGAGTGACTTGATGCGTCCCTCTTTCTTGGCCTCGACTTGCTCGAGGATAGTGTTGACCGATTCTTCCTTGGCATCGCCTATGAATCCGCAAGTATTCACGACAACAATGTCGCCTCCGGGATTTTCAGGCTCGTGCCTTGCTTCAAATCCGGCACGGTCAAACATGCTCATGAGCCGTTCACTGTCGACCAGGTTCTTTGAACAGCCAAGTGTTATGACATCGACTTTCTTGCGAGCCATCTATATTAATTGTTGCCGAATAATGATTGTACAAATTCTTTCTTGTGGAACACCTGCAGGTCGTCGATGCCTTCGCCGAGTCCGATGTATTTTACCGGAATGCGGAACTGGTCGCTTATGCCGATGACTACGCCGCCCTTGGCTGTGCCGTCGAGCTTGGTTATGGCAAGCTCATTGACTTTGGTTGCAGCCACAAACTGCTTGGCCTGCTCAAATGCATTCTGTCCCGTAGAGCCGTCGAGCACGAGCAGCACTTCATGGGGCGCGTCGGGAACGACTTTCTGCATCACGTTCTTGATTTTTGTGAGCTCGTCCATGAGGCCCTTCTTGTTGTGAAGGCGTCCGGCGGTGTCGATTATCACAACATCGATGTCGTTGGCCTTGGCCGATTGCAGAGTGTCGAATGCCACCGATGCGGGGTCGGCTCCGAGTTTCTGTTTTACGACAGGTACACCGGCGCGTTCGCCCCAGATGTCGAGCTGCTCCACTGCGGCTGCACGGAATGTGTCGGCGGCGCCGAGCATCACCTTGTTGCCGGCTTTCTTGAATTGATAGGCAAGCTTGCCTATAGTGGTTGTTTTGCCTACGCCGTTGACGCCCACTACCATGATTACGTGGGGCTTGTGGCCCTGCGGAACCGTAAAGTCCTCAAGAGTGGAGTCGTTGTTGTTTTCGGCGAGAAGTTCGGTGATTTCCTCACACAGCAGATTGTTCAATTCCGATGAATTGACATATTTGTCACGTGAAACGCGATGTTCTATGCGGTCTATGATTTTGAGCGTGGTTTCGACTCCGACATCCGAAGTGATGAATACCTCTTCGAGGTTGTCAAGTATTTCATCGTCAATCTTTGACTTGCCGGCAATTGCGCGTGCGATTTTCGAGAATACGCCTTGCTTTGTGCGTTCAAGCCCTTTGTCAAGAGTCTCCTTTTTTTCCTTAGAAAAGAAACTGAATATACCCATTGGTGTAAAATAGAGATTAATAGACTGCAAAATTACAAAAAAACATTTACATTCAACGCATTCAATGGCTGTTAAAACGGTTTTATGAAATGAAAAGTCCGCCATGCCTGTACGGTTGCAGGCATGGCGGACCCATTTATCGGGAAGTATTAAACTTTAGTCTACTTGGATTACGAGATAGTTGGAAAGACTCCAGAATTTTTCAGGATTGGTGACCTTGATTGTCTTCAAGCCGTCATAGTCCTCGATTGTATATGAGTCGGCCGGCATGTTGGTCAGAATCTTTGCTTTCTTGGAGTGAGTGGGGATTGTGGTGAGAGTGCGCTTGTCGCTCTGAGTGAAGTAGCTCTGCTGGAAGTCGGCCTGGAGCAACTTGGTCTTGCGCAGGAATCCGGTTTCGATAATGCGGGCATCCTTCAATTCGCCCTTGGTACCTATTGCATAGTAGCAAGAGTTAAGCTCGTTGGTGAGGTTTACGCTCTCTTCCTGAGCTTTTTCCTTCTCCTCGGTTACAGTGGCAACAGTGGTGCTCAATGAATCCACCTTTGTGCCAAGGTCGGCAATCTGTATCTTTGCGGCTGCAAGGTCGTTGCGCAGTGTCGAGATTGTCGTTTCCTGACTGGCTATTTCAGCCTTAAGATTGTCGACGGTCTTCTTCAGGGTGCTGCTGTAGCCCTGTGATGATTTCAATTTCTGCTCAAGGTCGTCAAGGCGTTCGCGACGCTCCTTGAGAGCCTGCTGTATGGCGACGATGTCGTTGCGTATCTGATCTTTACGCGATTGTGATTCGGCACCTACATTGGTAGTTGTGAGAATCTTCTCAAGATCTTTGATCTGGTTCATGCCATCGGTAATGTCGTTCAAAAGGGAGAACAGACTGTCCTGGTTGGCGAGAGCAACATGTAATGAATCGTCAAGCTGGGCGTTTTGGGCCTGAGCCTCTTTCAGTTTCCCTCCATCGCAAGCTGTGAGGCACACAAGACCTGCGGCAATAATTGAAACTATTTTCTTCATAATCGTATAAAATGATGTTTATATAAGTTTTTTATGTCAGGCATCGTTTAAGTCATCGTTATCGCGATACTTATTGCGATGGGGTTGACGAGCGTTTTTTTCCCTCTTTCCGCTCAACACAATAACGATTTCACCGCGCGGAATGTTCATCGTGAAGTGCTCGATGAGCTGTTGTAATGTTCCGGTAACGGTGGTGTCATGAATTTTGGATATCTCGCGTGACACTGAAGCCTCGCGGTCGTTGCCGCAGGCTTGGGCAAGTTGTTGCAGGGTCTTCACGAGGCGCAACGGTGACTCATAGAATATTATAGTGCGAGTTTCTTCGGCAATCTCGGCTATGCGCGTAGCGCGTCCTTTCTTTTGTGGCAGGAATCCCTCAAATACGAATCGGTCACATGGAAGCCCTGAATTTACGAGTGCCGGAATAAGTGCAGTGGGGCCGGGCAAAGTTTCGACTTCGATGTCGTTGCGACGACATTCGCGCACGAGCATGAATCCGGGATCTGATATGCCCGGAGTGCCCGCATCGCTTATGAGGGCTATGTTCTCGCCCCCTTTCAGACGGTTTACAACAGGTTCGACCGATGTGTGCTCGTTGAACTTGTGGTGGCTTGCCGTAGGGGTGGTTATGTCGAAGTGCTTGAGCAGGACGCCGCTTGTGCGGGTGTCCTCACACAGTACAAGGTCGCACGATTTCAAGGTGGCGATTGCTCGCGGAGTCATGTCGCCAAGATTGCCCACCGGAGTGGGCACGATGTAAAGTTTACCGCTCATCGGCCTGAAAAATGTTTTGCTATTATATCCATGAAATCCTGGACTTCGGGGTTGGAAGCGTCCCATTCAAGGTCGTTGTAGAAGTAGTCGTTGGCTTCCGAGAGCGATGACATAGCTTCGACGAGATTGAGCGTATCGGTCATCTCGGTAGCACTGTTGCCAAAGAGCTCGCGACGGAATCGGAACATGTCATTCAACGAGAATGCCTTGCGCAGATTACGCGAATTTTCACGTGCAAGCTTTTCGTCAAGGCGTATAGGCTCTTCGTTATCGGTGTCGGTCGTGTCGTACTGAGGCATCGCTATTTCCTCATCTTCGGGCTCTTCCTGCTCCTCTTCGGGTTCGGGCTCTTCCTTGAGTTCCGGTTCCTCTTCTTCTTCGGGTTCAGGCTCTACAGTTTCAATCTCGACTGTAGTTTCCGGCATCGGCTCAGCAATCGGTTCAGGCTCCGTTGACGGTTCCTGTTCAATATCACTACATGGAGCCTCGGGCTCGGCATTGCAATGTTCAGGCAACTCTTCGGTCGATTCGCCGATTATTGTAAGTTGTGGTTGACAGCTCTCAGCGGTATCTTCTTCAAGTTCTTCTTCCTGATTTTCGGGCTCTTCTATTTCAGGCTGTTCATCGGCTGTGACATCAGTTTCGTCACAACAGCTGATGACCGCATTGTCGGGCGTGTCATCAGTGTCAACATCGTCATCCTCGACAGCGGGCGATATGCCTTCGTTGAGTGACTTGATTTTATCGGAAATCAGCGACCACACCTCCTTGGGCGTGTCGTCGCCTCGATGCATAGCCAAATACAGAAGCCCTTCCAGCTCGTAGTTGATGGTAATCAGTTCTTCGATGTTGACATTCATAAGTCGATATTATAATTTTAACATATCACAAAGTTACTCAATCAAAATAATAGTGCAACCAAATTCATAAAAAAAGTTATTGCACATTGTAGGTTTTTATGCGGGGTGCACGTGATGCAGGTGCCTGGTCAGGCATTGGCGACAAGATATGCAACGTAGGCCACATAGCATGTCGCGAGTATGATTCCTTCGGCACGGGTGATTGTGCGTTGCTTGAAAAACCATCCGAATATCCAGAACAACATGCAGGCTCCGGTGAGGACGAGTAGGTCGAGGTTGCCTATTCCTCCAAACGGGAGGGGACGAATTGTTGCGCTGCATCCAAGTACAAGGAATATGTTGAAGATGTTGCTCCCTATCACATTGCCGAGAGCTATGCTCGGCTTGCCTTTTACAGCGGCAGTTATCGATGTGGCGAGTTCGGGTAGTGATGTGCCGGCGGCTACTATCGTCAAGCCTATTATGGCATCGCTCACGCCGAGTCCCGATGCGATTCCCGATGCTCCGTTGACAAACCGGTCACCGCCAATAATCAGTCCGGCCAGTCCTATTGCTACCCACAATATCGATTTCCATAACGGCATATCCTTAGTCTTGGATCTTTCTATCTCTTGTGATTCAGCCGGTGTGGCTGACTTTGCGGATGAGAATGTGTGTCGCAGGAATATGGTGAAAAACAGCAGCAGAACTATTCCGTCGACACGGCTTAAGATGCGACTGGACGCGCCGTCAAGAAGCGGAGCGTTGCCCATTGCCAGAAGTGCTAAAGCCGACAGAAGCACGAGCGGAATGTCCTTGGTCATTATGCTTCGCTCAATCTTTATCGGGGCGAATATCGCCGTTATGCCTATTATGGCAAGGACATTGAAGATGTTGCTTCCGACAACGTTGCCTATAGCCAGCTCGGCACTGCCGTTAATGGCCGATACGATGCTGATGACAAGTTCGGGCGCCGATGTGCCGAAGGCAACTACGGTCAATCCTATGACAAGCTCTGATACGCCCCACCGCTTTGCGATGCTTGAAGCTCCGTCGGTCAACATATTGGCTCCAATCAATATGAACGCCAACCCTGCAATCAGGAATACAATGTTAAGTATCATCTTTAGTTGTTAAATGAAAAGTCCTGCCAATTTAACAAATCGACATCGCAATTTTGCAACAGCGTAGTGCAATTTAATAAATTTTCACAGATTGGCGGGTTGATTAGAGCAGTTAAGGCGGACAATGGGTGACATTTTATGGGGCAAATTATTTGCGGTGTCGGCTTCTTTCTGCCACTGATTAAATTGTCAATTTAATGTCATGTATAGATTCGGTGGAAAACTTTTTAAGATATTTGAGTGTTTCAAAACTCGAATTGATTCACTGTTAATTTCATTATGATTGTATGGATAAGAAAAGACTTACCGCTGAAAACGGGCGCCCAATCGCCGACAACCAGAATGTTCAAACTGCCGGCCGCCCAGGACCTATGACAATTCAAGATCCGTGGTATCTTGAAAAAATTGCTCATTTTGACCGTGAGGTAATCCCTGAAAGGCGAATGCACGCCAAAGGGTCAGGAGCTTTCGGCACATTTACGGTAACCAATGACATCACCGAATTTACCCGAGCTTCAATATTTTCAGAAGTCGGTAAAAAGACTCCATGTTTGGTGAGATTTTCCACCGTAGCAGGGGAGCGTGGTGCAGCCGATGCCGAGCGCGACATACGCGGTTTTGCAATGAAGTTTTACACCGACCAAGGCAATTGGGATCTTGTGGGCAATAACACTCCTGTGTTTTTCCTGCGTGACCCGTTGAAATTTCCCGACCTTAACCATGCCATAAAGCGAGATCCCCGTACCGGCATGCGCAATCCCACTGCAAATTGGGATTTCTGGACATTGCTTCCTGAAGCATTGCACCAAATCACCATTTCAATGTCGCCTCGAGGCATTCCTGCATCTTTCCGCAATATGCACGGATTTGGAAGTCACACTTACAGCTTCATCAATAAGGACAATAAGCGCACATGGGTGAAATTTCATTTTATCACGCTTCAGGGTATAAAGAATCTTACTGATAAGGAAGCCGAGGCCATAATAGCCAAAGACCGCGAATCGCATCAGCGCGATTTGTTTGAGGCAATAGAGCGTGGCGATTTTCCTCGCTGGATGCTTCAGGTTCAGTTGATGACCGAGGATGAGGCAAAGAAGTATCACATTAATCCGTTTGACTTGACAAAGGTGTGGTATCATAAGGATTTCCCGTTACGTGATGTGGGAATTCTTGAACTTAACCGCAATCCCGAGAATTTCTTTGCTGAAATAGAGCAAGCGGCGTTCAATCCAGCCAATATTGTAGATGGAATAGGATTTTCACCCGATAAGATGCTTCAAGGGCGTCTGTTCTCCTACGGCGATGCGCAACGCTATCGACTTGGGGTCAATCACAACCTTATCCCCGTAAATCGTCCGAGATGTCCGTTCCATTCATTCCATCGTGACGGAAAAATGCGCACCGACGACAATTACGGAGCCACATTATCCTACGAGCCAAACAGCTTCGGCGAATGGCAGGATACTCCGTCAAGGAAAGAGCCGCCCATGGATTTGCATGGCGAGGTCTATAACTATGATGAGCGGGAGTATGACGAGGATTACTATACCCAGCCCGGCAAATTGTGGCGGTTGATGAGTGCCGAGGACAAGCAAGCTACTTGTCGAAACACGGCTACTCAGATGGAGGGAATACCTCTATTTATAAAGCAGCGTCATGTGCGTGCTTGCCATAATGCCGATCCCGAATATGGCCGAATGCTTTCCGAAGCATTGGGTATTGACCTTTCGGAGGCTCTTGTGGCCGAGGACCCCGCTCATCCGTCATGGGATAAGCGCAATAAGGTTATGTGATGATTATGGATTGATTATTACATGAATTAGCTTTATAAGATGGGCTGTGTCGGAAATCCCGGCACAGCCCATCTTGCAATTAGTTGCAGATAGATTGAATAGCAATGACGCTTTCAAATACCGAAATAGAGAGGGCAGAAGATAATGAGAGCGATGATTAATCCTATAAGGTATCGCGCAAACCGACATAATCGTTGAAAGGTGTAAATATAATCCAAATTTGTGGCTATTTTTAATGCGGAAATAATAATATTTTGATTATCTTTGCAATAAAAAGAGCGAAGATGAAACTTTCAGAATGGATTAGACACCGAGAGATAACAGGCAAACCTTGTTTTTCTTTTTCGGATGTAACAGCAGCTTTTGCAGACATGTCATAGCAGCCGTTACTTAATTCTTTGAGCCGGTATGTTCGGAGCAAGCGTCTTGCGCTCGTGGCACGAGGATTTTACTGCATTATTCCTCCTCAGTATGCGCTGCAGGGTCTTGTTCCACCGTCATATTATGTAGATCAACTCATGTCGTATATCGGGAAGCTCTATTATGTAGGGCTCCTTAGTGCGGCGGCTTTTTGGGGCGCAGCTCATCAGCGTCCGCAACAGTTTTCTATTATGACAACTTATCCTCGTTATTCACGGTCGAGCGATAGAAATAATATGTTGATATGGTTTTACCGTACAGAAATACCCGAAAAGTTCCTTCTTACTAAAAATACGGAAACCTCTTGTGTTAAATATTCCAACGCTGAGCTGACGGCTATTGACCTCGTTCAGTTTGAGCAACATATAGGAGGATTGTCGCGAGCTGCTACCGTATTGTCAGAACTATTGGAAAATATGAATTTCCGAGGAGCACATGATACACTGTTTAATTTTACAACGGTAGCTACTGTCCAAAGGCTCGGCTACATTGTGGATGAAATTCTTGAAGAGAGGGGGCAGGCGGACATAATATATAATGAATTGAAATTATATAGCAATCATTTCAGATATTGTTGGCTGAGCACGAAGCACGATAAAAAAAAATCTGCAATAAGTGAAAAATGGAAATTATATATTAATACAGAAATTGAGCCGGACGAAATATGATAAACCGCAATGCAATAGATTAATGGAATGAGTTCTTGCCGTGGCAGGACAAGGCGATGGTCGAGCAAGATTTAATAATATCACGTGCTTTGGTCGATATTTTCAGTGATGAGTTTCTCGCTTCGCAACTCGCGTTTCGCGGAGGGACGGCACTTCATAAACTTTATCTTTCTCCTCAGCCGAGATATAGCGAGGATATTGATCTTGTGCAAATAAATCCAGGCCCTATAAAAACAATTATGTTTCGTCTTGGGGAGGTTCTCGATTGGTTGCCCGATAGAGTGACGAAGCAAAAGCGATACAACAATACTATGCTTTTCAGATTGGAATCAGAGATTCCTCCGGTAGTGCCTATCCGCTTAAAAATAGAAATCAACTGTTTTGAGCATTTCAACGAATTGGGCCTTGTGAAGATTCCTTTTAGCGTAAGCAATTCATGGTATACAGGGGATTGCGAGATTACTACTTATAGACTTAACGAACTTCTCGGCACGAAGTTACGTGCACTATATCAACGACGCAAGGGACGCGACTTGTTTGATCTTGCAACAGCATTGGCTCATTCGGATGTCAATGCAGAGGAAATTTTGAGATGCTATTACCGATATATGGATTTCAGCGTTTCCCAACCACCTACCAAAAGACAGTTTGTTATCAATATGGAGGATAAAATGCAGGATCCGGAATTTCTTGGCGACACAACCATGCTTTTGCGACCTGGCATCATCTTCAATCCGGCATATGCATATACCCAAGTATTTGACACATTAATTGATAAAATCAAAAAGTAAATTTCTTACTCAGATAGCTTTTGTTATTCAATCTATCTTTTAATGATGCAAAGATGGTAAATTTGTTCATTATATGAAACGTTGTGCGATATTTAGCAGTTTTTAGTTGGTGGATTTAATAAACTTTTAGCAAATAAATTTCCCATCATATCCTTGAGTAGCTGGCTGTTGGGGGGGATAAAACAAAAAGAGCCACCCTTGGATGGGCAGCTCTTTGTAGCGAATCTGGGAATCGAACCCAGGTCTCCACCGTGAGAGGGTGGCGTGCTAGGCCACTACACTAAATCGCCGTTAGTATTTGTTTGTCGCTTTCGACACTGCAAAGGTAGTCATATTTTTTTAACCGCCAAAATCTTTTTCAAAAAAATTGGGCGGTGCCGCATAAAATGAGTAATTTTGAAGAGTAATACCATAACACAGATAAAATTAATTATGCAACCAACATTACAACATCATGCAAGAGTGGATGTAGCCGATGTCCTGAGGGGGCTTGCGGTTATGGGAATAATCTTACTTCACTCGATTGAACACTTCAATTTCTATTCATTTCCCGATACGGCGGGGCAGGGCGCATTGCTCGATTTCACCGACCGTGCGATATGGGACGGTCTTTTCTTCCTGCTTGGAGGTAAGGCTTATGCAATATTCGCATTGCTTTTCGGCTTCAGTTTCTTTATTCAGGACGATAATCAGCGAATGCGAGGAAATGATTTCCGTCGTAGATTCTGCTGGCGATTGTTGCTGCTGTTTATCATCGGTAATTTCAATGCGTGTTTCTTTACCGGCGAGATACTTGTAATGTACTCGTTGATAGGCATAGTGCTTGTGCTTACATGTCGCTTGTCGACAAAGTGGGTTCTTGCCATAGCGGCAGTGTGCATGTTGCAGCCGGTTGCAATATATAATGTGATAAGAGCATCGCTCGACAGTTCCTACATTACTCCCACCGTTCCGTCGTCGCATCTTTGGGGCGCAGCATTCGCCATGCAGTCGGGTGGAACGTTTCTTGGCACTGTTGCCGTGAATATATGGGAAGGACAGCTCGCCAGTCTTGCCTGGGCATGGGATCATGGTCGCATCTTCCAGACTGCGTCACTGTTTATGCTCGGAATGGTGATTGGCCGAAACGGACTTTTCCTGAAGGAACATCTGCCTATGTGGGGAAGGGTACTTGCTATTTCATTGATAGCCTTCTTCCCGCTTCACGGATTGGACCAGATGTTGCCCGATTTTATAGACAATAAAAACATATTGTCGCCGCTGTTGATTATAATCAGTTCGCTTGCCAACCTGTCGTTCATGCTCGTACTCGTTTCGGGTATATTGTTTGCCTTCTATCGCACTAACATGCACGACCTGCTGATGAAGATAACACCCTATGGTAAGATGAGTATGACCAACTACGTTACTCAGAGCATAATAGGTTCAATGATATATTACAATTGGGGATTCGGAATGCACGCCCATCTTGGCATCACAGCAAGCTTCCTGTTGGGTATAGTGCTGTTTGTGCTTCAATACATGTTCTGTCGCTGGTGGATATCATCACACAGCCACGGACCGATGGAGTACATGTGGAAGCGTGCGACATGGATTGACAAGTCGCTTCGACCGACAGTGAAAACGTTATAACAACGATAATATTTGAGGCAGAACCGGCTCGACTCCGTCGTTTACAATAGTCTTTGTGAGCGGATGGAGTTGGGCCGCTGTCGTTGATTGCGATGATATTCGTGCAAGCACTTGCTCGCGTGACATTGAGTTGCGTTTCATTACGCGTTGCACGCGCAATTCGGTGGGAGCGGTAACTTCCCACACTTCATCGACCTCGCGGTCGAGTCGGCTTGCATAAAGGATGGCGGTTTCCACCCACACGGTTTTGTCGGACGATGTATCGCGCCAACGCCGAAGGTCGGCTCTTACCGCCTTGTGGACGATGGAGTTTAAGCGTGACAAGGCATCGGGATCGTTGAACACGATTTCCGACAACAGTTTGCGGTCGATTGTGCGGTCGCTTCTTACGGCGTCGATTGAAATGAGATTGATCAGGTCGTCCTTTATCGATTCATCGGTGTCCATCAACGCTTTGGCGCGTGTGTCGCAGTCGTAGACCTTGTGTCCCATTGCCCGCAGGATGTCGGATATTACGCTTTTTCCGCTACCGATGCCGCCGGTTATCGCTATAAGCCTTGTCGAAGACATGAGTTGATTGTGATTATTGAGCTCGTTTGGGCTCGATTATGTACTCTACACTGTCGGGGGTCATGCTCGCATTTCGGTAGAGCTCAGGCATGAGCGACATTGTGACTTTAAGTTTGCCGTTGCGGGCATGTCGTGCCTCGTTGTAGTCGACATAGGCTTTAAGCACATAGGGCTCGCTGTTGAATTCGCTCATGGGAACGAGATAGGACACCTCGACTTTTGAAGGGAATGTTATCAACGTGTAGTCGTTGGGTACGTTCTTGCCTATAACCGATACGTATTGCTTTCGGGCAATGAGAGGCTCCACGGGCACGGTGAGTATGATTCGGTCGGGAATTATGCGTATACCGGGAATCGGTTCTATGCGGGCATCAAACTTAGTGGTATCCTTCAATCCGCTTCGCACAATGGGCACGGTTTCAACCGAATTCAGCGAGTGGGGGAGATCATCGACCGAATAGAGCCACACCGAATCCACATTGGCGGTCACAGGACCGAATACCGTCCAGCCGAGGGCGGGGCGTACATCGGCGTTTACCTTCACAGCCACACGCCGGCCGGGACTTGTGGTGTAGTTGATTCTCATCGAGTCGGGAGTTATTGTGACAATCTGGCTGTTGGCGCCGAAATAGTCACGCAGTCGAGCGTTAAGGTCGGCTGTTCCGAGCAGGAATTTTCCCGATGAGTGGCGATAGTTGTCCCAGTTGATTTTCATTGTCGGCACTTCTCCCCAGCTGTAGCGCACAAGCGACGAGCCTTTATCGCGTACACTCACTTTCAGCGACGGCGGCACATCGGATATCAATGTCACGCTGTCGGGTACGTTGGTGAGTGTTATAGGCACTTCAAGATCCTCCTGGACTTCATTGTTGAGAGTCAGGAGCAGCCAGAATATGTAGGAGATAAGGAGAAAAACAAGAAACAACACTATTTCGCGTCCTCGTGTCGATGTTATTGAGTCGTGGACGCGATTGATAAAGTCAGATAGCTGCTTCTTGAATGTTGTCGACATTACTTCCGGGTTTGATGGTATAATAATGAAGCCCGTTCATCGCCTATGAAAGGAAATGCACGGGCCCTGTATAGCAATGAAAATTGTTACTCCTTACTTTGCGCTGTCATTGGCCGATTCCTGAGCCTGAGCAGCTGACGGATAAACCGAACCCTTGTCGATTGAAATGCGTACATTGTCGGCGATTTCAAGGGTGATGGTGTTTTCCTTCACGGCTCGAATCTTGCCATAGATGCCTCCGGCGGTGATTACACGGTCGCCGACATTCAAGCCTTCGCGGAACTTCCTGATTTCCTTCTGCTTCCTCTGTTGCGGACGAATCATGAAGAAATAGAATATAGCGATCAGGGCTACAATCATGATCAAGTTCATCATTCCGGCGCTTCCACCTGCTTCCTGTAGGGGTATGAGATTGTTAAGCATGTCTTATTTTATTAAATGTTTTTTGTTTTGTTAATTTTTCAAATGCAAATATAGTGAAAGTAATTTTATTCTTTCACTATTATGCCGTCCTTTTTTAAATTATTAATAATTGCATA
Organism: Muribaculum gordoncarteri; assembly: GCF_004803695.1. Classification (NCBI taxonomy): domain Bacteria; kingdom Pseudomonadati; phylum Bacteroidota; class Bacteroidia; order Bacteroidales; family Muribaculaceae; genus Muribaculum; species Muribaculum gordoncarteri. Next base: position 1,078,711 of record NZ_CP039393.1, read on the forward strand.
GAGAAGTCCTGTGATAAACTGACCGCTCTTGGGTGTGGAGTAGTAATTGGCGATTTCGGTGTACTCGTTTATGGTGACGAGTGTAGGAATCGACTCGAAGTTTATCAGTTCGGCTATGGCGGTTTCAAGGATTACGATATCCATGAATGCGAGGCGGTCGGGGTCCCACTTGCTCTCCACGAGGCAGGCGTCGATCATTTCTCGATATTCAGCCTGGTTGCGTATTGCATCCTCAAAGAGTTTAGGCCCGAAGCGTTCATCCTCGATGTCCTTGAACTTGGGAAGAAGCGATATGGGCTTGTCTTCGCTATGGGCGAATTGCTTGATGGTCTTGAGCACGAATGAGCCCATTATAGTAAGGTCATCGTTCCAGTAGACCGATTGCGACTCAAGCGACTCGGCGAGGTCGTCGCTCTCCACAATGATGTTTTTGAAAAGAGAGTACCATAACTCGCAGTCGTTGGCAAAGTCGGTTGAGGGAGCGGCCATGTATTCTTTATAGATGTCGCTCTCAAGAATCTTGTCGAGAATGCGGCGCAGTGTCACATCCTCGTCCTGCCATGAAATGGGTGTCTTGTCGAGATACTCCTTCATGTCGTCATTTTCGCGCAGTGCCTGAATGAACTGATTCTCGACAAATCGCATATTAGGATTCAGGTCGTCGTGCGACGGCAGGTATTTATGTTTTGCTTCATCAAGGTTCAGTGCGCGCAGGTCGGTAAGGTCGATCATCAACTGCAGCAGGCTGTGATATAGCTCGTAGGCTTTGTCGAGCGATGTGGCAAGACCTCTTCGGGCTTCTACAAGCGAGCTGCGCACGGTCGAAAAGTCGTTGAGCGTTTCGTCGAGCATCTGGAGAGCCTGCTCGTAACCCACATGGGTAAATCCGGGGTCGGAGTTTATGAGCTCTTTAATGGCGTTGTCACGCAGCAGGATGGTGGTGAATATGGTTTCCCAAAGCTGTACCTCGTCCTGGATTTCAGGCTTGGTCTTCATGCGCGAATAGTCCTTGAATGCGCTCGATTCCTTGATGGCGGCCGACAGGCGCTGATGGTGGGAGAGAAGAGCCTCGGAAAATGAGCGGTGATGCAGCGCAATATCTTTCATGTCGTCATTGGCGGCAAGCGCTGCGGCAATGTGGGTCCAGTCGTTTTTGCCGATTTTGTTGGCAGGCTCGATTCGCGGGCGGCCTTCGTAGTTGGATATGCGATAGCCCGACTGGTCAAGCAGCAACAGGAGCAAGTCACAATAAAGCGAGTAGGCAAACCGCTTGTCACGTGAATGGGATTCCGGTTCGGGAAGTATCTTAAAATCACTGCGGGTCAACAGATAGGAGTAAAGCATCTGAACGACCTTCATTCTAATCAAGATTCTGTTTATCATAACTCAAAGCTCTTGTAATGTTGTTTTGTGGCTGCAAAATTAGTAAAAAATGTTGGGATATGGTGAAAACGGCTGATAAAATGATGAAAAATAGCGTCGGCAAAGTTAATTGCCGACGCTATGTCAAGTATCTTTTTCTACGGTCATTTCTGAGCGAGCGGATTCCAACCCTGGGCTTTCAGTTCGATTTCGGTGTTGTCGCGTGTTATCATCGCGCATCCGAGCGACTCCTTGGTTATATGGCCTATTACCTTCACTCCGGGTAGCTTTGACACCTTTTCGTGGTCGTGAAGAGGCACGGTGAACAGGAGCTCGTAGTCCTCGCCGCCGTTGAGCGCCGCTGTGACGAGATTCATGCCGAGTTCTTCGGCCATGACAGCTGTCTGATAGTCGATTGGAATGCGGTCCTCATAGATGCGGCATCCGGTGTGGCTCTGCTTGCAAATGTGGAGCAGCTCGCTTGAAAGTCCGTCGGATATATCCATCATCGCTGTCGGCTTTATGCCTGCTTGGTCAAGCTCGGCTATGATGTCCTTTCGTGCCTCGGGCTTAAGCTGACGCTCGATGAGGTACTCCTTGCCTTCAAATTTCGGGATGAAGTCCTTTTGACCCACCGAGGCGATTTTTTCGCGTTCGAGAAGTTGCAATCCCATATAGGCTGCGCCGAGGTCGCCGCTCACGCATATAAGGTCGGTGTCCTTTGCGCCGTTGCGATACACTATTTTGTCCTTGGGGGCATCGCCTATGCAGGTCACCGATATTACAAGACCCTGACGCGACGATGTGGTATCGCCTCCCACGAGGTCGACTCCGTATATCTCACAGGCATGACGGATGCCCGAGTACAATGCTTCGATGTGCTCGACGGTGAAACGCTTTGAAATTCCGAGCGAAACCGTTATCTGCCTCGGGGTGCCGTTCATGGCGTAGACATCGCTGAAGTTGACCACAGCGCTTTTGTAGCCGAGGTGCTTCAACGGCACGTAGGTTAGGTCGAAGTGTACGCCTTCGAGCAGGAGGTCGGTAGTGACGAGTACTTCGGTTTCGTGATATTCCAGCACGGCAGCATCGTCGCCCACGCCTTTTAACGACGATTGATTGGCAAGTTCGATGCCGTCGGTCAGTCGGTCGATTAATCCAAATTCGCCCAAAGAGGCTATTTCAGTCATCTTGTCTTCCATCACTCTTCAAATCGGTTGACCAGTTCAGTCATGATCTCCATCATCTTGGGCTGAGCCTTGGCGGCAGCCTTCTGTACCTCTTCGTGCGAAACCTCCTCAACGATGCCTTCGACACCGAGGTCGGTGATTACCGATACACCGAATACTTCCATGCCTCCGTGACGGGCTACGATTACCTCGGGCACGGTCGACATTCCCACAGCATCGCCACCGATGATGTGGAAATACTTGTATTCGGCCGGAGTTTCAAATGTAGGTCCTTGCGTACCCACATACACACCGTGCATGACACGGATGCCCTTCTCCTCGGCAATTTCCATAGCGTGCTTTATCAATCGCTTTGAATAGGCTTCGCTCATGTCGGGGAAGCGTGTGCCGAGTTCGTTGTAGTTCTTTCCGCGCAACGGATGCTCGGGGAAGAGGTTGATGTGGTCGGTTATTATCATGATGTCGCCTATCATGAATTCGGGATTCATGCCTCCGGCGGCATTGCTTACAAAGAGTGTCTTTACGCCGAGAGCCTTCATCACGCGCACCGGGAATGTGACTTGCTTCATGTCGTAGCCTTCATAGAAATGGAAGCGTCCCTGCATGGCCATGATTCGTTTGTTGCCGAGGCGGCCGAATATCAGGTTGCCTGAATGGCCCTCGACGGTCGATACGGGGAAGTTGGGGATTTCAGTGTAGGGGATATATTGCTTGTCCTCGATGTGGTCGACAAGTGCTCCAAGCCCGGTGCCGAGAATTATTGCGGTTTTAGGCAAATCGGTTACTTTTGAGCGGATGTAGTCGGCGGTCTGGTTAATTTTTTCTAACATGATTTTGGTCTTTATTTGGATTTAAAAAGGGTCATGTATATAACATCAGGCTCCGTTGAAATGTTGCGCTTAACGTTCTATTCGCGCGGTGATTTTATTATGGAGCGTATCTCTTTGTCAAATGACGGTGTGCCCGACGGCATGGCGTAGGGCAGAAATTCCACTTTTATGGGGATGTAGAATGTGCATGCCTTCAGCTCATGCGGGAAGTAGGGGTTGTTGGCTATGCGCACGGCATCCTTTTCGGTCGTGATTATGTATTTGTTGCGACCAGGCATTTTGTCATACAACTTCTTTATCTCTTCAAAGTTCTTGCGGGTGAAGTTGTGGTGATCGGCAAATTGCTTCACCGTCACTGATGCCTGATGGCGCTTTATGTAGCGGACAAACGGTTTGGGATTGGCTATGCCTGCGATGACGAGTACCGAATCGTCCTTCGTGAGCCATGACAGGTTTAGCACGTAGGTCGTTTCGTCGGGATAGAGGCTTACGGGATTTCCGTAAACGTAATGTGAAAAATAGAGTTTCTGGTAGGCAAAAAGGTTGAGATGCTCATAGATGAGGCGTATGTCCATCGGTCGTATCTCCGAGGGGCATTTCGTCACAACTATCACATCGGCTCGGTTGAGCGCACTCTGCGGTTCGCGCAGACGCCCGAGCGGCAGAAGATCGTCGTTATATATCGGGCGGTTCCACTCCATGAGCACAATCGACAACGACGGCCTGACATAACGATGCTGGAATGCGTCGTCAAGCAGGATGAGGTCGATAGTGGGGTCGATGCGCATCATCTCCTCGATTCCCTTGCAGCGGTCCTCACACACGGCAACGCGCACATGACGGCCATATTTCTGATACATCTGGTAGGGCTCGTCGCCGATATCCGACGGGGTGGAGTGCTTGTTGGCCATGATGAATCCGCGTGTATTGCGTTTGTATCCTCGGCTTAGCACCCCGATGCGGTAGACGCCACGGAGAGCGTTGATTACATATTCGGTGTGGGGGGTCTTTCCGGTTCCTCCCACCGAGAGATTTCCGACAACCACTACCGGGATGTCGAATTTGTGCTGCTTCAACAGGTGCCACTCAAACATGCGGTTGCGCACTGCAACCCCCATGCCGTATAACTTCGACATGGGGAGTAGCATTGCTTTTTCTATGAGTTTGTTGCGACCCATCGGGCAGTTATCTCATTATGTTATTCGATTACAATAGGTTCCATGCGGCACTGGATGCGTTCAAGCTGTGTCGCTTTCTTTATGGCATTGTAGAGTTGGCGAGCCTCGCCAAGCTCCTCGTTGAGAATCGACTCCTTGACATTGCCTGATGCCATGAGTATTTCTTCCCACCATTCGCCCTTGGGGTCGGGATACTCTACAATCTGATATTTGTCGTAACCCTGCTCAAGAGCGAGGGCTTCGATGCAGTCGTTGAGGGTGCCGAGTTCGTCGACGAGTCCTATGCGCTTTGCTGCCATGCCGTCCCACACGCGACCTTCGGCAATTGCCTTTATCGAGTCGACGCTGAGATTGCGACCTTCGGCGCAGCGGCCTACGAATGTTTCATATCCGCGGTCAATCTGACGCTGCATTGCGGCACGCTGTATTTCGGTCATGGGTTCGGCAAGACTGAGGTTGGCGTTGGGGTTGGTCGAGATGGTCGATACGTTAACCCCGAGCTTATCGGTGAGCAGTCCCTTTACACACGGAATTATGCCGAAGATGCCTATAGAGCCTGTAAGTGTCACGGGCTGGCAGTAGATCTTGTCGGCTCCGCATGAGATGTAGTATCCGCCCGATGCGGCTACATCGCCCATCGACACGTAGAAGGGTTTGCCTTTGGCCTTGAACTGCTCGAGAGCTTCCCATATCTGTTCCGAAGCAAATGCGCTTCCGCCTCCTGAGTTTACGCGGAGTACGAGTGCGTCGATGTCGTCGTCTTCAGCCAGGTCGAGAATCATCGGGGCCATCTTGGCGCCTACGATGCCCGAGTTGCCGGTGTCGACAATGTCGCCTACGGCATACAGCACGGCAATCTTGTTGTCCGATTTCTTATCTTTTATCGATGCCGCATAGGTGGTGGGCGATACCAGGTTTAAGCTTTCGTCGGAATCTGTTTCGGTAGCAGTCTTCATCCAATCCTCGGCTTCATGGCGATAGAGCAGTGATGAAACCACGTTGCGTGAGGCGAATGTGGCGGGGTTCTGGGTGGCTATTATGCTGTCGGCCCATTGGTTTACGGTTTCCGAGTCAACATTGCGGCCGGTTGCTATGCCATCCTTTATATAATCCCAAATGGGATTGATGTAGGCTTTTATCTGCTGGATGTTGGCTTCACTCGGGCCTGTCATGATGTAAGGCTCGACTGCGCTTTTATAGGTACCTACTTTTATCACCTGGGCCTCTACTCCGAGTTTGTCGAGCAATCCTTTGAAATAGGGTGTGCTTCCTCCAAGTCCGTGAATGTCGATGTTACCTATGGGGTTAAGCCATAAAGAGTCGGCAACCGATGCAAGATAGTAGTTGCCCTGAGAGTAGGCGTCGCCGTAGGCAACAATCCATTTTCCCGATTCCTTGAACTTGGCAAGCTCTTCGGCTACATAGGCCAAAGTAGCTGTGCCGGCGCTTCCGCCGTTACATTCGAGATATATGCCGTCGATTTTTGAGTCGGTCGCAGCGTGTCTGATCGATTTTATCAGGTCGTTAAGGGGTATTGAATTGTTTTGAATTCCTTGCAGTTCATCGATAAGTGATTTGCCCTGCGCACGTTCTTCGATTGAGCCGTCAAGATTGATGTGGAGTATCGAGTGCTTCGATATCTCCGGACTTGAAGAGCCCGAACCGGCTGCTATCATCATTATCAACATTAAGAATGATCCCAAAATGGAAATCAGGATCGTAATCCAAATACCTGCTATGGTTGCAAGTACATAAATAAAGAATTGTTTCATCTTAGTTTAGAAATTTGTCATACACAGCGTCTTCTACGGCACTATACCCTACAAAGATAATTGATTATATGCAGTAGTGCAAATATTTATTGTATAAAGTTATTATTTGCGAAAATTGCATGTATTTCGTTCTTGATTTCGACCGTTGTGTTGCTTGAAAAATGCCGACAATTCCGACACAACAGCCGAGGTCGTCAGCCTTTTCGGTAGTATGGTTAAGTCATTTTCGTATAAATATAGGATAGACATACATGTGAAAGCGGCTGTGTCAAAAAAATGGCACAGCCGCTTGTGGGGTCAATGATTGATGAAATGTTATTCAGCTTTCAGGAAATGTATTCCCAGTTCAATCTTGGTTGTGTTGTCGATGATTTGCGGCATGGTGCGCAATGCTCCTCCCATCATAGGTGCCATAGAACCGAATGTGGGATCCTTGGCCATTTCTCGGTAGTTTGACAGTTGCATTTTCATGAATCTTTTTTGCTGGCACGCTTGCACGTGTCAAATTTTATTACTATCTTTGTAGCACCGTGTAGCAATCAACGGCAGGGCGGCATAATATGAAGCTGAAAATAACCAAGACAAAAAAGACTTCCATCCTTTATGTACAGAAGGCATACAGGGACAAGAACGGCAAAAGTACCTCAAGAATCCATGAGCGCCTTGGAACGCTTGAGGAAGTTCGTCAGAGATGCGGAGACAGAGATCCTGTTGAATGGGCCAGGGAATATATCGCCAGGCTTACGGCACAGGAGAAGGAGGGCCGGCAGGTGATAATATCACGTCTGTCGCCCACAAAGCTTATTGAAAAAGGCGAGGCTCAGAGTTGCGAGAGCGGATATCTGTTTCTTAAACGGCTGTACCATAAGGTCGGGATGGACAGGATATGCGAGGCAATCTCACGTAAACATAAGTTCGACTTCGATTTCAACAAAGTTCTGGAGCTGATGGTCTACGAACGGCTTTTGAGACCGGCTTCAAAACTAGGTAATTATCGCAGGAGCGGAAGCTATATCGAGCCTTTTGATATAGAAAAACAGCATATCTACAGGAGTCTGGATATCCTGGACAGACACGGTGAATACATCCAGAAGAGACTTTTCCTTAATTCGTCAAAGGTTGTCGAACGGGATACGACCGTCATGTACTATGACTGCACCAACTATTTTTTCGAGAGAGAATCTGCCGATCCGGACTATGTGACAGACAAAAAAGGGAACGTTCATGAACGTATACGCAAGTACGGAGTCTCCAAGGAACATCGACCGAACCCCATCGTACAGATGGGTATGTTCATCGACAACTCCGGCATGCCGGTTGCGATGTGCATCAATCCCGGCAATGCCAACGAACAGACTACCTTGATTCCAACTGAAAAGATTATAGTTGAGAAGATGGGGGTCAGCAAGATTGTAGTCTGTACAGACGGAGGTCTCTCTTCTGAAGGCAACCGGTCATATAACTCCACAGCAGAAAGATCATTCATAACGGTGCAGTCAATAAAGAAACTGGAGGATAATCTCAGGGACTGGTGTCTGGAACCGACAGGATGGAAACTTGTAAAGTCCGACACGGTACAAAAAGACAAGCGGTACCGGGATGCAGACGAGGATGAACTGGAGTTTGACCTGACTGATGCCGATACTGCCCGTTATTACGGAGACCGCACTTTTTATCGCGAGCGTTGGATTGTCAATGAAAAGACAAAGTTCTCTCAAAGATTGATTGTGACATTTTCATACAAATACCGCGACTACCTCCGATTCCTGCGTCAACGCGAGATTGACAAGGCTGACAGCAATGCACGTGGAAACAGGACATTGACCAAATCTTATAAGAGCCCTGACAGGTTCCTTTCCGAGACCTACGCCACAGAAGACGGCGAGGTTGCGGTATTCAGAACCGTCTCCCTGAATCTTGACGCCATATCAGAAGAAGAAAAATATGACGGCTTCTATGCGATATGTACGGATCTGTCTGACAATGTGACGAAAATCATCGAACTGAACCATAACCGCTGGGAGTCGGAGGATGCCTTCAGGGTCATCAAGACTGACTTCAAGGGTCGACCCGTCTTCGTCTGGACGGCGGAACACATAAGGGCCCACTTCATTGTCTGCTTTATCACACTACTGCTCTTCAGAATAATGGAAAAGGAACTGAACTATAAATACACATCCTCCGCTATAATTGAGAAACTACGGTCAATGACTATGAACATAGTCAAGGGAGAAGGCTACAAGCCTAACTTCACACGGGATGATCTTACCGATGACCTACATGCCAAAGCCGGCTTCAGACTCGACACCGAGATTGTTACTCGTCAGAAAATCAAACAGATTATTGCTAATATTAAAAAAGGTTAAATATAGATAACCCCATTCCAGTGCTACATATATAGACCCTTTTGCACATGGCTTCACGCCAATGTACAAAAGGGTTTGCTCGTTTTTGGACTGTAAAAGATGGGTAATTGATTATATGCAGTAGTGCAAATATTTATTGTATAAAGTTATTATTTGCGAAAATTGCATGTATTTCGTTCTTGATTTCGACCGTTGTGTTGCTTGAAAAATGCCGACAATTCCGACACAACAGCCGAGGTCGTCAGCCTTTTCGGTAGTATGGTTAAGTCATTTTCGTATAAATATAGGATAGACATACATGTGAAAGCGGCTGTGTCAAAAAAATGGCACAGCCGCTTGTGGGGTCAATGATTGATGAAATGTTATTCAGCTTTCAGGAAATGTATTCCCAGTTCAATCTTGGTTGTGTTGTCGATGATTTGCGGCATGGTGCGCAATGCTCCTCCCATCATAGGTGCCATAGAACCGAATGTGGGATCCTTGGCCATTTCTTCAAGAAGCATATTGATAAAATCCTCATCTTCAAACAGTGGTGATGCACACTTTAATATGGGAACGAGGAATTCGGTTCCGAGATAGATGTCCATCGAGTTGTCTTCGGCATTCTGCGACACCTGAACGGGTACACCGTCGGTAAGCAGAGGCATGGCTATCCCCATGAGCTGAGCAATCATTTCGCCCATGTCGACTGCGCGTGAGCGGTTTTCGGGAGCATTGGCCATCGAGTGGTATATGATTGCAGCCGGGTTGAGGAACACCTGTATCGAGTTGTCGTCGTTTACGATGTACTGTGCAATGTTCAACGGTGATGTCGTAGGCTCGGTAGCTCCGTTTTCGATATCGACATATACAGCTGAGATGTTGCCGTCGATGCCGAATGTAATGCTCTTAAGGGCAGTGGGCAGCATGTCGGTAACGCTTACCGATACGGGATTGCCTTCTTCATCGACTTGGTCGGTGGGGATTGTCGGCATTCTCAATGCTATACTAACAATTAAGCTTACGGGTATGCCGTAGCCGGGGAAAAGTTCTACTTCCGTATCAGATTCCCAAACGAAGTGCAACGGATCGAGAGTAAAGTCTTCGTTGGCATAGGGAACGTTCAGCGTCAATCCTGCAAGAGCAGCGTTCTTTAGCTTGACATCGCTTATGGCGAGCTTGAGGGTGCTTTCGGTTATCTTGCCTGAATAGCTGAATGTGCAGTGCTCGGTTTCCGACTTTCCGCTGAAGGTGTTGTCGGCCGATATCTTTATCGGAAGGGTGAAGGTGACATTGCCGGGGAATACACCTGTTGTGGGAAGTCCTACTTCGGTCGAAGCGTCGGCTGCAGGTACTATGCCCTCTATGATAGCGCTTATGTCGAGCGGTGCGCCCTGCATTGTGAGTGTTGCCTCTTCGAGGTTTTCAAGATTGGGGGTGAATGTGATCACTTTGCCGAGCATGGGAGCGTCATTGTACATGAGCTGTAGTCCTGATTTATCGGTGTAGGTCTTGGCCTCGATGATGGGAGCGCCCTTCATAGTCACCTGGTCGATGGCTATTGTGAGTCCTGCATCGCTTACTGAACCGTTGTAGCGGTAAGTGCAGAACGGAGTTTCGCCGTTTCCGCTGAATAGAGCTTCGTTGGCATTGGGAATCAATGTCACGGGGATTACAAGCTCATTGGCGCCGGGCACGATGTTGCCGGGTGACAAAAGCGGAGCGCTTGAAATGTTTTCGCTTCTTTTGCTGCCGAGTGACGACAGGGTTAGAGTTGCCTTTTGCGGATCGGTTGCATCGGGAGTGTACAATACAGTTATGTCGGTGCGATCTGTGCCTCCGTATGTGTACTTAAGACCGTTGCTTGCGGTGTACATTTCAACTTTTGTAGGCGCAACGTATGGATCGTCGTCACTACAAGCGGTAAAAATGCAAGTTGAGCATAATACGGCAATCAAATAAAAAAACTGTTTCTTCATAACTTTTTCCTGTATTATTGGTTATTTTCATCTCCATTCCCGGGAGATTGCGGTTTAGGTTTATACAAATTGTCGCAAAGATAGTGCAAAAATTTGGCAAATTATAACGAAAATATAATAAAAATTGATATTTATTTCTATCTTTGTGGGAATATTATCATGCATTAAAAATAGTTTGCAATGAAAAAACAACTCGCAACATTGTTGTTGCTCATCGGAGCAATGACAATTCAGGCTCAACAGTCGGCCGAATCACAATGGCTTGACATTGATTACGTAGGTGACAACATCGAAGGCCACAAGCTTGACATCTATCTTCCGTCGGTGAAGAAGGATTCTTATCCTGCAGTGGTGTTGATATACGGTAGCGCATGGTTTGCCAACAATGCCAAGAAAATGGCTTTTGACTCCATGGGCAAGCAATTACTTGATGCCGGATTTGCCGTTGTGTCAATAAACCATCGTGCAAGTGTTGAAGCAAAGTATCCTGCTCAGATTCAGGATGTAAAGGCCGCTGTGCGTTATGTAAGAGCCAATGCCGACAAATATAAGATTGATCCTTCATTTATCGGAATAACCGGATTTTCATCGGGAGGACATCTCTCATCGCTTGCCGGAACCACCAATGGCGTGAAAACAATGACCTCAGGCGATGTCACAGTCGATATCGAGGGCAATCTCGGTGACTACACATCGGCAAGCAGCGATGTAAATGCCGTGGTTGACTGGTTTGGCCCTATCGACATGTCACGCATGGAAAACTGCAATACAACCAAGGGTGCCGATTCTCCCGAGGCTATGTTGATTGGCGGTGCGCCTGCCGATAACCTTGACATGATCAAGTTGCTGAACCCCATGACCTACATCGACGCCAACGATCCTAAATTCATTGTGATTCATGGCGATGCCGACCCCGTAGTGCCTTATTGCCAGAGCGAATACTTTGCCGAAGCATTGAAGAAAAACGGCAACCTTGTCGAGTTCATCACTGTACCCGAAGGCCAGCACGGCCCCGTGACATTCAATGAGGGAACATTTAAGAAGATGACTGATTTCTTCGTTGAGCAGGCTCGCAAAGTCACCGGAAAGTAACGCGGCGCGATTCACGATATTGCACATTGACGAAAATGAGTTAACTTTGTAGCCGTATTTAAGGACTTATTAATATATAAAGAATGAAGAAGTGCAAATGGGCACTGTGTGTTGCTCTTGGAATTATTGCCATGTCGTGCATAAGGGAAGAGCCGCTCAATGCCGAAGCCGATATAGAATCGGTGACTCTTTCGGGTGATGTGCTTAATCGAGCTCCCATAATAGAAAACGACAAGGTGATGCTTGTCGTTAAGTTCGGAACCAATGTCACTGAACTTGCTCCCGAGTTCAAGCTGACTCCCGGTGCTACCATTCAGCCGCCGAGCGGAACGGTGCGTGACTTTTCATCGCCTCAGAAGTATGTAGTGACATCGCAGGACGGGGAGTGGAGCAAGCTCTACACCGTAACCGTGACTTATGCCGATTTCAACAACTACCGTTACGACTTCGAGCATGTCAAGATAGGCACGGTAAATCGAAGCAACTACGACATCTTCTATGAGCTTGACCCGGCAGGAAAGGAAACTCTCGTGTGGGCGAGCGGTAACCCCGGATTCGCTATGACGGGTTCTGACCGTAAACCCGACGAATTCCCCACCTATCAGGTCGACAACGGCAAGACGGGCAAGGCTCTTGCTCTTACCACGCGTCGCACCGGAGGTTTTGGAAGCCTTATGAACAAGCCTATCGCAGCCGGTAATCTATTCCTCGGCACGTTTGATTTTAGCAGTGCTTTGACCAATGCGCTCAAGGCTACTAAATTCGGCACACCGTTCAATCGCATACCGGTGTATCTGAAAGGATACTACAAGTACACCCCCGGCCCCGTGTTCTATGTGCTCGACAAGGATGCCCCCGACAAGATGCGTCCTGTTGAAGGCAAGGTCGACAAGTTCAATATCTATGCGGTGTTCTTCGAGCCTACTGCCGACATGCTTTATCTTGACGGCGAGAATGTGCTTTCGGAGGATAATCCCAACATCATAGCAGTCGCCGAGATAGCCGATGCCGACCGCGTGAAGAAGACGGAGTGGACCGAGTTCAATCTGCCGTTTGTTCTGCGCCCCGGAAAGGAGATCGACGCCGACAAGCTGGCCGACGGACGCTACAGCATAACTATAGTGTTTGCATCAAGTATCGATGGTGACCTCTTTGAAGGTGCGCCTGAAAGTACTCTGTTGATTGACGAGGTTGAACTTGGTTGTCAATAAACGTGATAAAATTGAATGAATTATGAAAAGTAACCGATACATTATAATTATATTGGCGTTGTTGGCAACTGTGACTGTAAAGGCACAGGACGACATGACTTCGGGCCTTCGTTGGTCGATGCTGCACAATCTGGAATATGAAATAAATGCCGGAATAAACATCGGTGGTACGGCTCCAATTCCTCTTCCCGGTGAGATACGCAAGATTGATTCCTACGACCCTAATCTGAACCTGCATATAGGTGCTTCGGCTACAAAATGGCTGAGCAACGACAAGCGATGGGGCGTTATGGTGGGATTGCGTTTTGAATCCAAGGGAATGAAGACTAAGGCCACCGTGAAGAACTACGGAATGGAGATAATTCAGGACGGAAGCCGTGTGAAGGGTAACTGGACCGGTAAGGTGCAGACAAAATATCACGGTAACTTCGTCACCCTGCCCATCTCGGCTGTTTATAAGATCAGTCAGCGTGTGAGGGTGAATTTCGGCCCATATATCGGCATAGGCATGAACGGTGAGTTTTCGGGCTATGTCTACGACGGTTATCTGCGCGAAGGCGATCCCACGGGCAATAAAGTAACATTTGAGGGCGATTCGCAGGCTCCCTACGATTTTTCCGACGAATTGCGTACATTCCAGTGGGGATTGCAGGCTGGCATCTCATGGCGTGCGTTCAAGCACCTTTCGGTTCAAGGCAATCTGAGCTGGGGATTCAACGACATTTTCAAGAAGTCGTTCAATACCGTAACATTTGATCTCTACCCCATATATCTTAATGTGGGATTCGGATATGCATTCTGATGCAGAATGTGCGTAAATAATTGGTGAAGGGCGATGTTACAATCGCCCTTCGTCGTTATATGAATAATAGGATTCGTGCGTTACGATTATGTGGTCGAGCACCTGAAGGTCGAGCAGCTTGCCTCCCTCCTTTATCTTGGCGGTGAGCCGGTCGTCCTCGACGCTCGGCTTTAATGTTCCCGACGGATGGTTGTGTGCGAGTACTATTGAAGCTGCTACATCGCCACATTCCACCACTTTTTTAAACAGCAGTTTTGAGTCGACCACGGTTCCGGCCGTTCCTCCCTGGCTCAGTCGGAACATATCGAGCACGTGATTGCTGCGGGTGAGCACAATCACCCAGAACTCTTCATGATTGAGTAACTCAAGCTTGTTGCGGATGAGTGAGTACACACTTTTGCTGCCCGTGATGCGCGGGCGTTCGGTCGGAGATTCGTCACGGCACCTCATGCCAAGCTCTATGGCTGCGACGAGCGCAATAGCTTTTGCAGGGCCTATGCCGGGATTTTCCTTTACGAGCTCCTTTATCGACTTGCGGGCAAGCGTGCTGAGGCGGCCGTCGTTGCGCGCGAGCAGCTCCTGGCTCATGGTGAGTACCGATTTGCCTTTGATGCCGTTGCCGAATATTATTGCTATCAGTTCGGCCTTGCTCAATGTCTTGATGCCGTTGCGCATTGCCTTTTCACGCGGACGGTCGTCGGCTGCGAGGTCTTGTATAAGCACGTAGTCACGTGCTTGAGGAGAGTCGGGTTGCATGTTATGGTATTTTGTAATTTACGATTACTTGCCTTTGCGCATCATCACCTCTTCTTCGATGTTGCGTCCCTTGCCGAGGATGATTTTGTTGAAGTAGGCTTTAAGGAATCCCGTTCCATAGCCGCCGAGCTGTATTATGCTGGCCGGCACTGCGAGTGTCGCTATCTTGATGCTGCGTGTCGAGGCGAGGGCCATGATCCATATCGCAAGCAGGTAGACTGCAAGCGGCAGCAGGAACCACGGACTCACGAATATCGCAAGCAGAACCAGTGCCACGGTTCCGAGTACGGCCACGGCAGGCAGCCAGTGCACGAGTTTCAGCGAACCGGGATAGAGCAAGTGTAGGGTGATGCGTGACATTCCGAATACGTGAACCTGTCGGAAGAACTTCTTGAAGTCGACACGGCGTTTATGGTAGACGAATGTGTCGCGTATAAGCCCTATGTTGAAGCCTGCGTTACGTATGCGGGTGCTCATGTCGATGTCCTCCGAGAACATTTCGCGGAACCCGCCCACCTTTTCATAGACATGGCGTGAGAATCCCATGTTGAATGTGCGGGGCGTGAACTTTTCAAGCTGCACTTTGCCGCCGCGTATGCCTCCGGTGGTCAGGAACGATGTCATGGAGTAGTTTATGGCCTTCTGGGTGTCGGAGAACGATTCATGTGCGGCATCGGGTCCGCCGAAGCAGTCGTAGGGCTTCTCGGCAAGAGCCTTGCGTAGCCTCTCGAAGTAGAAGGGAGGTATTACGCAGTCGGAGTCGAAGAAGATGAAGTATCGTCCCGAGGCGCGCTCCATTCCGTAGTTGCGTGCTATAGAGCGTCCTTCGTTCTCCTTGTAGAAATACTTTACATCGACCTGCTTCTTGTATTTTTCAACCGTAGCGTCACATGGGTCGGTTGAGCCGTCCTCGACAATCACGGTTTCAAAGTCCTTGTCGGTTTGACATGACAGGCTTTGAAGCAGGTCATCCACTTCATCTATTCGGTTATATACCGGTATTATGACTGAATATTCGGGCATAACTTGTGGTGTTAGCTCATGCGTGATTTATAGTCGGAGTAGTCAAAGCGACGCAGATAACGGCAATCGCCTTCTTTGTCACACAACACAATCGACGGGTGCTGGATGCCGTTGAACATTGTTGTCTTTACAGTGGTGTAGTGGTTCATGTCCTCCAGTGTCAGTCGGTCGCCGGTAACCAACGGCTTTTCAAATGACCAGTCGCCTACATAGTCGCCGCTCAGGCATGAATTGCCGCCGAGGCGGTAGGTGGGGAGCGACGGGTCGGTTTCGACACTTTCGGTTATTGCCGGCTTATAGGGCATTTCAAGGCAATCGGGCATGTGACATGCAAATGACGCATCAATTATGGCTGTCTTTACGCCTTGGTTCTCGACTACATCGACAACCGAGGTTATCAGGTCGCCCGTGCGCCATGTGAATGCGCTTCCGGGCTCCATTATCACGTTCAGCCACGGATAGCGTGACTTGAAGTCCCGCAACAGCCCTATAAGATGCTGGACATCGTAACCTTCGCGGGTCATCAGGTGTCCGCCTCCCATGTTGATCCATTTGACCTGCGGCAGGAATTTTCCAAACTGCTGCTCAAAGGCTTCGAGCACACGTTGCAGGTCGTAGGAACTTGATTCGCACAATGAGTGGAAATGCAGCCCTTCGATGCCCTCGGGAAGAGTGTCGCCGAGCTGTTCGGCGGTTACGCCGAATCTCGAACCGGGAAGGGCGGGATTGTATATGTCGGTTTCGATTACCGAGCATAGCGGGTTGACCCTTAATCCGGGTGACACATGTTTGTTGCCGGGAGTCGTGTTATGCTTGTCGAGATCGGCTTTGAACCTATTGAATTGATTCACCGAATTGAACGTGATGTGGGAACTTCCGTTCAGGTATTCGTTGATTGTTTCAGGAGTGTAGGCGGGACAATAGGAGTGTACGTTTCCGCCAAGTTCCTCATTGCCGAGATGCATTTCATTGAGCGAACTTGCGGTGGAGTCGGTTACATACTCCTTTATTATAGGAAATGTCTTCCACAGTGCATTGGCCTTGAACGCCATTATTATGTTTACTCCGGCTTCCTGCTTTACTCGGCTTATAAGCTCGAGGTTGCGGCGAAGCTTCTCCTCGTAGACGATATAAAACGGGGTGGGGATCTCTTCTATCTTCATTGGCTTATGATTTTAAATCGTGCAAATTTCAGCAGGAGCTTCTTGACTCCTACGGTGTCAAACTCTACGGTTATGCGCACATCGGCCGCGCTGCGGTCGATTTCGGTTATGTCTCCTTTACCGAAGCGGCTGTGCTCGATGCGCATACCTTCGCTCAGCTCCGAAGCCGAGTGCAGGTCTTCATCTCCGGCCGGCGAGGACGAAGGTGTCGGCGTGACATTGCTGTGGGCCGAGAATGGCGATGGGGTGCTGCGTGTCGTACGCTCGACTCTTGGGCGCATCGACTCGCGGTAGTTGTCGATGGGGTTTATGAAGCTGTCGGGACGGGCGAAGTCATTGCCTGCCGACAATGCAAGGTAACGCGGATCGATGTCCTTCAGGAAGCGTGACGGTGAGCATGTCTTCGTCTGTCCGTTGCGGAAGCGTGACGAGGCATAGCTTATCATGCAGTGTGACTTGGCTCGCGTTATCGCCACGTAAAGCAATCGCCGCTCCTCCTCGATGGCCGACAGTGTGTCGCAGTTCATTGCCGACGGAAACAGCTCTTCCTCGACTCCTACAATGAACACATTGTTGAATTCAAGTCCTTTTGCCGCGTGTACGGTCATCAATGTTATGCGCTCCTCCGACACCTCGTCGGAATCCTGGTCAGTGGCCAGCGACACCTCGCTCAGGAAGTCGACAAGCGACAGGCTTTCGGTGCCTTCCTCGGTCTTGTTGGCAATGAACTCCTTTACGCCGGCAAGAAGCTCCTGAAGGTTCTCCTGTTTGGAGATGCTTTCGGGTGTGCGGTCGCTTATAAGCGAGCTCAGCAATTGAGTGCGCGTTATGATGGCCCGTGCGACACTCTCGGCATCGTCGCCCCGCCGGTTCATTTCGATGAACTCGGCAATCATGTCACGGAATGAGAGCAGCTTGTTTATCGCAGCCTGACGAAGCCCCGTGTCATATTTGTCGATATTGTTTAGAATCGCCCATGCGCTCACGCGGTTGTCCATGGCGCAGCGCATCAGTCGGTTAACCGTAGTTTCACCTATTCCACGCGCGGGATAGTTGATTACGCGTTTCAATGCTTCGTCATCATCGGGGTTGATCGACAGTCGGAAGTAGGCTATGGCATCCTTCACCTCCTTGCGTTGGTAGAACGACAATCCGCCGTAGATGCGATAGGGTATGTTACGCTTGCGCAGCGACTCCTCAAGTATACGTGATTGCGCGTTGGTGCGATATAGCACGGCATATTCATCGTAGCTGTCGTGATTGCGCATTTTCAACTGTGAAATGCGGTTGGCTACGAGGAATGCTTCTTCGTAGTCGCTGTAGCTTTGCACCACTTCGATGCGCGCACCGATGTCGTTACGTGAGAACACATTCTTTGGAATCTGCTCCTTGTTCTTGGCAATCAGTGAGTTTGCCGCATTTATTATGTTTTGTGTCGAACGGTAGTTCTGCTCAAGCTTGAATATGCGCAGGTCGGGATATGACTTTTTCAGATTGAGGATGTTACGTATGTTGGCTCCTCGGAATGAGTAGATGCTCTGAGCGTCATCGCCCACGACACACAGGTTATGTGCGTCACCGCAAAGTTGCGACACGATGAGATGCTGCGCGAAGTTGGTGTCCTGATACTCGTCAACGAGGATGTAACGGAAATACTCCTGATAGTGTCGGCGTATTTCGGGGTTGTCACGCAACAGTAGATTGGTGTAGTAGAGCAGATCGTCAAAGTCCATCGCTCCGGCCACGAAGCATCGGTTGAAATAGGCCTGATATATTTCACACAGTCGCGGACGCTTTGCGCGGCGGTCGGCCTCCATTATGTCACGCGCCTCGGCATATTGCCGTGGTGATATGAGCGCGTTCTTTGCTGTGGATATTGCCGATGCCACGGTCGAGGGCTTGTATATCTTGTCGTCAAGCCCCATGTCCTTTATTATGGTTTTGATGAGCGACTTTGAGTCGGCGGTGTCATATATCGTGAAGTTGGACTTGAAACCTATGCGGTCGGCGTGTATGCGCAATATGCGCAGGAATATGGAGTGGAACGTTCCCATCCACAGCTTTGAAGCCGTTGCCTGACCCACCATTCCTTCGATTCGCTCGCGCATCTCGCGAGCGGCTTTGTTGGTGAATGTAAGCGCGAGTATTCGCCACGGCTCATAGCCGTGACATAGCAGATGCACTATCTTGTAGGTGAGTACACGAGTCTTTCCCGAACCGGCTCCGGCTATGACAAGCTGGGGCCCTCCGGTGTAGAGCACTGCATCCTGCTGCTGCACATTCAGTTGTTGTATATAGTCTTCCATTACGTATGCAAAAGTACGAATTATTCCTGACATTAGACATTGTATTATATGTCGAAATGCGTTACCTTTGCACTAATATAAATCTACGACTATGACAGAGGGAACACTGGAAAAATTGAGAATATTGGCGGAATCGGCCAAGTACGATGTGTCGTGTTCATCAAGCGGCACTGTTCGTCGCGGAGTAAAGGGCGACGGCATAGGAAACACAGTCGGCGGAATTGGCATTTGTCATAGTTTTGCCGACGACGGGCGCTGTATAGCCCTGCTTAAGGTTATGCTTACTAACTACTGCATGTATGACTGCGCCTACTGCATAAATCGTCGCAGCAACGACATCAAGCGGGCCACAATGTCGGTGAGCGAAGTCGTTGAGGTGACGATGGAGTTTTATCGCCGAAACTATATCGAAGGGCTGTTTCTCAGCTCGGGTGTCGTGCGCAATCCCGACTATACGATGGAGCGGCTCGCAAGGGTAGCGCAGGATCTTCGCACAGTGCATCGCTTCAACGGTTACATCCACTTGAAGAGCATTCCGGGAGCATCGCGCGAACTTGTCAATCAGGCGGGACTGTATGCCGACCGAATGAGTGTCAACATCGAAATACCCAATGAGGGGTCGCTCAAGTATCTCGCCCCTGAGAAGGACTTTAAGAGCGTGTATGAACCGATGGGATATATACGACAAGGCGTACTTGAGAATACGGAGGACCGCAGGAAGTTCCGTAACGCTCCGCGATTTGTCCCGGCGGGACAGAGTACACAGATGATTGTAGGCGCATCGCCCGAGCATGACCGTGACATACTTAAGTTGTCGTCGGCCCTGTATGCCACTCCCACCATGCGCAGGGTATATTATTCGGGATATATTCCGGTCAACACCTACGATTCTCGCCTGCCTGTCACGAAACAGCCGCCTCTCGTAAGGGAGAACCGGCTTTATCAGGCCGATTGGCTAATGCGATTCTATAAGTTCAGTGCCGATGAGATAGCCGATGACTCGCATCCCGACCTTGAGCTTGAGATAGATCCAAAATTGTCATGGGCTTTGCGCCATCCCGAATTTTTCCCGGTTGACGTGAACCGTGCTGATTATGAAATGATACTACGAATCCCGGGCGTGGGAGTTAAGTCGGCTACGCTGATAGTTAACGCCCGTCGTTTCCGAAGGCTCACTTCCGATCATTTGCGCAAAATCGGGGTGGTGATGAAGCGTGCGCGTTACTTTATAACCTGCGGCGAGCTTGAAGCGTGCTGTGTGGCCGATGTGTCGCCCGAATATGTTCGCCGACAGTTGACGGCCCCGGTGAAAAAAGTTAGTGACAATTCCCTTCAACTCACTCTTGACTTCGGATAACGATATGGTGACTTTTGTTTATGACGGTACCTTTGAAGGGCTGCTGACAGCCATTTTCGATGCTTATTTCCGACGCAGTTTCCCCGATGAGTTAGTGAGAATCGGCGAAGTATTGCCCATGTTCTCTGACGAGGTTCACGATGTGGTAACCGATGACGCGAAGTCGTCGAGGGTATGGAATGCCGTTACGAAGAAACTGTCGAAGGGGGCGGTGTCGGCCGTCACTACGAGTTTCCTTTGTGAGGTAAAGGAGTATGACATCACGCTTTTTCGTTTTCTATGCAAGACCATCAATGCGCCTGCCAGCATCGAAACCGATTTCAGTGACCAGGATGTGATTGAAGTACTGAAGATGTATCGTCGGGTAAATGGCGAGGCCCACAGGGTGCTTCAGTTCATGCGGTTGCAAAAGGCGGCCGACGGAACCTATTTCGGGCTGATGGAGCCGATATACAATGTAATGCCTATGGCGGTCAGTCACTTTGTCGACCGATTTTCGACAATGAGTTTTCTGTTGTATGACAAGAGGCGCGGATTTGGTTTTTATTACGACGGCAACAACGTGACACGTGTCACAATGCCCGATACATTGCAGCACATAGTTACCGGAAAGCTGTCGGAGGATATGATGGATAGTGACGAAATGTTGTTTCAGAAGCTTTGGCGCACCTATTTCAAGGCTATTGCGATAAAGGAGAGAAGCAATCCGCGCAAGCAGCGTCAGGACATGCCCGTGAGATTTTGGAAATACATGACGGAGAAGAATGGTTAACTAATGTTATTATTTATATCCAATATAAATAAAACTTAACGTATCGCTTCTCAGTTTGAGTGGAAATTCAGATATTTGCACTCTAAAATAAATGATACTATCTATTGCATTATGAGGCTTTCTGACTTAAAGACCGGAGAATCGGGAGTAATTGTCAAGATTCTCGGTCATGGTGCATTTCGTAAAAGAGTGATAGAGATGGGTTTTGTCAAGGGCAAGATTATAAAGGTGGTTCTTAATGCACCCTTGAAAGATCCGATAAAATATAGTCTGATGGGCTACGAGTTGTCGCTTCGCCGCAGCGAGGCCGACCTTGTGGAAGTAATTCCGATAACGGAGGATGACAAATTCCCCGATACCGCGCACATAAACACCATTACCGAGTGTGACGACTTCCATCCCGTGCATCGCGACTATACCGGAAGGGTAAAGACCATAAATGTTGCGCTTATCGGAAATCCTAACTGCGGAAAGACCTCGATGTTCAATATCGCCTCGGGAGCCAAGGAGCATGTGGGCAATTACAGCGGAGTGACCGTTGATGCAAAGAACGGCTACTTTGAGCACGGCGGCTATCGGTTCAATATTGTGGACTTGCCCGGTACCTATTCATTGTCGTCATATTCGCCCGAAGAGCTCTATGTGCGGCGATATCTGCGTGACGAGATGCCCGATGTGATAATAAACGTTGTCGTAGCCTCCAATCTTGAACGCAACCTCTATCTGACAACCGAACTAATCGACATGGACCGGTCGATGGTCATAGCCTTGAACATGTATGACGAGCTTAAGGCTTCAGGAGCCGAGGTT
Source organism: Muribaculum gordoncarteri (assembly GCF_004803695.1). Lineage (NCBI taxonomy): Bacteria > Pseudomonadati > Bacteroidota > Bacteroidia > Bacteroidales > Muribaculaceae > Muribaculum > Muribaculum gordoncarteri. Next base: position 1,100,659 of record NZ_CP039393.1, read on the forward strand.
GACTATCGCCTGCTTGGAGAGATGATAGGTGTGCCCATAGTTCCCACAGTGTCACGCACCGGAAGCGGCATCGACGAGCTGTTTGACACGGTGATTCGTGTATATGAAGGTCACGACAAGGCGGTGCGTCACGTTCATGTGAATCTTGGCAAAGAGGTTGAGAAGGGCGTTACGGAGATAAAGGATGCCTTGAAAAAAGACCCGGCGGTGGGTGTGCACTTCTCGCCGCGTTACCTTGCGATAAAGCTTCTTGAGAAGGACCGTGAGGTTGAGGATATAGTGAAAAACTCGCCCGACCACAAGGCTATATTCATGTTGCGTGACCAGGAACTTGCAAGGATAGAGAATATAACCGGTGAGGACATTACCTCGATCATTGCAAGCGAGAAGTACGGATTCATTGCCGGCGCTCTCGCCGAAACGTTTACCGACAGCACCAAACATGAGGCCAAGACGACTCAGGTGATCGATGCGTTTGTCACCAACAAGCTGTTTGGCTTCCCGATATTCCTGGCAATAATGCTCTTCATATTCTGGTGCACATTTGAGATCGGTTCCTATCCTATGGGGTGGATAGAGAGTCTTGTCGACTGGATTGCCGGCATGGTCAACAGGTTGATGCCCGAGGGGCCGCTGAAGGACCTCATTGCCGACGGTATAATAGGAGGAGTAGGGGGCGTGATAGTGTTCCTGCCCAATATATTGATTTTATACTTCTTCATATCGTTTATGGAGGATTCGGGTTACATGGCACGTGCAGCATTTATAATGGACAAGCTGATGCACAAGATAGGACTTCACGGCAAATCATTCATACCGCTTGTCATGGGATTCGGATGTAACGTCCCTGCGATAATGTCGGCTCGCGCAATAGAGAGCAAGAGCAGCCGCATAATAACGATACTGATAAACCCCTTCATGTCATGTTCGGCACGACTTCCGGTGTATGTGCTGCTTGTAGGCACATTCTTCAGCCGTTATGCCAGCTTCGTGTTCCTGGGACTTTACCTTCTCGGAATAATCGTGGCCGTGATTACTGCCAGATTGTTGCGCCGGTTCTGGTTCAAGACCGATGAAACTCCATTTGTTATGGAACTTCCTCCTTACCGCCTGCCTACTTTTAAGTCGTCGTTGCGTCACATGTGGGGCAAGGGCGAGCAGTATCTCAAGAAGATGGGAGGCATAATATTGGTGGCAAGTATAGTAGTGTGGGCGCTGAACTATTTCCCGCTTAGAAGCGAGGAGTCGAGCACTCCCGAAGCTGTAGCAGCCATGGACGGTGACGATTCAAAAATCGACATCAAGCATGATTCCTATCTTGAAATGTTAGGAAAGGCTGTTAATCCGGTTATGGAGCCGATCGGATTCCATTGGCGTACCACGGTAGCGGCTATAGCCGGCGCTCCGGCAAAGGAGATTGTGGTTTCCACGCTCGGAGTTCTGTATACAGGTGACGAGGAGATAGACGATACATCACTTTCGGCACGCCTCACCGCACCCAATCCCATAACAGGAAAGCCCGACTTCACTCCGGCCTCGGCATTAAGCCTGATGGTGTTTGTGTTGCTGTATTTCCCATGTATGGCCACCGTTGTAGCCATAGTGCGTGAAACCGGTTCGTGGGTTTACGGTGCCTTCTCGGTAGTCTACAACACGGTCGTGGCGTGGCTTGTGGCATTCCTTGTCTACAATGTGGCAATCCTTGTCATTTGATGCGAATTTGTTAAATTGGACAATATTTCGTAATTTGGCATTGATTTTTGATATGTGACATAAATTTTTTGACAGATATATTTATGAAAAAAGCGTTGATAACAGGCGTTACGGGGCAGGACGGCTCCTTTCTGGCAGAGTTGCTCCTTGAAAAGGGCTATGATGTACACGGAACAATACGACGCTCATCGGTGGACTATCGTGAGCGTATCGCCCACCTTGAGGGACGGGAGCACTTTCATCTCCACTATGCCGACCTTGGCGACTCTATGAGCCTGCTGCAGGTGATTGGAAAAGTACGCCCTGATGAAATATACAACCTTGCGGCACAAAGTCATGTGCAGGTGTCGTTTGACACGCCCGAGTACACCGCCAATGTCGACGCTACAGGAGTGTTGCGCATACTTGAGGCTGTGCGCCAGTGCGGCCTTACCGACACTTGCCGCATATATCAGGCATCGACATCGGAGCTTTACGGAAAGGTGGAGGAGGTGCCACAGAATGAGTTGACACCGTTTCATCCCTACAGTCCCTATGCTGTTGCCAAGCTGTACGGCTTCTGGATTGTGAAGGAGTATAGGGAGGCTTACGGTATGTACTGCTGCTCGGGAATCCTGTTCAATCACGAGAGCGAACGACGCGGTGAAACATTTGTAACGCGCAAGATTACTCTTGCTGCCGCGCGCATTGCACAGGGTAAGCAGGAAAAGCTTTATCTCGGCAATCTGTCGTCGTTGCGCGACTGGGGTTATGCCCGCGACTATGTAGAGTGCATGTGGCTGATATTGCAGCAGCCGGTGCCTGACGATTATGTGATTGCTACAGGTGAACAGCACTCGGTAAGAGAGTTCTGTGAGCTTGCGTTCAGTCGCGTTGGCATCAACCTGCGTTGGGAAGGTGAAGGAGCCGACGAGAAGGGCATAGACATTAAGACAGGAAAGGTTATCGTGGAGGTGTCGCCCGACTTCTATCGTCCTACCGATGTAGTGAACCTGTGGGGCGATCCGACAAAGGCTCGTAAGATGCTTGGCTGGAATCCTCAGAAGACTTCATTCCAGCAGCTTGTCAACCTGATGGTTGATGCTGATATGGCCAAGGTGGCTGTGGAGCGTGCCGGCGAACAGGTGAAGATGAATCTTGAAGAGTATCTTGAAAAAGGAATTGTGAAATAGTTCAAGTTGTGACCTGCGACTTGTGACTTATTTTTAAATCATGGAGTATAATTCAAAGATATATGTTGCCGGACACCGTGGAATGGTGGGGTCGGCAATCGTGAGAGAGCTTGAGCGTCAGGGTTATGAAAACATCATAACGCGTACTCACTCCGAGTTTGATCTTGTCAATCAGGCTGATGTGAATGACTTTTTTGCCGCTGAGAAGCCTGAATATGTGTTTCTGGCTGCGGCGAAGGTGGGCGGCATAGAGGCGAATCAGAGTGCGCTTGCCGATTTCATGTATGTCAACATGATGCTTGAGATGAATGTTATAAATGCCGCATGGCGCAACGGGTGCAAGAAACTTGAGTTTCTGGGCTCGTCATGCATATATCCCCGCATGGCACCGCAACCGATGCCTGAGAGCTGCCTGTTGACTTCGGAACTGGAGAAGACCAACGAGGCTTATGCCCTTGCCAAGATTTCGGGACTCAAATATTGTGAGTTCCTGAACCGTCAGTACGGCACCGATTACATTTCGGTAATGCCTACCAATCTATACGGTCCAAACGACAACTATCATCCCACCCACAGCCATGTATTGCCGGCTCTTATCAGGCGATTCCATGAGGCCAAGGAGTCGGGTGCATCGACAGTGACATGCTGGGGCGACGGGTCGCCATTGCGCGAGTTCCTTTATGTCGACGACCTCGCCAACCTATGTGTGTTCCTTATGAACAACTACAGCGGAAATGAAACCGTGAATGCCGGTACAGGAAAGGAGTTGACGATAAAGCAGCTCACCGAACTGGTGGCAAAAGTTGTAGGCTATGAGGGCGAGATTAAATGGGATACGACAAAGCCTAACGGAACTCCGCGTAAATTGCTTGATGTAAGCAAAGCAACGGCTCTCGGATGGCGTTACAAGACTGAACTGGAGGACGGCATCAGGCTTGCCTACGATGATTTTCTCTCCAATCCAATAAGAGCAGAAAGATAATTGCCGCACATGCAAACGAAAAATAGGCGATGCCGACCGGCATCGCCTATTCTCATTATGTCAAGATTGGAATTGTTATTCTTCGCTGTTGGACTCGGCGTAGGCCTTAAGCAACTTCTCCTGAACATCGCCGGGGACGAGTTCGTAGGACGAGAACTTCATAGTAAATGAAGAGCGTCCGCCGGTGATTGAGCTGAGTGCGGTAGAGTAGGATGACATCTCCTTTAAGGGAACACGTGCCTGAATCTTCTCAAATCCGTTTTCGCTGGACATACCCATGATTATGGCGCGTCGTCCCTGAAGGTCGCTCATCACATCGCCCATGACATCGGCAGGAACCATGACATCGACATCGTATACGGGTTCCAGAATCTTGGGATTGGCGTTGCGGAATGCTTCGCTGAATGCGTTACGGCCTGCGAGGCGGAATGAGATTTCATTAGAGTCAACCGGGTGCATCTTACCGTCGTAGATACATACTCTTACATCGCGTGCGTAAGAACCGGTCAGCGGACCCTGTTCCATGCGGTCCATCAATCCCTTCACGATGGCGGGAATGAATCGGGCATCGATAGCACCACCCACGATACAGTTGTGAATGATGAGCTTGCCGCCCCATTCAAGAGGAATTTCCTGAGTGTCACGCACGTTCATCTTATACTCCTGGTTTCCGAAACGATAGGTGTCGGGAGCCGGCATGCCTTCGGTATAAGGCTCGATGATCAGGTGAACTTCACCAAACTGTCCGGCACCGCCCGATTGCTTCTTGTGGCGATAGTCGGCGCGAGCGGCCTTTGTGATTGTTTCACGATAGGGAATCTTGGGCTCCTCAAATATGATGGGCAGTTTGTCGTTGTTCTCGACACGCCATTTGAGTGTGCGGAGGTGGAATTCGCCCTGGCCTGAAAGTATTGTCTGCTTAAGTTCCTTTGACTGTTCAACTTGCCATGTGGGATCCTCTTCATGCATACGGGTAAGAATCTCGCTGAGCTTTTCGGCGTCGCTCTCGGTAACGGGGCGAATGGCGCGCTGATACTTGGGCGCGGGATATTTGATGAAATCGAAGCGATATTCGCAACCTTTCTCGTCAAGGGTGTTGCCTGTGCGTGCATCCTTCAACTTAACAGTTGCACCTATGTCACCGGCGCAAAGCTTGTCGACGGGAGTCTTGAATTGTCCGCAAACGCAGAATATCTGGGCTATGCGCTCCTTGGATCCTCGGTCGACATTGTTGAGGTCGACACCCGGAGTGAGTGTACCGCTCATCACCTTGAAGTAGCTTACTTCACCGATATGGGGCTCTACTGTGGTCTTGAACATGAACAACGAGAGCGGGCCCTTGCTGTCGGGCTTAACCTCGTCGCCTTCAGTGTCGACGGGAGCCGGCATATCTTCTACGAAAGGAACGACATTGCCAAGGAACTCCATCATGCGGCGTACACCCATGTCCTTGAGTGCGCTGACGCAGAATACAGGATATATCGAGCGGTCAACAAGACCCTTGCGAATACCTTCGCGCATTTCGTCCTCGGAAAGATGTCCCTGGTCGAAGAACTTTTCCATCAATGTTTCATCGTTTTCGGCAGCAGCCTCAACGAGTTTCTGGTGGAGTTCCTGAGCCTTCTCCATCTCTTCGGCGGGAATTTCCTCGATGGTGGGGACTCCTCCGTCGGGACCCCATGAGTATTTCTTCATCAACAGCACATCGATCATTGCGTTGAAGCCGGGACCTACCGAGAGGGGATACTGGATGGGAGTAACCTTGGGACCGAAAATTTCGGTCATCTGCTCGATTACATTGTCATAGTCGGCTTTCTCACCGTCGAGCTGGTTCATGGCGAAGATAACCGGTTTCTTCAACTGGGCTGTAGTGCGGAAGATGTTTTGTGTACCCACTTCGACACCATACTGGGCATCGATGAGGATCACGCCGGTGTCGGTCACGTTAAGAGCAGTAATGGCGTTACCCACGAAGTCGTCGCTTCCCGGGCAGTCGATTACGTTCAGCTTCTTGTTGAGGAATTCGGCATAAAAAATGGTAGAGAACACAGAGTATCCATACTCTTTCTCCACCGGGAAATAGTCACTGACAGTGTTTTTAGCTTCAATGCTGCCGCGACGTTTTATAACTCCACACTCGTAAAGCATAGCTTCAGCGAGTGTGGTTTTCCCAGAGCCTTTGCTACCAAGCAAAGCAATGTTTTTGATTTCGTTAGTTTCGTAAACCTTCATGTTATTAGAGAATTTTGAATGTAAATATTCGTTTTATTTAGTTACGAGCCGCAAATTATAAAATAATTTTGAAAAAAGCTACAAACATGAATATGTTACAAAACACAAAATAAAAATTACAAGGTGTAATCGGGGGACTTTTAGCCCCCGTACCTCAAGGTCTAATTATGGTTCAGCGAGCCATTGTCGCACCTTCGGAGCGATGAATCCTATGCACAGAACTACGCTTAGAGCGGCCATTACGACATAGGTCTTGATGTCGTCAATAGTCAGTTTGCCCGACTCTTTGATGTCGTTGTAGAAAATGCACCAGAACACTATCAGCGCCACTAATGCAATGGCATAGGCCGTGTACTCTATCCAGGAGTATATGTGAGGATCCTTGGCAGGCAGTCGGTTCATGACCTTGCGGGTGAACCATGGATTGGCCGGTGCTGCTGGAAGCTTCTCCTTCATCAGCTGACTCAGCTGCCGATCGTCAAGTGTATTGTTTTTTGAATTATTGTCAATCATTGTCAGTCATTGTTTTTGTCAAGTTAAAATACTTTTGCCATTTTCGCTTTTGAACGCGAAAGGTGTGATTTAATTGTGCCGGGCGGCAATCCTGTTATCTCGGAGATTTGTTTTATCGGTCGATCCTCCATGTAGAATAACAATACGATGGAGCGTTCGGTTTCGTTGAGGACTTTAAGGCAGCGTTCGACATCCATTTTTGCATCATTGTGTTCGATTGATGAATCCATTATGTCGTGTTGCGTTTCCGATTCGGGATACTCCTCTTTCAGCTTGCGCATATAGGAGTAGTATTCGTTGTAGGCTATTCGATACAGCCATGTCTTGAATCGGGCAAGTCCTTGAAATGAGCGAAGCGACAGATAAGCCTTTAAAAAGGTTTCTTGAGCCAGGTCGTCGGTCAGGCAAGCGTCGCCGAGTGTCAAGTTGAGCAGGAAGCGACGCAATCCGTCGTTATATTCGTCGACCAACCGCTCGAATGCATGGCGGTCGTCACCCGCCACGCATCGAGCAATCAATCGAAGCTCATCCCATTTACTCAACATTGCTCAGTTCGTTGCATTTTGCTTTTTGTCCTTTGTGTTCGTATAAGAAGTAAGCTATAAGCTTTCCGATTCCGATGATGCAGGGTATGATGCATAGCCATGCTATGTCTGAGTCTATGCACATGAAGAATATGAACAGTCCTATACCCCAAGCCATATAGGCCACTCCCGATTGCAACCGACGATGAGGATTGAACGGAGCATAAAACTCTTTAGGCAATTCATGACCTGTTGTCAGTGAAGTTTCGATCACTCGGTTTCGGTCGCGCTTATTACGATATAGGAAATAGAATACGATGAATACGATTGTCACCGGGCTGAAGAAAGAGAATAGGATTATCAGGAATATGGCGGCAAAAGCATCGGTAAAAGGCGAAGATGTGTCATCTTCTACATTTACATCTATTTTCATGTTGATGTTACCGTTTTCGTCGGCATTTAATCCCGAACGTTTCACGACTACTACTCCATCTCCATCTTCATCGGCGACGATGTTGATGTCGTTGAATGTGGAGTCGTTTATTTCGGTCAGTGCTTCCTGAATGCTTTCGATGATTTCCTTTCCTACCTGTTCATTATAGGAAATGTCGCTCTTTCCTTTACATGATGAGAGGTTAAACAGAAGCATTACTAATGCTGCAGTGAAGATCAGTTTTGTTTTCATTGTAAGTTTTTTTGTTTGTTTTACCTTTAGATGCGGTGCCGGTTAAAAAGGTTGCACTGATTGTAAAAATTTTTGTGATAACGCATGGCTATATAATATGTCACGAGGCCAGCTGTTGACAGCAAGCCTCGTGACATTGGCGGTTATTCATGTAGACCGGGCCCGAATTTTTCGCGGCGATAGAGCCGGCTCTCTTCATCGATGGCGAGTGTCACATCGGAATTTGGTTCGTCGAGAGCATATCGGGTTTCTATTATTAATGTGTCGCCCTTTATGTCGACCCGTTGAAAACGATAGGCCGGAAGTGAGTCGTATTTCTCCTTTGGATATTGTTTCCCGTCGATTATAAAGCAGCTTGCATTGGGAGCAAGAGCGTTGATAACCGATTTCTTTCCGGTTATGATACTCTTGGTTATGGGTAAGGTGAATCCGTCGTAATAGGAGTCAGGTTGGTCGGATTGCGGCAGGTCGCCCATCCAGATGAAGTTGCCGTAAGTTATTGCTTTTGAGTTCATGTCGACACCGCGTACCAAGAACATCTTCAGCTCTTCGCTTTGTATGGAGTCATTGGATGTTGACGATGTCATTTCGGCTAATTCAGCTTTTTCGGCGGCATTGTTGGTCGATGGGGTGCATGACATCATGATTGCGCATGCAATTGCTATTGTCGGAATAATTGCGATAATGTGACGCACTTTGTCAGATGGAGTGGAGGTTATCATAATTGATAGTTTTTGATATTATTGTAACTGTGATTATAAAAATTGGCTACGTACAAATATAGAATAAATATTCTAACCCTACAAATAAAGCCACTGATTAGTGCGTAAATTGCGCTTTTTAGGTGATTAAGATAAACATTTAGGAATATATAGGAGTTGTAAGAGTATTTACAAATGCTTAACTTTGCGTGCAATTTACTATTAGATATTAAAATGAGAAAAAGCTTTCCTATCATTACGCTTGTCGCCGGACTATCAATGCTCATGTCGACATCGGCCTATGCGATAGACGGGCTGCATTACCGTGCCGAGGGGGCGGTAAGTTTCAGCAGCGGGGAAAACACTCCTTTCTGGTTGTTAAACAACAAGCAGGGCTTGTCGTCGATCGAAAAGAACAACGGTTATTTTCGAGCCGGGATATTTCGCGATATCGACAAGGATCAGAAATTTTCCTATGGCTTCGGTGCCGATTTGGCAGTAGCCTATAATTTCACATCATCGTTTATAATTCAGCAATTGTATGCCGACATAAAGTATCGCTGTCTTGGCCTGAGTGTAGGTAGCAAGGAGCGGGTAGGGGAATTCAACAATCCCAAGCTCAGCAGCGGTAATATGTTGTATTCGGGCAATGCCCGTCCTGTGCCTCAGATACGTGCAGGCATTCCCGACTATACCATAGTTCCGTGGACCAATGACTGGCTTGCCGTAAAAGGATATGTGGCTTACGGAGGATTCACCGACGATGGCTGGCAGCGTGATTTTGCCGCACCGGGTAAAAAACGCACCGAGCATGTATGGTACCACTCTAAGGGTATTTATCTGCGATTCGGCGATCTGAACCGCCTTCCGTTCTATATCGAGGGCGGACTTGAGATGGCTGCGCAGTTTGGAGGTCGCTCCATAACCGGCGATCGTGTAATCAATATGCCCAACGGTTTAAAGGATATTATAAAAGTGTTTTTCCCTTCGGGTGGCGATTCGAGCACTCCGATGGGAGAGCAGACTAACGTATATGGAAATCATGTCGGCGAATGGAGCCTTTGCGCTACATGGTATCCCGGTCGCGACTGGGGATTGAAGGCTTATTATGAGCACTTCTTCGAGGATCACTCGCAGATGTTCTTTGAATACACCTGGAAGGATGGACTGTGGGGACTTGAGGTTGCATTCCCGAAGAATCCTGTAATCAGCACATTTGTTTACGAATATCTTTATACAAAGGACCAGAGTGGGCCGGTGTATTGGGATCACACACCCGAAATACCTGAGCAGGTGAGTGGTGTTGACAATTACTATAATCACGGAATATACACCGGATGGCAGCACTGGGGCATGGGTATAGGAAATCCGCTTATCATTTCACCTATATATAATAGGGACGGCGACATTTCGTTCCGTAGCAATCGTGTTATAGGTCATCATTTCGGTATAGCCGGAAATCCGTTGCCGGAGTTGAGCTACAGGCTCTTATTCTCGTTTACTCGCAATTGGGGTACCTATTCAGTTCCTTTCCACAATGTCGAAAATAATTACAACGGGCTCTTGGAACTTACCTATTCACCCAAATGGTTTGAAGGATTCTCCTCGACATTATCGTTCGGCATGGACCGAGGCGCTCTTCTCGGAAACAGTAAGGGAGTTATGTTGACATTAAGAAAAACAGGATGGCTATGAGATATAAATTAATTCAACTGGTCATGGCCATGGTCATGACTGTGGTTCTGTCGGGATGCGCCAAGCGTTCAATCAATGGTGACCTTGACGGACAGTGGCAGATAATGAAGATCGAATACACCGATGGCAGTGTTGCTACACCTGAGCGCACCTATTATTGCTTCTTCCTGCACACAATAAATCTGCGCAGTGTCGGGGGGCCTTCTATTGCCGGAAACTTCACATATAAGGGCGACGACATAAAGATAGAGTTCCCCAATGGCAATGTCGAGAATCTGAAATTGTACGGAATCAACGGCACCGCTGTCGACTTCAAAATCAGGGCTCTCTCGTCGTCGAAAATGACGCTGCAGTCGGATTATGCAATAATTGATTTCAGGAAATTCTGATTAATGCATATTTGAAAGCAAAATGCGAAAAAATTGCAATAAATAGCAATTGATTCGCCGTTTTATGCAAAATGTTGCAATCAAATTTTCATAAAACATAGTTTTACCGTAACTTTGCATTCCCCTAAAAATATATTTATTAATTGTAAGAATGAAAGTACTAAAATTTGGTGGAACATCAGTGGGTACTGTTGAAAGCCTGCGCAATGTAAAGTCCATTGTGGAAGGTCAGGAGGAACCTGTAATCGTAGTGGTTTCCGCACTCGGAGGCATTACCGACCAACTGATTAACACTGCGCGACTTGCCGCTCAGGGTGACATATCCTATCTTGACAATTATGCGCGCATTGTTGAACGCCACCATCAGGTAATAGAAGGCATAGTGCCTCAGGCATTACAGCTCGACCTGTTGTCAATCGTCAATCCGTTGCTTGAGGAGCTTGGCAACATCTATCGCGGAATAAGCCTGATTAAGGATTTGAGCGACCGCACGCTTGATATAGTCGTGAGCTACGGCGAAAGATTGTCGTCGGTAATAATATCGAAGATAATCGACGGAGCCATACACCTTGACAGCCGCAACTTCATAAAGACCGAAAAGCAATGGAACAAGCACGTGCTCGACAATGACACGACACAGCGTCTTGTTCACGGCATATTTGATGACCTGAAGTACAATGTGGTCATTGTTCCGGGATTCATAGCAAGCGACAATGCCGGAGATGTCACCAATCTCGGCCGAGGCGGTTCCGACTATACTGCGGCCATTCTTGCTGCTGCGCTTGATGCAAAGGTGCTTGAGATATGGACCGATGTCGACGGATTTATGACCGCCGACCCGAGAGTCATCAGTAACGCCCTTATTATTGACCATCTCTCATTTACCGAGGCGATGGAGTTGTGTAATTTCGGTGCAAAGGTCATCTATCCTCCTACAATATACCCTGTATTCCATAAGAATATTCCGATATACATCAAGAATACCTTCAATCCCACGGCTCCCGGCACCTGCATCAGCGAGCAGCATCCGTCGCCCGAAGGAAAGGCCATCAAGGGTATATCGTCAATCAATGATACGTGCTTGATAACCGTTCAGGGTCTTGGTATGGTGGGTGTGATTGGTATTAACTCACGTATATTCAACGCGCTTGCCAAGAACGGCATTTCGGTGTTCCTTGTGAGCCAGGCCGCAAGTGAAAACAACACCTCGTTTGCGGTGCGTAACGGCGATGCAGACCATGCGCTTGAGGTGCTTCGCGAGGAGTTCAATGCCGAATTGCAGTCGGGAACTCTCAGCGAAATCACCGCCGAGCACAATCTTGCTACTGTCGCCATCGTGGGCGAGAACATGAAGCACACCACGGGTATTGCCGGCAAGTTGTTCAATACACTTGGCCGTAACGGTATAAGCGTAATCGCTTGCGCTCAGGGTGCATCAGAAACCAACATCTCTTTTGTAATCGAACTTAAGGACCTCAGAAAGGCCTTAAACGTAATTCACGACAGTTTTTTCTTATCTGACACTCAGGTCTTAAACCTGTTTGTTGTCGGAGTAGGACATGTGGGCAGCAATTTGCTCTCACAGATACACGCACAACAGGAAAATCTGTTGGAAAATAAAGCGTTGAGGTTGCGTCTTGTAGGTATAGCCAACTCTCATACCTGTGTTTTTGACCGCGAAGGTCTTGATACGGAGAATTATCAGGCCCGATTGGCCGAGTCGGACATCGAGGCGACTCCCGAGAACATACGCAACGGAGTCATTGGCATGAACATATTTAACTCGGTGTTTGTCGATTGTACGGCCAGTCAGGAAATAGCGGCTCTCTATGCCGACCTGCTTAGTCACAATATAAATGTGGTTGCAGCCAATAAAATTGCGGCGTCGTCGGACTATGAGTCATATATCGAGCTGAAACGAATAGCCAACAAGAAGGATGTCAAGTTTCTCTTTGAAACCAATGTAGGAGCCGGACTTCCTATCATCAACACAATAAATAACCTGATCAATTCGGGTGATAAGATATTGAAAATCGAGGCCGTGCTCAGCGGAACCCTCAATTACATTTTCAATATACTCAGCAGTGACATAGCCATGAGCAAGGCCATAATGAAGGCCAAGGAGGCCGGATACAGCGAGCCCGACCCAAGGGTTGATCTTAGCGGAAAGGATGTCATAAGAAAGATTGTGATTCTTGCCCGTGAAGCCGGTTATCGTGTTGAGCAGAGCGATGTCGTGGCCAATCTTTTCATACCCGCGAAATACTTTGAGGGTTCGTTGGACGACTTCTTTGCTACTATTGGCGAGCTTGACGAAGAGTTTGAGGCTTATCGCGCCAAGGCTGAGAAGGAGGGACACCATTTCCGATTTGTCGCTACGCTTGACAACGGAGCGGTGAGTGTGGGATTACAGCGTGTCGACTCGGTGCATCCGTTCTATCATCTCGAAGGAAGCAACAATGTGATACTGCTCACTACCGAGCGTTACAATGAATATCCCATGGCCATAAAGGGGTATGGTGCCGGCGCTGAAGTTACTGCAGCCGGAGTTTTCTCGGATATTATCGGCATTGCCAATATCCGATAGATTTATTCAATCAGCTTGTTTGTTATGAAATATATAGTAGTTCTTGGTGACGGCATGGCCGATGAGCCTATCCCCGAATTGGGCGGCAAGACTCCGCTTGAGGCCGCTGATACTCCGGTTATGGATATGCTTGCACGCAAAGGTCGTGTCGGACAACTTATAACCGTGCCTGAAGGATTTCATCCCGGAAGTGAGATAGCCAATCTTTCGGTACTTGGCTACAATGTGCCGGAGGTGTTTGAGGGCCGAGGTGTCCTTGAGGCCGCCAACATGGGCGTTGACATAAAGCCTGGTGACATGGCTATGCGGTGCAATCTTATTTGTATATCCGACGGGCGCATAAAAAATCATTCGGGTGGACATATTTCCACCGAAGAAGCCCGCGAAATAATTGCCACGCTCCAGCATGAACTTGGCGATGACACTGTGCAGTTTTATCCCGGAGTGTCCTATCGTCATCTGTTGATTTTAAAAGGCGGCGACAAGAGAGTGTCATGTACGCCTCCTCATGATGTGCCGGGTACGGCGTTTACCGATGTCATGGTGAAAGCCGATGTGCCCGAAGCCGAGGCCACCGCACGCAAGTTAAATGAACTTATAATGCGTTCACAGAAGATACTTGAGTCACATCCTGTAAATCTACGACGCAAGGCCGAGGGCAAGGATTGTGCCAACAGCATCTGGCCTTGGTCGCCGGGTTATCGTCCGTCGATGCGTCCCATGACCGAGGAGTTCGGCATTAAGTCGGGCGTGGTGATTTCGGCCGTTGACCTGATTTTCGGTATCGGAGTCTATGCCGGTCTGAAACCTGTATATGTGGAGGGTGCCACCGGGCTTTATGACACCAATTACGAGGGAAAGGCTCAGGCGGCAATAGATGCGTTGCGTAACGGCGCTGACTTTGTATTCCTCCATGTGGAGGCAAGTGACGAAGCCGGACATGAAGGCGACTATGAGTTGAAGAAGCGTACCATAGAGTATCTCGACAACCGCATTCTGCGTCCTTTAATGGATGCTGTTTCTGAAATGGATGAACCTGTTGCCGTGGCAGTGTTGCCCGATCATCCCACTCCCTGCAGGCTGCGCACCCACACATCGGCTCCTGTGCCGTTCCTTATATACCGACCCGGTGACACTCCCGACGATGTGACGGTATTTTCCGAAAAGTCGGCAGCGGATGGCGGTTACGGATTGTTGACAGGTAGCCAGTTCATTAAATCACTGATAAAATAAACCACAACGACACATAGCTTTTAATTATGAATTACTATAGTACCAACGGACAATCGCCCAAGACATCATTGAAGGATGCCGTCGTGAGGGGACTTGCTCCCGACCGTGGCCTCTATATGCCTGAACGCATTCCCACGATACCTTCGGCATTTTTTCGCCATATAGGAGATATGTCGTTACAGGATGTAGCGTATGTGGCGGCAAACACGCTGTTTGGTGACGATATCGAGTCATCGACCCTTCAGACAATCGTCAACGACACACTTAACTTCGATATACCTCTTGTTGAGGTGGATTCCGACAAGTACGCTCTCGAACTCTTTCATGGCCCGACACTTGCATTTAAGGATGTAGGTGCAAGATTCATGGCCCGTTTGCTCGGATATTTCAACCGTCAGCAGGGCAATGAGGATGTAAATGTGCTTGTGGCTACATCGGGCGACACAGGAAGCGCTGTTGCCAACGGATTCTTGAATGTTCCCGGAGTGAGAGTGTTTGTCCTCTATCCCAAGGGCAAGGTCAGCCGCATCCAGGAAGCACAGTTCACTACTCTTGGATGCAACGTGACGGCTATCGAGGTCGACGGCACATTTGACGACTGTCAGGCTCTCGTTAAGTCGGCATTCATGGACAAGGAGTTGAATGATGCCATGAAACTGACATCGGCCAACTCGATAAATGTAGCCCGATTTCTTCCGCAGATGTTCTACTACTTCCATGCCTATGCTCGTCTTGTAGGTTCAGGCAAGTCGGCCGACAAGGTAGTGTTTGCCGTACCGAGCGGTAACTTCGGCAACATCTGTGCCGGACTGATTGCCAAGCGCATGGGCTTGCCGGTACATCGTTTCATTGCCGCCAACAATCGCAATGATGTATTCTTTGAATATCTGAAGACAGGTAAATATAATCCCCGTCCGTCCATAGCTACGATAGCCAATGCCATGGATGTGGGCGATCCGTCCAACTTTGCACGTATTCTCGACCTTTACGGCAAGTCACACGATGCCATTGTGGGCGATATAAGCGGATGCACCTATACCGACGAGCAGATTGCCGATACGATGCGTAACGTTTATGCCGAAAAGGGTTACATTCTCGATCCTCACGGAGCTGTGGCCTATAGGGCGCTGGATGAGTATCTGCAGCCCGGTGAAACGGGTATATTCCTTGAAACGGCCCATCCTGCCAAATTCAAGGAAACGGTTGATTCAATCATTGACGGCAGTGTCAAGATTCCGGCACGACTTGAGGCGTTTATGCGAGGCGAGAAGTCGACTGTGCGTCTTAACAAGCAATTTCCGGCATTCAAGAAGTATCTGCTCTCATTGTAGCACGACGACCAATTTCTTGGCGAAAGATAAACATTGGTGGCTTCACATTTCGTGGAGTCACCAATGTTGTGTAACTTTGGCACATAATTTGCTGTAAAGTGATTTCTGTAATAAATTAGCGGTATTTTTAAATGAACAACTCCGATAAAGACAATCATAAGATAATTTCATTGGGACAAATCGACATCGATCCTTCAAAGTTCAATGCCGAGCCTGACCTTGATGCGCTGCCACTGCTCGCCACTCAGAATCTTGTCCTTTTCCCGGGCGTTACGATACCTATTTCGCTCGTCAGGATAAGCTCTCAGTTCACGGCTCAGTATGCTCTCGATTCCAAGAATCCCATAGGCATTGTGTGTCAGCGTAATCCCGAGGATGATGCTCCCACTCTTGAATCTCTGTATGACTATGGAACTATTGCCGATGTAATCAAGATTTTTGACCTTCCAGACGGAGGCCACACTGCGATTATACGCGCACGTGATAAGTTCCATATCATCGGCAGCGCTGAAAACAGCAATGCCGGAGGAAATGCTCTCGCCGCAAAGGTGGAGATTGTCAAGGATGCGAAGCCTCGCCGTAACGACAAGGACTTTGTCGCCGTTGTTCAGGCCATAAAGAATCTTACGTTGCGATTGCTCAAGGATATGGACGGAATGCAGGAATTTTTCCTGAATGTTCAGAATTTCCCTGACCCTATAGGTCTTGTCAACATGATCTGTACGCAATCGCCGTTCCCCACCGACCAAAAGATGGCCCTTCTGCTTGAGGACAACGTGAAGGAGCGAGCTAAAGAGTTGCTTGCGCAGCTTACGCGTCAGGAGCAGATGCTGCTTGTGGCCGAAGAGATTCAGTCAAGTGCCCGTCAAAGTTTTGACCAGCAGCAGCGTCACGCTTTCCTGCAACAGCAGATGGAGGCTATACGCCAGGAACTCTACGGTGATAACGATGACGATCTGACTGTTTTCCGCCGTAAGGCTGATGAGATTGATTTCCCGGCCAATGTAGCTGCCGTGTTTGACAAGGAGCTTGACAAGCTGGGACGACTGAATCCGCAAAGCCCCGACTATTCGGTTCAATATTCCTACATAGAAACTCTGCTCGAATTGCCGTGGAACAAGTATTCCGACTTGAATACCGACCTCAATCTGGCAAAGGATATCCTTGATGCCGACCACTATGGACTTCCCAAGGTCAAGGAGCGTATCCTTGAGCAGATAGCCGTGCTGCTCAACAATCCCGAGGGCAAGGCTCCGATTCTCTGTCTTGTAGGCCCTCCCGGAGTGGGAAAGACATCGTTGGGCCAGTCGGTGGCGCGTGCTCTCGGTCGCAAATATCAGCGTGTATCGTTGGGCGGCCTTCATGACGAGGCTGAAATACGCGGACACCGTCGCACTTATATAGGAGCGATGCCGGGCCGTATAATCGATGCAGTAAAGCGTGTCGGTACTTCCAATCCTGTATTGCTGCTCGACGAGATCGACAAGATAGGCAGCGACTTCAAGGGCGATCCTTCAGCAGCATTGCTTGAGGTGCTTGACCCTGAACAGAATTGTCGATTCCACGACAACTATGTCGACATCGATTACGACTTGTCAAAGGTGCTGTTTATCGCCACTGCCAACACATTGACGACATTGTCGCAGCCACTTCTCGACCGAATGGAGATTATCGACCTCTCGGGTTATCTGCTTGAGGAGAAGATTGAGATAGCCAATCGTCACATAATACCTCGCCTTCTGAAGGAGTTCAAGCTTAAGAAGTCGCAATTGTCGTTCACTCCCGAGGCCATAGCCCATATAATCGAGAACTATACCTCGGAGAGCGGTGTGCGACAACTTGAAAAGCAGATTTCCAAGATTATACGTAAGATTGTGCTTGCGTTGATGCTTAAGGAGAAATATCCCCATAAGATACAACCCAAGCATCTTAAGGGATATCTCGGACTTGAACGCTACAGCAAGGATCTCTATGAGGGCAATGAGTTTGCCGGTGTTGTCACAGGACTGGCCTGGACGGCTGTAGGCGGTGAGATTCTCTTCATCGAGTCGTCATTGTCACGAGCCAAAGGAGACAAATTGATATTGACCGGTAATCTCGGCAACGTAATGAAGGAGTCGGCTGCGATAGCCTTGCAGTATGTAAAGAGCCATTCACGTGAGCTGGGTATTGACGACGAGTTGTTTGAGAAATATCAGCTTCACGTGCATGTCCCTGAAGGAGCCATTCCCAAGGACGGCCCGTCGGCCGGCATAACTATGGCAACATCCATTGTTTCGGCCTTTACTCAGCGCAAGGTGCGTTCATGCCTTGCCATGACAGGTGAAATTACTCTGCGAGGCAAAGTGTTGCCTGTGGGCGGTATAAAGGAGAAGATTCTTGCCGCCAAGCGTGCCGGAATAACTGATATAATCCTTTCGGTTGAAAACCGTAAGGATGTCGAGGACATTGATGCCATGTACATATCGGGCCTTACATTCCACTACGTTAAAACTGTGATGGAGGTTATCGATAAGGCGTTGCTGGATGAAAAAGTAGCACATTATCGCGAGTTATAGCATCGATGATAAACATTTTGTAGTGTTTAAACGTATTTAAGTTAAACACTACATTTTATCAAAGATGAAGAAGAAATATGTGATATGGCTCATAATAGCCATCCTTGGATTGGGATCGACATCGCTTACTTCGTGTGGCTCCATGCGCAGCTATTGGGGCATTGAGGGAGATTATGACTTTGATGATGGATATTATTACAAGCATAAGAAACACAAGAAGCATAAGAAGCCGAAAAAGCATCATCATCACCATCACGACCATGATGATTGATCAATAAAAAAATCGGCAGAGTGATATATCAATAATCACTCTGCCGATTGGTATTTTCTAAAGACTGCTTTATTCGCCTTTCTCTTCAGTCGCTTCTTCTTCCTCTTCCGGCGATACAAATTCGGTTATTCCGGCAGCGAGGAGCTGATTGTACCAGTTGAGCACCTTCTTTATGTCGTTGGTGTAAACGCGGTCTTCGTCAAAGTCGGGAAGCACTTCCTTGAAGTAGGCGCGTATGTCGGCATCGTCACCTATGGCTTTTACATCCACGGGCTTTCCGTCGGCTTTTGTTTTCAGTGATTCAAGCACTTTCGACAACGGAACATCTTCCTCTACGGTATATATGGCTATGTCACCGAGCGATATCACTTTGTCGTGGGCGTAGGCAGGAGTGCGTTTGCCGGTCGAAAGTGACTCTACAATGAGCATATTCTTTCCTTGATTCACTAATTTGAACAGTCCGGGTTTTCCCGATATTGCTAAAATTGTCTTTAACATATCTAAATGGCGTTTTTATGTGTATTGTAAAAATTTCGTATATGCAAAATTACTCTTTTTTGGCGATATATTGTTAACTTTGCCATTCCAAAATAATGACGATGCTAAAGTTTTTAGGCTATTTGCTACAATTAATAATCTCACCGGCCCGTGGCTGGGAGGATATAGCCGCACGTGGCGAGGAGCCGCGTGCCATTGCATCGAGCGGCTTCTATCCCTTGATAGGCATAACGGCTTGCACGGTGTTCATTCAACGTTTCTACGTATCCTCCCTCTCATTGGTGACGATGATTCAGAATGCGGTAGTTATTTTTGTACAATATTTCGTGACATTTTTCTTTGCGGTGTTTCTGTTCTCATTTTTCCTTAAGCGAATGGTCGACGGTGAGCCCAATGAAAAGAAGTACACCACCTTCATATTGTATAATCTGGGACTGCTTGCTGTTATAAACATAATAGGCAATTGCCTGCCGCCAATTGATCTGTCGATAGTGCAGTTCCTCCCGGTGGTGGTTGTGCTTGTTATGTGGATGGGAATGCGTTATTTGGCCGTCAGGGCGACATCATCGTTTGCTTTCACGGCGCTGAGTGTAGTGAGCATCCTGTTGCCTCCCTACATACTCGGCTGTTTGTTTCATTTTATAATGCAGCAATTATCATGAATTTGAAGAATAGTAAGGATATAAATATAAAAAACAAGCGTGCGACATTTGACTACGCCATATCCGACACATTTACGGCGGGCATCGTGCTTACCGGCACCGAAATCAAGTCGATACGCCTTGGCAAGGCGAGTCTTGCCGATTCATTCTGTTATGTGACCAATGGCGAGGTGTGGCTTAAGAATATGTATATAGCCGAATACTTCTACGGGACATATAACAATCATGCCGAGCGTCGCGACCGCAAGCTGCTCCTTAATAAGAAGGAGATTGCCAAGTTGGAGAAGAACGGCAAAGAGGCCGGATTTACCATCATCCCTATGCGATTGTTCATCAACGACCGCGGGCTTGCCAAGGTGGTTATAGGCATCGGTCGCGGTAAGAAGGAATATGACAAACGACAGTCCATCAAGGAGCGTGAGGATAAGCGCTCGATGGCACGATTGTTTGAAAAACGATAAAGTGGAGAATTTTTTTGATTACTAATGCTCGTCCTTACACAGAACGAGCATTATTTTTATGTCGCCTGTAAGGGTTGCTCCTATAAGTCGCTTGTCGCCTCCGTCCTTGACTTTCAGCTTGGCTTTCAGTTTGTCGGCCGACCATCCGAAATTTCTAACCGCTACGTTTATTTGTGGATATTTACGTGAGAATCGCTTCAGCTCACTCGACGCGAAGGGGATTACGCGCTCGATTTTCCATCGCTCGCCGGGGAACATGTCGACAGGTGACGACGATGTGTATAGATGTGTGTTGGGGTGGAGTTTCTTTACTCCGAACCGAGAGGACAGCAGTTTGTAGGGGGCGCATTTCATGACCGCAGGGTAGGGCTCGTAGAGATACCATCCATCTTCGGGAGTTCCGAACTCTACAGTGGCTTCGCTCTCCTGTGAAGGTGTATAGCTGAAGTCGTCGCCCGAGGTCCATGCATGTATTGTGACATCGTTGGTGTCGTTGGTGAAGTCGACAACGCTTACGAGTTCTTTACATTCACGGGTATTGCCCACGATGTATATGTCGCGTGTCATTGGCAGTTCCCTCAAGGTGTGTGTGACATCGAGCATCGGCGATGCCTTTACAATCAATTTGCGGCAATGTGCCGATATGTCGGGCAGAAGTGCCGTTACATCGGGTCGGCAGTCGCTCAACGCAAAAAGTCGTTGGCCGGCGTCGCCTCGCCTCGCGGGATCGATGAATATAGTGTCGAATCTTTTGTCACACTCCTTTAAATATGAAGTTGAGTCGCCATGTACTATCGCAACGTTGGATAATGACAGTGCCTTGGCGTTATGTGCTGCTGCTTCAGCTGTGTCGGGGTTAAGCTCTATAGCAGTGACCGATGACGCTTTTCGAGCAATGTGGAATGTGTCTATGCCAAGACCGCATGTCATGTCAAGCACGCTTGCGCAATCGTCGACCAATCCCGCATGGAAATCGGCCAGCATGTCGCTCGTACACTGTTCGGCCGACAATGTCGACGGGAAGAAGAAGTGCCGGCATTTTAATGTGTCGGGCAATTTGCGACTGCATCGCCTGCGACACTCTATCTGCGTTATCGCCGCATCGATCCACTCTTCCTTGCCGTGATTGCGAAGCCTAAGGCTTAGGACATCATCGTTGATGTTACGGTAAACCCATTCCCAAAATTCGTCATTGTCATGTATCATAGTGCAAAATTAACAATTTATCTCCACAAATTGCTCACACATAATTTTGGATTAACTCATTATTGTCGTACCGGCTCTAACTTTGCCAAACTATTCAACAGAGATAATTTAATAAGTATTTAACATGACAAATGAATCAAGGCATTTAAGACAAGAGCCGCTATTCTGTGAATTTATGGTGGATGTGCTGCAAGGAATGATTGCAGCTGACAAAAAACGTTGTTATGAAACCTATCTTACCACGCTTAACAATTTCAAGCGTTTTTTGCAAGGGGGAGATATTGAATTCAGACAGCTCGACAGCATACGCTTGCTTTCCTATCAGGCGTGGTTGATACGTTCCGGAGTGACTTTAAACACCGTGTCGTTCTACATGCGCGTGCTCAGGGCTGTTTATAATCGGGCGGTTGACCGAAACATTACCGTACAGACTTACCCATTCAAGCATGTCTATACGGGAATCGAAAAGACGGTGAAGCGAGCCGTGTCGTTGAATAAAATCAGGGAAATATATTCGCTTGACCTGTCGCACGATCCGAAACTCGAGTATGCCCGTGACATGTTTATTCTGAGCTTCTTCTTAAGGGGTATGTCGTTTGTCGACATGGCATTCTTGAAAAAGAGCGATCTTGTGGGTGGACGACTTACTTATCGTCGACGGAAAACCAATCAATTGCTGGTGATAAAATGGGAACCCGTTATGCAACGCATCGTGCAGCGTTACGGCAATCCGTCGTCAATCTACTTGCTCCCGATAATTGAGGACTCAACTGTGAATGTAAGGAGCAAATATAAGAATGGCCTCTACAAGATAAACTACAACTTGAAGCGGGTAGGGAGCAGGGTGCATCTGTCGTTGCCGTTGACCATGTATGTTGCCCGCCATTCATGGGCTTCTATCGCACGCTCGCGCAACATCCCGTTGTCGGTGATAAGCCAGGGCATGGGACATGATTCCGAATCAACGACCAAAATTTATCTGGCTTCACTTGAAACCAATGTAATCGATCGTGCCAATCAGACTTTGATTAAGTTGCTTGAGGGTAATTAAAATTAAGGACCGACACGGGTATTGAGTGCTACCAATACTCATGTCGGTCCTTTGCAATTACAATTCTATAGTGTCACTCCTGTTTTGAATATTGCGATTTCCTTGGCTCCGGTAAGTTCATGCTCTAACAACATTCCGCTGGCGGTGTCTATGATTTTGTCGAGCATTCGCTTGGAAGCGTTATTTATGGATTCGCCCTCTATTATCGTTCCTGCATTGAAGTCAATCCAGTGCTTCTTTTTCTCATAAAGAGCTGTGTTGGTCGATATTTTCATTGTGGGGACAAATGTTCCGAATGGAGTCCCTCGCCCTGTAGTGAACAGGACGATGTGACATCCTGCCAGCGCAAGTGCGGTCGAGGCTACGAGATCATTACCCGGAGCGTTGAGCAGGTTTAGTCCGGCCTTTGTGGCTTGGCGGGCATATCCGATGACATCGACAACCGGTTTTGTGCCACCTTTCTGCACGCATCCGAGCGACTTTTCCTCAAGAGTCGTTATGCCTCCGGCTTTGTTGCCCGGTGACGGATTTTCATATATCGGTTGGCCGTAGGAGCGGAAATAGTCCTTGAAGTCGTTTATGAGCGATGTAATCTTATTGAATATTTTTCGGTCGACAGCCCGGTTCATCAATATGGTTTCGGCTCCAAACATTTCAGGGACTTCGGTCATTATGGTTGTCGCTCCGCATTCAATCAGCTTGTCCGACACCATTCCCACAAGCGGATTGGCGGTTATCCCCGACAGGCCGTCGGAACCTCCGCATTTCAATCCCACTTTCAGAAGTGACATCGGCAGGGGCTGCCTGCGGTCGTTCTTCATCGTTTCAATCAATTGCTTGCCTATTGCGACTCCCTCTTCAATCTCGTCGTCCACTTCCTGCGCTACGAGAAACTTTATTCGTGACGGGTCGTAGTCGCCCAATGTGTCACGCAACGTTGCCAATTGGTTGTTTTCGCAACCGAGGCCGAGCACAAGTACACCGCCTGCATTGGGATGCTTTATTAGTGCAGCCAAGGCCGAGCGGGTGTTTTCATGGTCGGTGCCGAGTTGAGAGCAGCCATAATTGTGGGTGAACGCACGCACATCGTCTACATGGCATGTGTCACACTCTTCGGTCAGTCGTTTGACGATTGCCTGAGCTTGTCCGTTGACACATCCCACCGTTGGCACTATCCACAATTCATTGCGAATACCCATCTCTCCGTTGGCTCGTAGATAGCCGTTGATTGTGGGCGGTTCACTTGACGACGGTTTGGCCTCGATTGTCACAGGATTGTAGGTGTACTCCAAGTCAAGATCGAGCGATGTCGCGAGATTGTGGGAATGTACATGTTCGCCGGCCGTTATGTGGCTTGTCGCATGGCCTATGGGATAACCGTATTTTACGACATCGCCTCCTTGGGCTATGTCGGTTAGCGCCACTTTGTGACCTCGAATCATGTCATCCTTCAACGTTACCGTTACGCCTCCTTCGGTCAATGTTTCACCGGCTTTTATCTCGTCGGCTAAAACTACGGCTACATTGTCGGCTGGGTTTATCCTTATGATGCGTTTAGCCATTCTTGTGCGCTTCAATGAATTGTTTTAATGCCACTGACATGCCGTTCCGTCTGATTTCACTCAGATATCTTGCCGTGTCATCGATAAAGCCGGGAATATGCTCTTCAAAATTTTCGGTGAAAATGTTGCTGTTGACAATGGAGGCAACAGTAGAGCGATAGTCGTTGTCATTCCACACTTGATTTATCAATTCAAGATGCTCTTGGGTGTCTTGGGCGTTGAATCCCGAGCCGGGGCCGTACAGTGAGAGCAATGCGGCAAATGTGAACAGTTCAAAATCCGCTCTTTTGCCGTTACGTGAATAGTAGTCCTTTGCAGTGGGATAATTACGTGCCTCCCACTTCGACAACGAGTTTAACGCTATTGACTTGAGCTGATGTTTAATATAAGGGTTGTAGAAACGTTCAAGTATTCCTGCCGAGAATCGCTCAAGTGTTTCGCGCTCTTCGTCAATCATCGGCAGCACTTCACGCTCGACCATTGTGTTGATGAATTCGTTGACATCACGGTTGTCGAATGCGTTCATAACCGTTTCGCATCCAAGCTGTAGAGCAACCGGCACCATTCCGGTGTGCGAGCCGTTGAGTATTCTCACCTTCTTGTCGCGGAACTTCTTTATCGAGGGCATGAACTCCACATTGAGTCCCGCCTTGTCAAGGGGCAGCTCACGTTGTGCCGTCAGATAGCCTTCACCTCCTATGGCCCATATGTGGTAAAGTTCACCCTTGACGATCTGGTTGTCATCATAACCGAGCTCCTCCTTAAGCTCGTCAATTGTGTCGTGAGGGAATCCCGACACTATGCGGTCGACAAGAGTGTCACAGAATATGCAGCTGTTTTTCACCCAGTCGATGAAATCGTTGCCAAGACCTCCTTCAGCGGCGTGACGCAGCACGAAGTCGCGTAGGGTACTTCCGTTGTCCTCGATCAGCTCGCAGCACAGGAATATCAATCCCTTGTCGTGGGCTCCGTTGAAGCGGATGAAGCGTTTGTGCAGCATCTTGGTGACTTTACCGGGAAATGTTGACTGGTTGTCGCCTGACATCTCTTCGGGCTCGTAACGTATGCCCGCTTCGGTTGTGTTTGATATTACAAATCTTAAGTCGGGCGATGTTATGTAGCTTTCGTAACGCTCCATGTCGGCTGCCGGTGAAAAGGCGTCGGCTATCGAGGTAACCAACCGTGACTCCTTGCCGGGTTTGCCATCCTTTACACCTTCAAGGTACACATGATAGAGTCCATCCTGCTTATGTAATGTTTCCAAGGCGGGAGTAATGCGGAAACGCGGCGTCACTATGGCTATGTCGCTATCGGTAACACCTTTTTCGTTGGCAATGTCAATCATCCAGTCGACAAATGCCCTCAGGAAGTTGCCTTCGCCGAATTGAAGTATTCTTACAGGATGGGTGGTTGTCGCCACCGTTTCCCTGTTTAATGGTCGTAAGTTCATTGTACGGTAGTGTTGTTAGTTTTCGTAAAGATAGAACATGCGTTCCATCAGCGTCCATTTTTCGGCCGATGTGCTGTCAGGATTGCATCCTTGGAATGTTGCCACGAAATTTTCCCATTCGGCCTGGCGCGGTAACGAGGCAAGTCGCTTCATTGCCGTGTCCCAGTCGAAGTCAAGAGGAGTTTCCACAATCATGAATACGCGATTGCCGGTTATGTACATCTCCATTTCAAGGATTCCCACTTCGCGTATCCCTTCACGAATCTCAGGCCAGGCATTCGCTTTGCTGTGACACTCCTTGTAGCGTTCTATCAGCTCCGGATTGTCTGACAGGTCGATTGTCTGGCAATAGCGTTTTACCGGCTGGTCGTAACGTTTTACTCTGTATCCGTTGACTGGCATTGAATCGCTTTAAAATTTGACTAATATTCTGAATACCTTTCCGGGATTGTCCGACCAATGCTGAAGCGCCTCTTGCGCTTTGTCGGGCGTCACTATGTCGCTGATAAGCAGGTCTACGGGGCAGTTGCCGTGTTGCATGTAACGTATCACGGCATTGAAGTCGGCCGGCAACGCATTGCGTGAACCGCGTATGTCGAGCTCTTTCTGCACAAACAGCTTTGTCTGGAACGTGACATCCGACTTTGAATAGCCGATGCACACAACTCGTCCGGCAAATGCCACTTCCTCCACTGCCGTTACATAGGTCACGGGTGAGCCTACAGCTTCGACAACTACATCGGGACCATATCCCGCGGTTATGTCACACAGCTTTTCGTGTATATTCTCCTTGGCCGAGTTTATGGTGTAGGTAGCTCCGAGTCGCTTTGCGAGTTCAAGTTTGTCGTCGTCAAGGTCGGTGGCTATGACAGTGGCGCCTCTCATGGCTGCTCTCAATATTGCACCGAGTCCGATCATGCCGCATCCTATCACCATTACGGTGTCTATGTCGGTGACTGCACCTCGGTCAACGGCATGGAAGCCTACACTCATCGGTTCGATTAATGCGCAGTCGCGCGAAGAGATGCCGGGAGCCGGTATGACTTTCTCCCAAGGTATGGCGATGTATTCGCGCATGGCTCCGTGACGCTGCACACCGAGTGTTTCGTTGTGCTCGCAGGCGTTGGGGCGGCTCTTACGACAAGAAGAGCATTTGCCGCATGCCGTATAGGGATTTACAGTAACGTTCATGCCCTTGGTGAACACGCCTTCGGGTACGTTGTCGCCGATGGCTTCGATGGTTCCACCTATCTCATGTCCCGGAATGACGGGTGATATTGCCATGAGATTTTTTCCGCGGAATGTATTGAGGTCGGAGCCGCAGAATCCCACGTAGTCAATCTTGATTAATACTTCTCCGGGACGAAGTTGAGGCATGTCGAGATCGATTACTTCGACATTGCCGGGCGATTTTATTTGAATTGCAAGCATAATTATATTCAGTTACTTGTTGGTTATATTTTGAATGAATGGTTGTCAGTTGATTATTTTGTGCCCGCGGAATCCGTAATAGGCGCACACCATGAAGCATATCATGGGAACGACATAGGCAATGTGATACCACATCGGGTCGAGCATCATGATGAATGCGGTGAGCTGCGGCAGACAGGCGTTACCCACAATGGCCATTACCAGGAATGCCGAGCCGCTCTTTGTGTCATCACCAAGATTGGTTATCGCGAGTGAAAATTGGGTGGGGTAGATGATCGACATGAAGAACGACACCGCTATCATGGCATATAGTCCCACCATGCCTCCAAACAGCGTTATCACAATACACAGCACTACATTGGCGAGAGAGTAGACGGTGAGCATGTTGCTCGCTTTGAACTTGCTCATCAACATGGTTCCCACCCATCGGCCAAGCAGGAATGCAAGCATGTAGATGCCGAAGAATGTAGTCGCGGTGGATTCGCTTATGCCTGCATAGGAGCAGCAGTAGACAAGGAAGAGGCTGTTGATTGCCGTTTGTCCTCCGTTATAGAAGAACTGAGCCACTACGCCTTTAGCGAGGTGAGAGCGTTTGAATACACCGAAATTAATAAGCTTTCCCGAACTGCTGTGACCTTCGTTTATTTTGGGCAGTTTTGAGAAGATGAATATCACTGCTATTATTACAAGCATAAGGGCAAGAGCCGCATAGGGGCCTTTCATGGCGCTGGTTTCAGCCTCGATATATGCTTCCCATCCGCCGGTGAAGTTGGCCGGCAGTGTGTCACGTGTATATGAATCGCCGCTGAGTATTATCTTGCTGATGAACATTGCCGATATGAAAGCACCAAGTCCGTTGAACGACTGGGCGAGATTTAGTCGGCGATGAGCCGATTCAGGTGCGCCGAGAACCGTTACGTAAGGATTGGCGGCTGTTTCAAGGAAGCACATTCCGGTAGCGATGACAAAGAATACGCACAGGTAGAACCAATACTCTTTTATCACAGCCGCAGGGAAGAACAGCAATGCACCGGCTGCAGCCATGAGCAGGCCGAATATTATGCCGGCCTTGTAGGTGTAACGCTTCATGAACATCGCAATCGGTATGGGGCAGATGAAGTATGCGAGCCAATAGGCGGTTTCGGTAAATGACGCTTCAAAGGGTGTCAGTTCGCAAGTCTTCATCAGCTGCCTTATCATTGTTGGCAGCAGGTTGGCGCTGATTGCCCAGACGAAGAAGAGGCATATCACGAGCGATAGCGGTACAATGTATCGATTTCTGGTTGTAGGATTCATTCCGACATGTTTTTGATGTAAGGTAACTCTATAAGATTCTTAAAACCGTAAAAACGTTTTGCGTTTTCACCGAGGAATGCACGTTTTTCATCGGTAGTCATGAGGGGTGACTTTATAATGAAGTCGTAGGACATGCGGTAGGTTATGGCCGTTATCGTGCGAGGATAATCAGAGCCCCACATGAGCTTATCCATACCTACGGCATCGGCAGCTTTGCGTATGGCGCGCACGGCTCCGTCAAAGGGATAAAATTCAGAATTGAAGAGCCATGTTATGCCTCCTGATTCAATCATGACATTTTTATGTCGTGCCAGCTTTATCTGTTCCATCCAGTCGGGCATAGTCACCATTCCGAAATGTCCTATCGCTATTTTAAGATCGGGACATTCGCTGATGACATCTTCCATCTCGGGCACTTGCAATGCTCCGTCGGCCAGTGTTATCGACAATATTATGCCGTGCTTCTCCATGTACTTGAACATCTCCATCATTTCGGAAGAGTTGAGCCAAACCCGGTCGTCGCCGAGCGGAAGTCGGTGAGCAGGTATGGCCAATCCGCGGAATCCGCGTGCTATCAGCTCTTTTGCATCGGGGAGAAAACCCGGTTTGCGAAATTCACACATGCCGAAAACGAAAAACCTGTCGGGGTATCGCTTTACTACATCGGCAAGATACTCATTCTGATTTCCGTCGATGAACTCCTGAGTGACCACGGCTGCCGAAACTTGTGCATAATCCATGTTTGACAGGAATACTTCGGCCGAGTTGCGTCCGTCGATCATGAACGGCGGCAGCATCTGCCTCTCTTCGCCCAGGAATATCGAGCGTCCGCGGTCGATGGTGCGTACCGGCAATCCGTTGACGATTGTGTCTTGATTCAGCCACAAATGCGAGTGTGCATCGATTATTGTGTAATCCATGTCGGCGGTCATTAAGAGTTGGCCCAGCTTACTCGCTGCTGGTTTCCTATTATGTCACGCACCTCCTCAACGAGTGTCATGTCGATGGGCTCGTCGACGAATGCTATGTTGTTAGCCACATTGTCGGGATTGGCCGAGCTGAACAGCGTAGTCGCGATCCTCGGATTTCCGGTTGAGAATTGTATTGCGAGTTTCTCAATCGGGTATCCCTTGGCGTTGCAATGCTCCACGGCCTTGCGGCAGGCATCGACAAGCGACTTGGGTGCGGGATGCCAGTCGGGCACGCCTCTATTGGACAACAGTCCCATCGAGAGTGGCGAGGCGTTGATGACACCGATGCCGTGCTGCTCGAAATAGTCGAGGAAATCGAGCAACTTGTCGTCGTTGAGCGTATAGTGACAGAAATTGAGCACGCTTTCGACTGTGCCTTCGGGTACGCGATCGATTACCCACTTGAGATTCTCCAGCTGGAGATCGGTTATGCCCACATGTCCCACGACACCTTTTTCGCGAAGCTCCACAAGTGCCGGCAGAGTTTCATTGACCACCTGATTGAGGTCGGCAAATTCGATGTCGTGTACGTTTATCAAATCGATGTAGTCGACGCCGATGCGTTCCATGCTTTCAAATACGCTCTCAGTGGCGCGTTTTGCCGAGTAATCCCATGTGTTGACACCGTCCTTGCCGTAGCGGCCTACCTTGGTCGAGAGATAATATTTGCTTCGATCGATGCCCTTTAAAGCCTTGCCGAGCACTGTTTCGGCTTTGTAATGACCGTAGTAGGGCGATACATCGATGAAATTCATGCCACCTTCAATGGCTGTTTCCACTGCTTTGATTGCCGATGCCTGATTTATGTCGCGGAACACTCCGCCGAGCGACGAGGCTCCAAAACTGAGCGACGACACTACCATTCCAGTTTTCCCGATTTTGTTGTATTTCATGTAATGATTTAATAATTACTATTTCATGCAAAATAAAGAAATAAATTTCGTTTGCAATAGGAATATTTCGCGATAAAGTAGGACAAAATCGAGATTTTTTCGCAGTCGCAATTTTAAGAGCCGTTAATATTTATTGTCGAACCGGCTCTTATTAAGATATATTATGTAGCATGTTTCATGTCTGTTGGATTATTTTTTGTATTTTTGTATGTATAATGTAATGACACAATGTCATCGATTTACCATGACCCGAATTTTAAGTATTACCAATAACTAAATTCCATCCATAATTAAATGAACAAGCACTATTTCCCCCGGATTGCCATGATGGTAATGACCGGTGTGATTGCGGTCAGTCTTAATGCGGAGCGTCATACGACTACGTTGAATGAAGGCTGGCAGTTTACAAAGGGTGTCCATTCGGCCGACACGCAGTGGCAGAATGTAAGAATACCTCATGATTGGGCCATATACGGGCCTTTCGACCGAAATAACGACCTTCAGGTTGTTGCCGTAGAGCAGAACGGAGAAACAGAAAAGACAGAAAAGACCGGCCGTACCGGCGGCCTTCCTTTTATAGGAAAAGGTTCCTACCGCACGGTTATTGATGTTCCCGACACTACAGGCAGGACATTTACCCTTGTATTTGACGGAGCGATGAGCAATGCGCATGTCAAAGTCAACGGCAAGGAACTTGCATATTGGCCTTATGGCTACAACTCATTCTATGTCGACATCACTGACGCGGTACATCCCGGCAAGAACGATGTCGAGGTCGATCTTGAAAACTTTGAAAGGGCATCGCGCTGGTATCCCGGAGCCGGACTTTACCGTAACGTGCATCTTGTAAATACCGATAAAGTACACATCCCCGTTTGGGGCACATACGTTACGACACCCAAGGTGACCAAGGATTATGCATCGGTGCGCCTTGAGGTGAAGATAGCCGGTCTTAATGACGGCCAAAAGGCTATGGTGGCTACCGAAATTCTGTCGCCTGCAGGCGATGTGGTTGCAAAGAATTCATCGGAATTTGTGTATCACGGACAGAAGGATTTCCAGAATTTCCTTGTAAACCGACCTGAATTGTGGTCGCCGAAGTCGCCAAAGCTGTACACGGCACGCACTACTGTCAGCGTCGACGGCAAGGTTGTCGACAGTTATGACACCCGATTCGGTATACGCAGTATCGAGTATGTTCCCGAAAAGGGATTTTTCCTTAACGGGGAGCTTACCAAGTTCCGCGGAGTGTGCAATCATCATGACCTCGGCCCGTTGGGCGCGGCAGTCAACCGCTCGGCGTTGCGTCATCAGATAGAACTGCTCAAGGATATGGGAGTAAATGCCATACGTACATCTCATAACATGCCGGCTCCCGAACTTGTCGAGCTGTGCGACGAAATGGGCGTGATGTTGATGATTGAGCCCTTTGACGATTGGAGCTTCCGTCCGAAGTCGCCTAACGGTTATGGCTCATACTTCAACGGATGGGCCGAGCGTGACATCACCAACATGGTTGAGCATTACCGCAACAGCCCGTCGGTGCTCATGTGGTCGATAGGCAACGAGGTGCCGAGCCAGTGGGGCCCCGGAGGAGTAAAGGAGCTTACAATGCTTCAGGATCTTGTGCATAAGCTTGACCCGACCCGTCCCGTGACATGCGGTATGGATCAGATAAGGGCGGTGCTTGACAATGGCTTTGCTGCCGCTCTCGACATTCCCGGCTTCAATTACAAGCCTCAGTTCTATGAAGAAGCCTATGAAAAGCTTCCGCAGAAACTGATTCTCGGTTCGGAAACCGCTTCGACCGTTTCATCGCGTGGAGTTTATCATTTCCCTATCGAATTTAAGGAACACAATCACGTGACGCACCCCGACCATCAGTCGTCGAGCTATGACAATGAGTCATGTATATGGTCCAACACTCCCGATATAGACTTTGCTATGGACGATGACAAGGACTATGTAATAGGTCAGTTTGTGTGGACCGGATTTGACTATCTTGGCGAGCCTTCGCCTTACGATACCGATGCATGGCCCAACCATAGCTCAGTGTTCGGTATCATCGACCTTGCGTCACTTCCCAAGGACCGTTATTACCTCTATCGCTCAAAGTGGAACGAGGAGTCGCCGACACTTCACATTCTGCCTCACTGGAACTGGAAAGGCCGTGAAGGCAAGGTGACACCTATATTTGTCTACACCAGCTATCCCAAAGCCGAGTTGTTTATAAACGGAAAGAGTCAGGGCGTTCGCGAGAAGAACGACTCCACCTATCAGAATCGTTACAGGCTGATGTGGAACGAAACCGTGTACGAACCGGGTGAGGTAAAGGTAGTGGCTTACGATGACAAGGGCAATGCCGTTGCCGAGGAGTCGATAAAAACCGCAGGCAAGCCGCATCATCTTGTTGTCACACCCAATCGTGAATCGTTGAAGGCCGATGGTGACGATCTTGTCTATTTCACGGTACAAGTCGCCGACAAGAATGACAATATCGTGCCTACCGATGATCGTCTTGTCAAATTTAAAGTAGACGGAGCCGGTGCATTTGAGGCTACTGCAAATGGCGACCCGACATGCTTGTTGCCGTTCCAGAATCCTGAGATGAAGCTATTCAGTGGTGCTGCCACAGCGATAGCCCGTAGCGGCAAGACTCCGGGAACTCTTCGTTTCCGCGTGACGGCCAAAGGCGTGGCTCCTGCCGAAGTTGAAATTCCCGTTCGTTGACAGTTATAACAATCGAGAGATATGAAATACCGATTCTGTGGCAATAGTGGATTGCAGCTACCGATGATATCACTCGGCTTGTGGCATAATTTCGGATATGTCGACAATTATGCCACGGCTCGTGACATCATATTCCACGCATTTGACAAGGGTATAACCCACTTCGACATCGCCAATAATTACGGCCCGCCTCCCGGTAGCGCCGAGGCCAATTTCGGGCGAATGCTGAGCGAGGGGCTTAAGAATCATCGAGATGAAATCATCGTCACCTCCAAAGCCGGTCACCTCATGTGGGACGGCCCCTATGGCGACGGCGGTTCGCGCAAATATATAATGGCAAGCATAAATCAGAGCCTTAAGCGCACCGGTCTTGAATACTTCGACATATTTTACAGCCATCGTTATTGTAGCGAAACACCGCTTGAAGAAACTGTTCAGGCTCTTATCGACATCGTGAAGCAGGGTAAGGCCCTTTATGTGGGATTGTCAAAGTATCCTGTGGATAAAGCAGCGGAGGCGTGTGAGATGATGCGACAGCAGAATGTGAGGTGCCTCATATATCAGGACCGTTACAGCATGTTGAGCCGAAAGCCCGAGGGCGCCCACTTTGCCATGTGTCGTGAGCAGGGTCTTGGATTCATAGCTTTTTCGCCGTTGGCACAGGGGTTGCTTACCAATCGCTATATCAACGGAATTCCCGAAGGTTCAAGAGCCGCACGTGACGGAGGTTTCCTACATCGTGAGGACATAACGCCCGAATTGGTTGAAAAAATCAAGTTGCTTGACGCAATGGCGGCCCGTCGAGGACAGTCGTTGGCTCAAATGGCCATAGCATGGCTGCTTGCCAAGCCGGGAATGACATCGGTTATTGTGGGTGCAAGCTCGGTGGGGCAGCTCGATAATAATATCGCTGCAGTCGACAACATTGAGTTTACTATTGAGGAGCTTGCCGAGATAGATGCCATACTGAATCAATAGCAGTCACACAGCACATATATAAAGAATCAGCCATTTAGCATTGCGCTAAATGGCTGATTTATTTTATTGATTAAAACAGGTTGTCGATTACTTGCCCTGAACGGCAGCAACGCCGGGGAGAATCTTACCTTCGATGGCCTCAAGAAGTGCGCCGCCACCGGTTGATACGTAAGAAACTTCATCGGCAAGACCGAACTTGTTTACACATGCAACCGAGTCACCGCCGCCAACGAGTGAGAATGCACCATTATTGGTAGCTTCTACGATAGCATCGGCGATTGCACGAGAACCACCTGTGAAGTTGTCAAACTCGAATACACCTGCAGGGCCGTTCCAAAGGATAGTCTTGGAAGGAACGATGGCTGCTGCAAAAAGCTTGCGGGTTTCGGGACCTGCATCGAGGCCTTCCCATCCGTCGGGGATGTTGTTGGCGGGGCAAACCATAGTCTTGGCATCGTTGCTGAATGAATCGGCAGCAATGCAGTCGGTGCCGAGGATGAGGTTTACACCCTTCTCCTTAGCCTTCTTGATGATGTCAAGAGCAAGGTCAAGCTTGTCGTCCTCAACGATTGAGTTACCGATCTTGCCGCCCTGAGCCTTGGCAAATGTATATGTCATACCGCCGCAGAGGATGAGGTTGTCAACCTTGTCCATGAGGTTTTCGATGATGCCGATTTTGGTTGAAACCTTAGAACCACCCATGATTGCGGTGAAGGGACGCTTGATGTCGCTGAGGATGTTGTCAACGGCCTGAACTTCCTTCTCCATGAGGTAGCCGAGCATCTTGTCGTCAGCTCCGAAATAGTCGGCGATAACGGCTGTTGAAGCGTGCTTGCGGTGAGCTGTACCGAATGCGTCGTTAACATATACATCGGCATAGCTTGCGAGCTGCTTTGCAAATTCTTTCTGTTTTTCCTTCATCTCTTTCTTAGCTGCGTCGTAAGCGGGATCGGCTTTGTCGATGCCTACGGGCTTGCCTTCTT
The DNA here is from genome assembly GCF_004803695.1 of Muribaculum gordoncarteri. NCBI lineage: Bacteria > Pseudomonadati > Bacteroidota > Bacteroidia > Bacteroidales > Muribaculaceae > Muribaculum > Muribaculum gordoncarteri. The sequence continues at coordinate 1,135,417 of NZ_CP039393.1, forward strand.
CTTCGGGGTGGAAACGAAGGTTTTCAAGCAGAAGCACTTCGCCGGGCTTGAGGTTGGCTGCGGCTTCAGCTGCTTCGGGACCTACGCAGTCAGATACAAACTTTACATCATGGCCGAGAGCCTTGGCTACATCGTCCTTGATCTGGCTAAGTGAGAACTTAGGATTTACCTTGCCTTTGGGCTTGCCCATGTGTGACATGATGATGAGGCTGCCACCGTCGTTGAGGATTTTCTTGAGGGTGGGGAGGGCGCCACGGATACGGGTGTCATCGGTAATCTTACCGTTTTCATCCAGAGGCACATTGAAGTCAACACGGACAATGGCCTTCTTTCCGGCAAAGTTGTAGTTGTCTATTTTCTGCATTTTGGTTAATATTTAGTTGGTTAATCGAAATAGTCTGTAACAATGAAATATTTACGGCAAATATAGCGGAAATTCGCGAATTATGCTGCTAAATTTGCTTAAATGATGTGAGATGACTTCAATAATGCCGACATCTGGTCGCGAAGCTTTTCAGCCTCCTTGCCTGCGGCTTCGGCGAAGTCTTCACCCGACGATGCGTATATGATGCCTCGCGATGAGTTGACGAGCAATCCGCAGTCGGGAATCATGCCGTAACGTGCCACTTCCTCAAGGCTGCCTCCCTGTGCGCCTACACCGGGAACAAGCAGGAAGCTTTGTGGTGCAACGTTGCGAATGTCCTTGAACATGCTGCCCTGTGTAGCACCCACTACATACATCATTTCATCGGGAGTGGCCCATTTCTGTGATGTGGTGATTACGTGCTCGAAGAGTCGCTTGCCGTTTTTGTCCTCGATCAACTGGAAGTCATGAGATCCCTTGTTGGATGTGAGGGCCAGCAGAATCACCCATTTGCCCTCATATCCGAGAAACGGTGTCACGCTGTCCTCGCCCATGTAGGGTGCCACGGTTATGGCATCGACATCGAGATGCTCGAAGAAGCTGCGGGCATAGAGCATCGAGGTGTTGCCTATGTCGCCTCGCTTGGCATCGGCGATTATGAATTGGTCGGGATGATTCTCCTTCAGATATTTTACGGTGCGCTCAAGAGCAATCCATCCCTCCACACCGAGGCTTTCGTAGAATGCGAGATTGGGCTTGTAGGCTACGCAATAGGGCGCTGTGGCATCGATTATCGCTTTGTTGAAGGCAAATAACGGATTTTCCTCGCGCAGCAGATGCTGAGGTATTTTCTTTATGTCGGGATCAAGTCCCACGCATAGAAATGACTCTTTACGCTTTATGTTCTCAACTAATTCAGTTCTTTTCATCGGTCTATGTTGATTGAGGGTTATAATTCTGACTCTTTTAGCTTCTCGGCATTCTCGGCGATTATCAGGTGGTCGATGCAATCCTGTATGTCACCATCCATGAATGCCGCAAGATTGTAGATTGTGTAGTTGATGCGGTGATCGGTGATGCGTCCCTGCGGATAGTTGTAGGTGCGTATCTTGGCCGAGCGGTCGCCGGTCGACACCATAGTCTTTCGGCGTGACGCTATGTCGTCGAGGTACTTTTGGTGCTCCTTGTCGTAGATGAATGTACGCAGTCGGCTTAGGGCGCGCTCCTTGTTCTTGGGCTGGTCGCGTGTTTCGGTACACTCGATCAGTATTTCCTCGGTTTCGCCTGTATTGGGGTTCTTCCACATGTAGCGAAGTCTTACGCCCGATTCCACCTTGTTTACGTTCTGGCCTCCGGCACCTCCGCTTCGGAATGTGTCCCACTTTATTTCACCTTCGTTGATTTCTACATCAAATTCCTCGGCCTCGGGCAGCACGGCCACTGTGGCCGCCGATGTGTGCACACGGCCCTGGGTTTCGGTAGCCGGCACTCGTTGTACACGGTGTACGCCGCTTTCATACTTCAGGATACCGTACACGCCTTCGCCCGTTACCGAGAATACTATCTCCTTGAATCCTCCGGCTGTTCCTTCGTTGAAGCTTGTCACGGCTACATTCCAGCCCTTTGACTCACAATATTTGCTGTACATCTTGAACAGGTCGCCTGCGAATATTGCAGCCTCGTCGCCTCCTGTGCCTCCTCTTATTTCAACGATTGCATTCTTGCCGTCCTCGGGGTCGGCCGGGATGAGAAGCAACTTTATCTCCTCTTCAAGCTGCGGTATTCGTGCCGTGGCGTCATCAAGTTCCTCCTTGGCAAGCGAACGCATCTCTTCGTCACTCTCGGAGTCGAGAACTTCACGTGCTTCATTTATGTTGTCGAGCAGATTGCGGTAACAGCGGGTGGCATTGGTCAACTTTTCAAGCTCTTTATACTCCTTGGTCAGTCGTACATAGCGCTTCATGTCTGAAATAACTGCCGGGTCGGTTATCAATGTGCTCACTTCCTCAAAACGCGCTTCAATGCCGTCGAGGCGTGAGAGTAGGGAATTTTCTGACATAAGTGACTATTGTGTTGTAATTTTTCGCGAAGTTACAAATTTTTCGCCATATTTTTATGCATTGTGGCGAGTAAAACATCAAAACCTATATTTTAATGTTTTTAACTTTTATGTGCTTAATTATGGCGCATGGTGAGGACTATCTTTGCAACGTGTTCAACTAATAAATCTTATTGCTATGTTACAGCCGATAGTTATCACTCCTAAAGTGATAAGCACAATCCAGTCACTTCCGGAGGAAGAACGAGTTACGATAGCAGGAGCTATCGCGAAAGAGATGATTTTGGGTGACAGCGATGTTTCGCTATCCCCTGTACAGAGGATTATCTATGCTATGATACAGAGTTATATCCGACATGACTCTCACCGATTCAATAAGGAAAATATTTAGGGCACTATGCGATAATACTATGAAAAACACACATTTTTCAAAATGTTGATGTCAAAAAGTGTATTAAACAATGCACAAAGGTTTAAATATGTGAAATTGTTTGGATGATTACTATTAGTGTTGTAAATTTGAAACAGTAATTTGCCTATCTGTTTTTAGTGAACGTATCATTTCTTCTTAGACTCAAATATTGAATTATGAGAGATATAACTGATGTCTTCCTTCATATACTCCATCAATACGGAAGTGTGGATATGGCCGAAGCGGAGTTCAAAAAAATGATAAACGAGGATTCGGAGCTGCGAACCGAGTACCGTGAATGGTGCGATGCTGTGGGAAGTAGTGAAAAGAACGGATTCCTTGATTTTTGTGAAGAGTACATGGATTCGCAGGAGTCCATCTACGATACATTGAACGATTATGATGAGTGATCGTGCGACAAGGCTTCCTGCCGAGTGGGAGCCTCACGGAGCTGTGATGCTTTCGTGGCCCCACAAGGACACCGACTGGGCTCCGGTGCTCGATGACGCAATCGACTGTTTCGTCGAGATAGCCAAGGCCATTGCCCGGGAGGAAACGCTGATCGTTGTAGCTCCCGATGTCGAGGAGCCGCGACGGGTGCTTGATTGTGAGAAACTGCCTAATCGCATACTCTATCTCACGGTTCCGACCAATGACACGTGGGCCCGTGATTTCGGCCCTATAACCGTAGAGCGTGACGGTAATCCGGTGATATGCGATTTCAAGTTCAACGGGTGGGGACTTAAGTTTCCCGCCGACAAGGACAACCTCATAACCCGCGCTATGTGCAATGCCGGTTTGCTGAGAGGTTGTTACAGCAATGAACTGTCATTTGTGCTCGAAGGCGGCTCAATCGAGAGTGACGGGCAGGGAACTTTGATGACTACATCGCAATGCCTGCTTTCGCCCAATCGCAATGGAGCGATGTCGCGTGATGAAATCGAGGAGTACCTTAAGTCGCGATTCGGTCTTGACCGGGTGCTGTGGCTTGATTACGGTGCGCTTGAAGGCGATGATACCGACAGCCACATCGACACACTTGCCCGCTTGGCACCAAATGATACCATCCTGTATGTAGGCACTGACGATGTCACCGACAGCCACTATGATGAACTGAACAAGATGAAGCTTCAGCTTCAGTCGTTTGTGACCGCTTTGGGACAGCCTTACAACCTGATAGAACTGCCACTGCCCGATGCCGTGTATGACGAAGATGGAAACAGATTGCCTGCTACCTATGCCAATTTCTTGATTATGAATCATTCGATATTGATGCCTGTCTACCGACAGCCGCAGAAGGATGAACTTGCAGCACAGATAATCAAGATTGCATTCCCCGACCATCAGGTGGTGAAAATCGATTGCAGTGTATTGATAAAACAACACGGCTCGCTGCATTGTGTGACGATGCAGGTGCCTGAAACGATATTACCTATATGAGCAATATTTTGAAAGTAGGAATTATACAGCAAGCCAATACGGGCGACATTGACAACAATCGCAATCGACTTGCCGAGAAGATGAGGCGCCTTGCCGAAAACGGTGCCCGACTCATAGTGAATCAGGAGTTGCATGATTCGCTCTATTTTTGTCAGACTGAATCGACCGACTTGTGCGGGCTTGCCGTGGGATTCCCTTCAAAGACCACCGAATTCTACTCGGCACTTGCCCGTGAGCTCGGAGTCGTAATAGTCACTTCGTTGTTTGAACGCAGGGCTCCGGGACTGTATCATAATACGGCTGTAGTGTTTGAGGCCGACGGCTCGATTGCAGGAAAATACCGTAAGATGCACATTCCCGACGATCCTGCCTACTATGAGAAATTTTACTTCACTCCCGGTGACCTCGGTTTTGAACCGATCGACACATCGGTAGGACGACTTGGCGTGCTTGTATGCTGGGACCAGTGGTACCCCGAGGCTGCACGCCTTATGGCGTTGCGTGGAGCCGAGATGCTCATCTATCCCACCGCAATAGGATGGGAGAGCAGCGACGCCGACGATGAGAAATCGCGTCAGCGTGAGGCATGGATTACCGTGCAGCGCGGCCATGCAATAGCCAACGGACTTCCGCTTATAGCTGTAAATAGAGTGGGACATGAGGACGACCCGTCGAATGTCACGGGAGGAATTCAGTTCTGGGGTAGCTCGTTTGTTGCTGGGCCGCAGGGTGAATTCCTGTTCAAGGCTCCTGACGATAAAGAATGCGAAGCTGTGGTCGAAATCGACCTTTCCCGCTCGGAAAATGTGCGCCGTTGGTGGCCCTTCCTCCGTGACAGGCGCATTGATGCCTACGGGGGCTTGACAAGCCGTTTCCTTGACTAATTCGTATACCACTTCGGCGGTGATGCTAAATGATATCACCGCTGAAGTGGCATTTTTTAATCTTTATGTGTAAGAGCGGTTATTTTTTCGGATAATCCTTACCGTCGTAGAAAGCTTTGCCTACTTTTTCGCCGATTATGCGATAAGAATTGGTTTCCGAATCAAAGGATATCGGCTGAAGTTTGTTGTAGTCCACGGCTCCCTTTTCGTCAACTATTGAGTCGTCGACTATTGTGTTTATAATTTCTCCCACTACACGGGTTTCTCCAAGTTCCTCGTTTATTGAAATCACCCGGCACTCCATTGTCAACGAATACTCCTCGATGATGGGTGCGTCGACATTTTCCGATTTGACAACGGTCACTCCTGCGTCGGCAACCTTGTCGGGATTCTTATTGCCTGAAACTATTCCGAAGTAATCTGACAGTTTCAGTGTGTCGACTGTGCCGAGGCTTACAGTGAATGCTCCACGACTGCGTATGTTGCGTGTTGTCTTATGGGTCGATGACAGATTGAGTGCTATATTGGTATATCCGCATTGTCCGCCCCATGCGGCATTCATGGCATCGGGTACTCCGTTTTCGTCATAGGTACACACGATAAGCACCGGCAGGGGTGCAATCACGGCTTTGTTGTTAATGCTTTTTTTCATGATTATGATGTGTTTGTGAGTTATGGTTTTCCTATATTAATCTGTTTTTGCGTGTTAATGTTCACTGAAATGTCACATCTTGTCCTCTTTTATTATAAGGAGTACATCATTGGGCTTCAGTTGCAATTGACCGTTAGGCACAATATAGCGGTCGTTGCGCTTAATCATCATGACAAGCGAGCCCGGTGCGAGGTTCATGTCACGCAGTGTGTTTCCGCCTGACAATCGCTCTTCGGTCAATGTAAGCGTTTCCAGCGAAGTGGGAAGCTCGTCGGCGAGTTCGACACCGAAATCGTTGTCCTCGACGCCTTCGTTGGTGGTAAGCTTCAGTTTACGGGCGCACGTAATCACCGATGTGCCTTGCAGGAGTAGCGACAGCAATGTCACGAAGAACACGATGTTGAATATCTGCGATGCTCCATCGATATTGGCGATTACGGGATAGGTGGCGAATATGATCGGAACGGCTCCGCGTAATCCCACCCACGATATGAAGCATTTTGCGTTAATCGATATTTTGCTGAGCGGCGAAAGACTAAGGAATACACTCAGTGGTCGTCCGATTATGATCATGAACATTCCTATAAGCAGTGACACCGGTGCCACTTCGAGCATTTCGTGGGGATTTACAAGCAATCCAAGCATCAGGAACACCACAATCTGAGCAAGCCAAGTCATGCCGTTCATGAATTTGCCTATGGCACGATGGTTGGGGATTGTGGCGTTACCCACAACTATTCCACAGATATATACGGCAAGGTATCCGTTGCCGGTGAGCGCGGTAGTAGCTGCAAAGGTGAAAAATACCGATGCGAGCAGCAATATGGAGGTCATGGAAGCGGCTTGATCGGCATCCTCCTTGATTGACGAGTCGTTGCCTATGCGGCGATAGGTTTTGATGAGCCATTTTGTGAATCGTCCCATCATCAGTCCCATTGCGCCACCAATGCCGAATTGCAGTGCAAGTTGCACTATAATCTGTGTAACCGAAAGATTTCCGCCAAGGGTTATCGTTTCAATCAATATTATTGTGAGCATGTAGGCCATCGGGTCATTGGAACCGCTTTCAAGCTCAAGCATGGGGCGCAGATTCTCTCTAAGATTGACCTTCTGACTGCCGAGAATGCCGAAAACTGAAGCAGAGTCGGTTGATGACATTGTGGCCGCAAGCAGCAGCGACGGCAGAAAAGCGAAGTGGATGTTGGTCCATGACATCCCTGACAGCCACCACACGAAAACACCGGTGAGCAAAGCCGTTAGCAGTACGCCGACAGTCGAGAGTATCAATCCCGGTACTATGACAGGGCGTATCGACGATAGTTTTGTATCCATTCCTCCCGAGAAAAGGATTATACACAAAGCGATCATGCCTATGAACTGTGCGGTGTGCATGTCGCTGAACTGTATGCCAAGTCCGTCGGTGCCGAATCCCATGCCTACAATCAGGAAGATTAACAGCAACGGCAGTCCTATGCGATAGCTTGATTTGCCGATAAGCACTCCGGCTACTAAAAGAGTCGAGCCGATAAGCAATATGTTTTCCGATGTTATGTAATTCATGCAATGATAACAATATTATTAAATCCAAAGTTACAATTAAAATTCAGAATTTGTGATAAATCGAAAGGCGGTTAATGCCGTGAATGGAATAAATTTATTGTTTTCTTAACATTTTGGACTGCATGAGGATCGGGTGGTGTGACATCAAATTGTTTAGGCCGGATGTGGATGTTATTACGAAAATTTTTTATTTTTGCATCATGTCAAAGGCGAAGTAAATATGGAAAAATATAACGGCACAAGATACAATTCGTTGTGGGACAGCTCTACATGGTCGATAATATCCTTAGTAATGGTGTGTTGTGTAATACCTTGCTTTTCGGGCGACGGCATCTGGCCTATCATAATCTGCTTGTTTATGTTGGCGTTTATATTGGTTACTTTCATCGGAATATATTATCGAATCGACGGCGATAAACTTGTAGTGTACACATTCTTTATTCCTACCGCATATCCCATTGACAAGATAAAAGATATCAAGCCTACAAAGAGTGTGCTTTCCGCTCCGGCAACATCGCTCTCTCAACGATTGGCTATAACTTTCACCGACAGGAAGATTCTGAAAAGTTTTATGCCGCTTTTAATTTCGCCGGTGCGTCAGCAGGAGTTTATTGAGCAGCTTCTTTCCATAAATCCTGAAATAGTAGTTGAAAACGGTCGATAATATGAATTTTCCGACAATTATTTAGCCTATATTGCCAAAAACAGGGACAATTATTTTGATTCGTTGAATTTACTTTTTTGAGTTAATTGTGTCATATAAGTATAAACCGTTACTTATATGAAGAAAATAGTATTCATTATCATTCTTGGACTGCTTTGGACTACGATTCCTGTAGAAGCGCAGCATCGTCGCGGACACCGTGATCGGTATGAATATGCTCAAGGACGGCCCCGATTGCAATATGTAATAGGACATAACGCGGTCTTATTTGACGGAAAGGTCATAAAGGGCGCTTCTCCGGCATATTTCAAAGTGTTGCGTGACGGTTATGCACGTGACGATTGGAAAGTCTATTACATGGGGAAGGCGATAAAGGGTGCCAACAGCAACTCTTTTAAAGTTTTGGACAACGGTTACGCTAAAGATTCCTGGGATGTATATTATCACGGGAGCAAAATAAAGGGAGCCAACTCCGGAAGCTTCAAAGTGCTTAACGGCCGTTATGCACGTGATGCTTGGGATGTATATTTCAAGGGAATGAAGATAAAGGGTGCATCGCCGGGAAGTTTCAAGGTGTTGCGTGACGGTTACGCATGTGACGCATGGAATGTATATTACAATGGCGATAAAATAAAGGGTGCGTCACCTGAGAGATTCCGAATTTTGCGTGACGGATACGCTGAGGACGGCAGAAACACTTATTATCTCGGTCGCAAAGTATCGCGTCGTTAATCCGTTAGTATTTATCATATATTAAATTAATAAGGCCATTTGTCATTTGACAGATGGCCTTATTATTTGTACGATATTAAAATTGGTTTATTGTCATCCTGATTGCTGTCAGATGCTCAAGCAGTGTGGCGAGTTGGTCGAGAGGCAGCATATTGGCTCCGTCGCTTTTGGCCTTTGACGGTTCTCGGTGGGTTTCGATGAAAAGTCCGTCGACACCTACAGCTATTCCCGCACGTGCCACTGTTTCTATGAGGTCGGGACGACCGCCCGTTACTCCTGCCGCCTGATTGGGCTGTTGCAGCGAGTGGGTTGCATCAAGAATCACGGGTACGCCGCTCTTCTGCATTGTGGGTATGCCTCGGTAGTCGACAATAAGGTCCTGATAGCCGAATGTGGTGCCGCGTTCGGTTATTGCAACCTGATTGTTGCCCGCATCGATTACCTTGCGCACTGCAAACTCCATTGCTTCGGGCGAAAGGAACTGACCTTTCTTTATGTTTACCATTTTGCCGGTCTTTGCCGCTGCTACAAGCAGTTCGGTCTGTCGGCACAGGAAAGCCGGAATCTGGAGTATGTCGACATATTCGGCAGCGATCGCCGCTTCTTCCGATGTGTGTATGTCGGTTACTACCGGGATATTAAATGTTTCACGCACTTTGCGCAATATTTTCAACGCTTTTTCATCGCCTATTCCGGTGAATGAGTCGATGCGTGAGCGATTGGCTTTGCGATATGAGCCCTTGAATACGTAGGGTATGTTAAGACGGGCTGTGATATTGGCAATGTTTTCAGCTATGTCGAGAGCCATCTCCTCGCCTTCGATTACACAAGGGCCGGCAAGAAGAAAGAAATTGCCTGTCGATGATGACTTTAAATAATTAAGCATTTCGTGTTCAGGTGTTTTATTGAGTTAATTGACTTATTATGTGGAATGTGTCGCAGGCTACAAGGGCTGCGGTTTCGGTGCGCAGTCGATTGTCGCCGAGTGTTACCGGACAGTATCCGGCATCGATGGCCGCCTTTATCTCTTCGGGAGCGAAATCGCCCTCGGGGCCAATGAGTATGACCACGCTCTCGCTTTGGGGATTGTATTCCTTGGCAAGTGACAGGCGGGGTATTGTGGGATCGCAATAGGCTACAAAGCGTTGTGTCGCGTTCAGTTCTGAAATTACTTTGTCGATGGGAGTCATAGGCCATATTTCAGGCAAGGTGGCTTTCAACGACTGTTTCATTGCTGAAACGGCGATGCGTTCAAGTCGTTCGATTTTGATCTCCTTGCGTTCGGAATGACGACATTTGACGGGGATTATTCGGTTTACGCCTATTTCAGTGAGTTTTTCGACTACCCATTCCATGCGGTCGATGTTTTTAGTGGGGGCGATGGCTACTGTTATGTGACATCGCCACACCGGAAGCACCGGGAAGCGCTCGATAATCTCGACCGATGCGTGACGGGGCTTGTCGTCAAGAAGGCGGCAAGTGTAACGCATTCCCTTTCCGTCAATCACCTCAATAGTGTCGCCTATGCGTGTGCGCAACACTTTGATGCAGTGCTGTGCCTCGCTCTCGGGCAAGGTAAGGGTTTCGTTTATGTCGGGAGCATAGAATTGAATCATTGTATCACTCTCTTACGTGCTTGTATTTGAACAATATCTTGAAAAGAATAGCCACGACAAGCGAATAGCCTGCGAATATGAGCCAAGGCGTACTCCAGTCGCCGAGCATGTAGCTGTGTCCGTCGACTTCCTGCCATGAGCAGTAGCGGTTTACGATGCCGCCTGCTATCAATGTACCTATCGAGGCTCCCACGCCGTTGGTCATCAGCATGAACAGGCCCTGTGCCGAAGCCTTGATGTTGTCGTGCGTTTCCTGCTCGACGAAGAGCGCGCCTGACACATTGAAGAAGTCAAATGCCACACCGTAGACAATCATTGACAGGATGAACATCCACAATCCTGATCCGGGATTGCCTATGCCGAAGAAGCCGAATCGCAGGACCCAGGCAATCATGGCTATCAGCATGACATTCTTGATGCCGTAACGCTTCAGGAAGAATGGTATCATGAGTATGCACAACGCCTCGGAAATCTGCGATAGCGATGTTAGCAATGTCGCATTGTTGGCTCCGAAAGTGTTGGCATATTCGGCAATACCCTTGAAGCTTGTAATGAATGTCGTCGCAAATCCGTTGGTAATCTGAAGTGCTACACCAAGGAGCATGGAGAAGAAGAAGAAAACGAACATGCGCTGGTCCTTGAAAAGCTTGAAAGCGTCAAGACCAAGTATCGACATGATGCCCTTGTTCTTGTCATTCTTTCCACCCACAGGAACGTTGGGCAGGAAGAAGCTGTAGGCTGCAAGCAACAGTCCCGTGATTCCGCTCACGAGCAATTGCATATCGGTGTATTGAAATCGGAAATCGGCAAACGGATTCTCGTCGGAAATAGTGAATCCGAAATGTCCGTCGTGATAGTAGGCGCAATTTACAAACCACATCGCAACGATGAATCCCACTGTGCCGAGAACCCTTATGGGCGGGAAATCCTTAACCGTGTCACCGCCTTTGCTCTTGAGTATCGAAAACGACACACTGTTGGAAAGTGCGATGGTGGGCATATAGAACGCCACGCTCAATGTGTATAAGGTGAAGAAAGGTGTAAATTCAAGGGTGGGGTGGCTCTGACCGTAATTCCATGCGAGAATCATGAATACGGCGGCGAGAAAGTGGCATATACCGAGCAGCTTTTGTCCCGGAATCCAACGGTCGGCAATCACGCCAATGACAGCCGGCATGAATATCGACACGAATCCCACCACAGAATAGAACCATGCGATGTCGCTTCCAAGTCCTGCCGGTCCGAGGTATTGTCCGAGGCACACGAGATAGCTTCCCCATACTGCAAATTGCAGGAAGCTTAATATTGACAGCCTTATCTTAGTCGAGTTCATAATAGATGTTTTTATGGTTATGTGGTTTTATGATAGATATCAATCGTTGCCTCGCTTGCGTTTCAATATTTCGCTCACTTTTGCCGCCTCCTCGTAATTTTCCTCTCTTATAAGTCGGTCGAGGGTGCGTTCAAGCTCTTCTATTGAGTAGTTTTCGATTTTGGGCTCATCATTGGTCTGCGCTCCGCTATTCTGCCGTGCTTCGGCCGATGCTTCATCGTCGGTGATGTCATGCTCCTCCATAATGAATCCCGTTTCATCGATAATCTCACGTGTCGTGTATATGGGTGCTTTGGAACGCATCGCTATTCCGATTGCGTCGGATGTGCGTGAATCGAGTACTATCTGCCTTTCTCCGTCGGAGAATGTCAGCTCCGAAGAGAATATGCCGTCTTCAAATTTGTATATGAACACCTCCTTGAGCTTGACCCCGAATGCATGGGCGAAACTCACGAAAAGGTCGTGGGTCATGGGGCGTGGAGGTATGATGTTCTCCATTCTGATTGCAATGGATTGGGCTTCAGTCGCACCTATCACTACCGGTATTCGATACGGACCGTCGATTTGGGCGAGTATGAGCGCATAGGCTCCTGTCTGTATCTGACTGTAAGATATTCCCAGTACTTTCAGTTGTATGCGGTTGTCGTTGTCCATTATTTCACAATATTACGTTTTGTCCGGTTATTATTCCACTGCCGTAGCAGAGGTGGCCTTTTGCATCGTATATTACGGCAAACTGTCCCGGGGCTATTCCCTGAACACGGTTCTGCGATTCGATTACATATTCCCTGTCGTTCAACCGTGTCAATGTGCCGGGCTGGAACTCGGGAGCGTGACGGTTCTTGAACGTTATAGGTGTCTTGTTGCACTCTTCGCCCCAAGGATTACCTGAGATGAAGTGCATTTCGTCGAGATGCAAGGTGTTGCCATATTGCTTCTCGGTGTCGTAGCCGTTGCTTACATAGATTACATTGTCATGAACGTTCTTCTTGACAACATACCATGGGCCGCCGCTAAGTCCGAGTCCTTTGCGTTGGCCTATTGTGTGAAACCAGAATCCGTTGTGTTCGCCTATTTTTCGTCCGGTTTCAAGTTCGATGATTGCCCCCTTCTTTATTCCGAGGTGGCGTTTTATAAAATCGTTGTAGTTTATCTTGCCGAGGAAACATATTCCCTGGCTGTCCTTGCGGAATGCATTCGGCATTCGGGCGGCAATGGCTGTTTCCCTGACAGCTGCCTTGGGCATGTTGCCCAACGGGAACATCAGATGACACAGCTGCTCGTAGCTTATGCGGGCGAGGAAGTCGGTCTGGTCCTTTACGGGATCGACTGCCGTTGCAAGATAGGTGGTGTTGCCGATGATATCGGTCGATGCATAGTGTCCTGTGGCCGTCTTGTCGAATTCATGTCCCCAACGCTGTTCAAAATAGCCGAATTTTATCATCTTGTTACACATGATGTCGGGGTTGGGAGTCAATCCCTGTCGCACGGTGTTCAATGCGTATTCCATGACATTGTCCCAATATTCCTGATGCAGTGACACTACATCAAACGGGCATCCGTATTTGCGGGCGATCAGAGTACACATTTCAATGTCCTCTTCGGCCGAACAGTCACCTTCGTCGGTGTCAAGGCCGATGCGGATGTAAAAAAGATGCAGGTCATGACCCTCTTCTTTCAGCTTGTGTACGACTACCGCGCTGTCAACTCCTCCTGAGATTAAAACGGCTATGTTCATTAACAGTATTAAAAATGGTAATGGGGTTAATTGCTATACTTCGTCCAACTCTTCAGATTCGTCCTTGCCATGTTGTGAAATAAGGAAGATGGAAATGAAGTAGTCGAGCGATATCTTGCCGGGCCCGGCCAACAGGAGGAAGAGAAATATGCCTATGAACATTATTGGCAGGTAGCCCGGTTGTGTACTCGATATTGAATAGGTGAATACATCCGACAACAGGTCGTGAAGCAGGTAATATTCCGCGATTATCATTGATATGACAGGCGGTATCACCGCAAGACGGGTTAGGAAACCCACCATGATGAAGAGCGAACACACAAGCTCAATCGTTATCATGACGATGAGCGAGGTTTCGCTGCTCCAGCCCAGAACCGAGGGAAACGTATAGCGCAACGTTGAGAATGTCATGAGATGGCGTATGCCAAACTGCAAGAACATTATTCCTACAAACAGCCTCATAAACAGTCGGGCCAGATTGCTGTAGGTGTATCCTGTGCAACGTATGAACAGGCTTTCGATATGGTGGGTCAGTTTTCGCATTACTCTTTAGTTGTAGTGTTTTGTTGCAGGTTCAAGTTCTCACATATTCTCAACAATTGGTCTACCGACATATTGCGTAGAACAACCTTGTGTTCGTTGTCGAGTAGATATATGTTGGGCATATTGCGAAGGTCGATATATTTTGCCGCATCGGGAGCACTTCCCACTTCCCACTCATAGGGGTAGTCGGCAACCTCTTCCTTCCATTTGGGAGTGGCTTCGCCTACATTTATCACTACTATTTTCAGCTTTCCGCTCTTTACGAGATTGGTGACGGCGACATCGGTTTCAAGTCGCAACATGATTATGGAGCAGTCGGCGCAACTTTCATCGACAAATATCATAGCGATGAATTCACCGTTTTGGTTGTAAAGGTCGTGAGTGGCTCCGTGTCGGGTGGTATAGGACAGCTGATTTACATTTGCGCCTACCTGCGAAGAGTTGAGCATCTTCACTTTTTCCATATAAGGAGCCTTATCGGCATTGCTTATCTTTTTATTGGCAAGTACCGAACGTGCAAACATGATGAACACTTCGTCGCTCCAGAACGGGGCTTCGGGACCGAAGAGATTGCGGTCGGCCTGCTCGGCTATCTGAAGTATTGCCTTGGGGTTGTCCTTGAATCGGTTGAGCAGTGCGTTGGCCGATTTGCGGATGCTGTCGGTGTAGGCATAGGGTACAAATGAGATGTAGTCGCGGAACGCCCTGTTGAATTTTGCCGTGTCAGGCATCACCTTCTTGAAGTCGCAGTTGTCCCAAAACTTCATTATAACGTAACTTGTGCGGTCCTCGAGGGTTGACAATGTGTCAGGCGCCTGAGGATAGGCAAATGGCGTTTCAATCTGTTGTGCATTCATGGCAAGTGACATGGTCATTGCCGTGATTAACGAAAGTATGATTTTTTTCATTTTATGGCTGTTGGCATAATTTTTGATTAACAAAGATAATGAAAGCTCTCGTGAGTACAAAATTAAGAGTAGCTTAAAATTTTTTTGTGATGTTAAAATATATGGTTTTTAACCTAACTTTATGGTTGCATATATTGTTTATTTATTGGTATTAAAATATTAACACTAACATATTATGAATTTCAACAACTTTACTATTAAGTCGCAAGAAGCCATTCAGAAGGCTGTTGAGATAGCCAAAGGTTCAGGCAATCAGGCCATAGAACCGGTGCATTTGCTTAAAGGGCTTATGACTGAAGGCGATTCGTTGATGCAGTTCATCTTTCAGAAGGTAGGCGCCAACATGGGAGTTGTGATGTCGCAGGTCGACCGTGGCATCGCTTCCGAGCCGAAAGTTTCGGGCGGCGAGCCTTACCTCAGCCGTACATCCAACGATGTGCTGCAGAAAGCTCTTGACATTGCCAAGAAACAGGGCGACCAATACGTGACGCTTGAGGCGATATTGCTTGCAATATTCTCGATCAAGAGTCAGGCATCGCAGATTCTTAAGGATGCGGGCCTTACCGAGCATGAGCTTGCCGCCGCCATCGAGGAGTTGCGCAAGGGCAAGAAGGCTAACGATCAAAGCGCCGAGGACACTTATAACGCTCTCAGCAAATATGCCGTTAACCTTAATGAACGTGCTCGCTCGGGAAAGCTTGACCCGGTTATTGGCCGTGACGATGAAATACGCCGCGTGCTGCAGATTCTTAGCCGACGCACCAAGAACAACCCGATGCTTATCGGTGAACCCGGTACCGGTAAAACCGCTATTGCCGAAGGTCTTGCCCACCGTATAGTGCGTGGCGATGTCCCCGAGAATCTGAAAAACAAGCAGATTTTCTCGCTTGACATGGGTGCGCTTGTTGCAGGTGCCAAGTATAAGGGTGAGTTTGAGGAACGATTGAAGGCTATAGTCAATGAAGTGACTCAGAGCGATGGCGACATCATTCTGTTTATCGATGAGATTCACACATTGGTTGGTGCCGGAAAGGGTGAAGGCGCGATGGATGCCGCTAACATATTAAAACCTGCACTTGCACGTGGTGAATTGCGAAGCATCGGTGCCACTACGCTTGACGAGTATCAGAAATATTTTGAAAAGGACAAGGCTCTTGAACGCCGATTCCAAAAAGTAATGGTCAACGAGCCCGATGAGATGAGTGCTATATCGATTCTTCGTGGATTGAAGGAGCGTTATGAAAATCACCATCAGGTGCGCATCCGCGATGAGGCGATTATAGCCGCCGTTCAGCTTTCGGAGCGTTACATAACCGACCGTTTCCTCCCCGACAAGGCTATCGACCTTATCGACGAGGCTGCGTCGAAGTTGCGACTTGAACGCGACTCGGTGCCTCAGGCTCTTGACGAGATTACGCGTAAGATTGCCCAGCTTGAGATTGAGCGTGAGGCAATTAAGCGTGAAGGCGATAAAGTAAAGATAAAGGATATCGAGAAGGAGCTTGCCGACCTGCGTGATGTCGAGAAGGATTTCAAGGCTAAATGGCAGTCGCAGAAGGAGCTCATAAATCGCATCCAGCAGAATAAAATCGACATGGAGCAACTCAAGTTTGAGGCCGACAAGGCTGAACGTGAGGGCGATTATGCAAAGGTTGCCGAAATCCGTTACTCCAAGATTCAGGAGAAGGAGAAGGAAAACGAGCGCATTCAGCTTGAGTTGAATGAGATGTCGGGCGAAAAGTCGTTGATTAAGGAGGAGGTTGACTCCGACGATATTGCCGATGTCGTTTCGCGCTGGACCGGAATTCCTGTAAGCAAGATGGTGCAGAGTGAGAAGGAGAAATTGCTGCATCTTGAAGAGGAACTGCACAAGCGTGTCGTAGGACAGGAAGAGGCCATTGCCGCCATTGCCGATGCCGTGCGTCGCAGTCGTGCCGGACTTAACGACCCCCGTCGTCCTATCGGATCATTCATATTCCTTGGTACCACCGGTGTGGGAAAGACGGAGCTTGCAAAGGCACTTGCCGAATATCTGTTTGATGACGAGAACATGATGACCCGTATCGACATGAGTGAGTATCAGGAGAAGCACACTGTGTCGCGACTCGTTGGAGCGCCTCCGGGATACGTTGGATATGATGAAGGCGGACAACTCACTGAGGCAGTGCGTCGCAAACCATACTCAGTCGTGCTGTTTGACGAGATAGAGAAGGCTCATCCCGATGTGTTCAACATCCTGTTGCAGGTTCTTGACGACGGTCGATTGACCGATAACAAGGGTCGTCTTGTCAATTTCAAGAATACGATAATCATCATGACCTCCAATATGGGTTCGCAGGTTATTCGTGAGAACTTTGCCGATATCAACGATGACAACAGGCAGGAGGTTATTGAGAAGACCAAGGTTGAGGTTCTCGACATGCTTAAGCAGACAATTCGTCCTGAATTCCTTAACCGTATCGATGAGATAATCATGTTCACGCCTCTTAACGAGCGTGAGATTGAGGAGATTGTCGGTATTCAGGTGAGTGGCATCAGAAAGATGCTTGCCAAGAATGGCGTTCAGCTTGAAGTGACTCCCGAAGCATTGTCGTTCCTTGCCAAGGAGGGATATAATCCTGAATTCGGTGCCCGTCCTGTGAAGCGAGTGCTTCAGCGCATGGTGCTCAACCGTCTTTCAAAGGACATACTTGCTCAGAAGGTCGACCGCGAGCATCCTATAATTATCGATTACAAGGATGACGATCTCGTGTTCCGCAATTGATTAAAATAAATCAGTGATATGAAAATGCCGGCACGGTCTTGAAAAGATTGCGCCGGCATTTTATGTTTACAGGCTAATCTTTTAATGTTTTGAAATAAGGATTGATTGTTTAAACATAATTATATCTGGATTGTTCTAAGTATATGAAATTCACTATTTAATGCTAACTATTATGAAAAAATTGTTTTATTTGTTGTTCGCTTTGCCGTTGTTGCTGATATCTTGTGACGACGACAACAAGCTTCCCGACATTCAGATGAATGTGGAAATTTCAGGGGCAACCAAGTCTGACGGGGTTTTGTATATTGTGCAGGGAGAAACACTAACAATCGACAAGATCACTGTTTCGTCAACATCAGCCACTAAAGGCATAGCGCTTGGCGGAGCCACATACTACTGGGACTACTATCCTGTAGCCACTACTAACACCGTACCTTATACGATGTCTATCGAAACCGGTAATGCACCTGTCGGTAATCACCTTCTTCAGATTGAGTGCCCGGTATTTGCCGTTGACTACAGCGCAGCTGTAGCTGTATTGACTTATAAAGTTAAGATTGTTGAGTCGGCCGATGAGATTCCTTCGCCTGATGCACCAGCACCCGAAACTCCTGAGGTAAAGGCTCAATAAGAACTGATTGCTACTTAATTAGACTATAATGTCACAGAGGGTCGGCATAATGATTGCCGGCCCTTTGTGTTATATGGGGAGTTGCGACTTTATTTCGTCGAGTTTCCCGGCCCTTTGTGTTATATGGGAAGTTGCGACTTTATTTCGTCGAGCTTCACAAGTTTGCTTACTATTGCGTAGATGGTAAGGCCCGCCGGAGAGTGAATCTGCAATTTTGAAGCAATATTGCGGCGGTGGGTCATGACTGTATTTACCGATACATTCATCTCGGTGGCAATCTCCTTGTTTGACAACCCTTTGACGATGCCAGTCACGACATCCTTTTCACGTTGGCTGAGAACCTTTTGTCCTTCATCGCTTTCATCCTCAAGAAGTTGCGACAGGGTGGCCGTTATCGTGTCGATTGAGTCGTAAATCGATATGGTCTTGTCGTAGACTCGGGCTGTGCCTATGGGGAGGGCCGTGGTGTAGACGGCTATGATGAACATTCTCGATGGTGATGTCGATTTAAGCTCCTTGACTTTTTGTGCGTCTATCGTCAGCGGATCGACTATCAGAATCAAAGGCATCAGTTTACCGAGCTGCTCATCAATCCTTTCCGGATCGATCTCCTTTGCGGTTACATGTATGTCACGCAGCTTGGCGAGAATTGCGGCAAGTCCGGTCGTGACTATGACCGATGATGATGCTATGGCTATGTCAACGTGCTTCATCGCGGTTGTGCTGTTGTTGCAGTTCAATCATTGTCACCAACGGTATGAGTATGTGGTTCTCAATGTCCTTGTGAGTGTCCAAATCCTCCTCGGCGTTGTATATGTCGACAAGCACATCATACATTCGGTTAGGCATCGAAGTGGTGTAGAAGCGGAGTATGATGTTTTTCAGCTCGCTTAGCTTTTCACCCACTTCGTCGTGGTTACGTTGAAATGTGTGTATGCTGTAGTTTGATTTTTCCCCTGCCATTAGAGCCTTTATGTGGGGGAAAACCTTGGTTTCTTCATATTTGAAGTGCTTCTTCACCTCTTCGATATAACTGTCAAAGAATGAAATAATGGCAGGGTTTATGTCATTATGACACTCGTCGAGAGCGTTGAGCAGATTCTGCCTGATGTGCGGGAACTTGTAGCCGAGGAAATAGTCGTGACTGTTGTGCAGAAAATCGACAATTGCAGTGGGCGACACCTTTTCAAGTCGCTCCGAGTCAATTTTGCCGGTCATTATGAAGTTGATTATGAATAGAAAGACATCGGTGTCGATGTCGTTTTCACGGCACACTTCGTCAATGTGCTTGCTTTGGAACCCGAGCGGAATTCCGAATCGGCTTAGGATGGGCAGGATGTTGTAATCTTCCTTGACAAGGTCTATAACACTGTCTTTTCCTGTAAATTGTCTTACGAGTTTCATAACGGCTCAAAGTTAGCAATAAATCATGACCGCAGCAAATTTTATTAAGAAAGATTCTAAATAACGGTGAAGGCCGGGAATGTCGTAAAAATGAATTATCTTTGCTTTAGCAATTTATATTTAACAGTCATGGTCGAAGATAAGTTAAGTGAACTTTATTGCAGTTATTCGGGGCATCGTCCCGACTCGGTAGTGCTGCTTCCCGGTGCCGGATCCAATAGGCGTTACTATCGTCTTGGCCCTGATCCGTCGCTTATAGGAGTGGCCGGAACTTCGAGGGATGAGAATGAGGCGTTCATATATCTGAGCAAACACTTTTCGGAAAAAGGATTGCCGGTGCCGCGTGTATATGGTCACAGCGACGACATGATGATCTACATTCAGGATGACCTGGGCTCATCCTCGTTGTTTGATTTCATCGCCCCGGGACGGTTAAACGGAGAGTGGAATGACGGGATTGTGTCGCTTCTTGAGAGAACCGTAAGGGTTCTTCCCGATTTTCAGTGGAAGGGTGCCGAGGGACTCGACTTCAGCCGATGCTATCCTGTAGACTCAATGAACAAGCGGGCTGTAATGTGGGACTTGAATTATTTGAAGTACTATTTTCTAAAAACCTCGGGAGTAGAGTTTGACGAGGACAAGCTTGAGGACGATTTCGACCGATTGGCATCCTATATAGTTTCACTTGATACCGGCACGTTCATGTATCGTGACTTTCAGTCGCGCAACGTGATGACTCTTGACGGTCAACCATGGTTTATTGACTTTCAGGGAGGCCGACGGGGGCCGTATCATTACGACATAGTGTCGTTCCTTTGGCAGGCCAAGGCCAATTTCCCCGATTGGCTTCGCGAGCGACTGCTTGATGTCTATATTGAATCGGCGTCGCGTTACATCGCGATTGACAGGCGTCGTTTTGATGAAGAGTTGCGTTACGTGAGGTTGCTGAGGATTCTTCAGGTGCTGGGCGCTTACGGATTCCGTGGGCGTATAGAGCGCAAGCCTCATTTCCTGCAGAGCATTCCCAAGGCTCTTGAAAACTTGCGTGAGCTGTTGACCGAGCCGCTTGATGAATATGCTTATCTTAACAGCGTGCTTAACGAGCTGGTAAAGGAGGAAGCGTCAGATGAGGCTTGCGATGGATTGACAGTGAAGGTGGCGAGCTTCGGATTTCGCAAGCATGGCATTCCTGAGGATAATTCGGGTAATGGAGGCGGATTTGTGTTTGATTGCCGAGCCATCCACAACCCCGGCCGTTACGATGATTACAAGTCGTTGACAGGTCTTGACCGAGAGGTGATTGAGTTCCTTGAACGGGAGGACGACATGCACCGCTTCCTGGAGCATGCTTTTGCACTTGTCGATGCATCGGTTGAGCGTTACATCAAACGTGGCTTTCAACATCTGATGGTGAGCTTCGGATGCACCGGCGGCCAACACCGTTCGGTCTACAGCGCCGAGCGCATGGTCCGTCATCTTCATGAGAAGTATAATGTCAGGGTTGTGGTCGACCATGTAGAGCAGAATATGCATAAAGTGATAAATCCGAAACAGATTAATCGATGAAAGCTATGATATTTGCGGCGGGGCTTGGAACACGCCTGCGTCCGATCACCGATAATAAGCCCAAAGCTCTTGTAGAGGTTGGGGGAGTGCCCATGTTGCGTCGTGTAATTGAGAATTTGAAGCGTTACGGAATTGATGAGATTGTAGTCAATGTGCATCATTTTCCCGATCAGATAAAAGAGTATCTTTCAGTTAACGATAACTTTGGTGTCAAGTTGCACATAAGCGATGAAAGCGACATGCTGTTGGATACCGGAGGCGGCATATTGAAAGCTCGTGAGTGGCTTGACGGCGATGAACCTTTTCTTGTACATAACGCCGACATATTGACCGATGTCGACCTGGGAGAGATGATTCAGCGTCATCGCGAATCGGATGCTGATGCAACGCTCCTTGTCGCACAACGCACGACATCAAGATATTTGTTGATGGACAATGTTATGAGGATGCATGGATGGACCAATGTTAAAACCGGCGAGGTGAAGCCCGCCGGAATCGATATAGCCGATTACAGGGCCTATGCATTCGGAGGGATACACATTGTGTCGCCGTTGCTGTTTGACGACTTGGAGCGATACGGGCGCAAAGCCGATGTTTTTTCAATAATGCCTTTCTACATCGAAGCTTGTGACACAAAAAAAATAGCAGGTTATGAACCTGCTATTGACCATAATTGGTTTGATATAGGCAAGCCTGGAACATTAAAGGCGGCTTGCGAATGGGTCAAAGATTCTCTTTAAGATATTTGGCCACTTTATCGGGAGTGGGGTTCACGGCAACAATTATGCCGTTGGCATCGATGAGATATGTGCCTCCGGCCGCATTGGAGATGCGATACTTTGTCCATATCTGATTCTTGTCGTTGAGCTCGACGAGATTGATCCACGGGTAACCGTCCTTCGCGATAGCCTTTTCCATATCCTCGGTGTTATTCTCCTCGCGGGCTACTCCCACAACAGTGAAACCTTTGTCCTTATAAGCTTCATATAGTGGAATTATTTGCTTTGAGTTTACGCGACAAGGACCGCACCATGAAGCCCAAAGGTCAAGCAATGTGACTTTGCCTTTGGCAAGCGAGGAGAGTGTCATCTCTTTTCCGTTAAGGTCGGGTGCCGAGAAGTCGATGAAATGCGTTCCGGGGTTAATGCTTCCGGCCGATGCGATTGTAGCCAGTTCCAATGAATAGGGATGTTCGGGTTCCCATCCGGCATAGCACTCATTGTAGGCCTCGACTATATCGTCAATTTTGTTTCCGCTATATATCGCGAGGCTCTTCAATATGCTTAGTCCGGGAATCGACTTATGTGTTTTGGCATAGTCGATCTTCCATTTGCGAATATTGTCACTGATGGCAAATGCTTGGTCATTGATTGCATTGCCTTCGGGGGTGTACTGTTTCTTGATGTTTTCCAATGAATCACGTTTATGATATAACGCATTACGCATCTCAGGCGTTGTGTCATCCCGCGACAGTTGATTCATAAGCTCCATGTATTCGTCGGTGAACAATTTATTCTCATTGAATAATGAATCCATCAGAGCGTTTGTAGAGTCAAAGGCATTGGCGAAAAGAGTGTGGCGCTTATTATTATAATCATTCAGGATTTCGTTCATTTCGCCTCCCTTTATATCTATTTTAGGCTGTTCGCCATCATGGGTGACAGCTATGTCGATATCGTTGTTCTCGGCAATGAAATCGAGGCTGTGAAAAGCGGATTGACGGTATTCATTACCATCGATAAGATTATATGTTTCAGGCCAATCGCAATACAGGTCATAGTGGAATTTGCCGTTGTTGACGGGAATTACTACAAACATTGATATCGGCATTTCTCCTTCTTTCTTCAATATGAAGTTTGAGCAGTTGGCGTCGTCGGTTGTGCCGGATATGTGGCAGTGTATTTTGCTCTTGATCGGATTTTGGCCCAATTGAATTCCCGATATTTTGAATCCGTTTTCACTGCCCTCGGCAAAATTTATTATTGAATCATTGGCTTCAAGAGGTGCAAATTTCAAGACCAATGGAACGGAACCGGATTCAGGCATATAACATTCTTCGCCGAGTGTATATCCATAGGACGCCAATACCGGATATTCCCGACCCGATTGTTGTCCGATTATCTTAGTGCCTTTATCAAGCGCCACCCAGTAATTGGGTCGGCTATAGAAGCTTCCGTTTATTATAGTAGCCGTGTCGCTCAATAATATCGAATTTATATTGAATGACATTGTATTCTTTTCGGAATATCGCGGCTGATCAATCAATTTCGTTTCAGCAGATGCATTTGCTGTTAATGACGCCAAGGCCAGTGAAATCAATAATGTTTTCATTTGTGATGATATTAATGATTGGGATTATATTATTGTAGACGCATACTCAGGCATAATGTTACAGAGATTTTTACATGCGAGGGATTTTTAACAACATTTAACTCTATTATCTTACGACCACTTTGTTGCTTGTGCCGTCGACAATTACAATGTATATTGTTGCCGGAAGCCCCGATGTGCCATGAATGCGTTGTCCCGAGATGTTGAATATGTCAAGCTCCCGGTAATCGCCTTCGATGATTATTTCTCCTATTCCGCCATAGACATTGATTTGCGGCGTTACATCATCGATTATATCTTCAATGTCGGTCATGCCCGCTGTTCCGTATACGGCGTATGCTCCGGCGGGTAGCGTAACGCTTTTGCCCGACAGTGACGGTTCTACACCATAGCTTGCGCTGAGCAGATGATATTGAGCCGCATCCTTGGTAAAGGGTACCTCGATGGCCTTGCTTCCCGAGATGTTGGGGTTCACTATGCAGTAGAGCTCATCGGTGCCGTTGGATAGTTTTATGGTTCGTCCGTTGGCCCAATTACTTTCGTCGCATGACATGACTGTGGTTACGCCTTCTTTAAACATCTGCGGGTTGCCGTTGCGTATTGCACACAGTTCGCTGTAGGATTGCTTCAATCCGGCACGGTCGGGGTCGTTGAGATAGTTCCACACCACTTTCTTGGGTGATGTGTTGTTAGAGCCGTCGCCGTTCTTGGTGGTTTCATCGGCTCCGAACTCCTGGAACTGCCATATCATGTGTGCTCCTGGCGACATCAGCATCATTGCCGCCACCGAGCCGAGTCTTCGCATTGTCATGGCGACATTGCCTTTTATGCCGGTGTTGCCCCATTGTGCGCACTTGTAGGCCATGCGCTCTTCGTCATGGCTTTCGGAATAGGATACGGTTGAGCCCCAGATGCGGTTATCGTCGAGCGGAGCGTAGAATCGGTTGAGATTGGAACCGCTTTGCCATCCCATTGCAAATTGACATGAGGCATTGTTGATATTGGCCCAGTTGGTTTCCTTGTCCTCAGCCATTTCATTCTCCTCCTTAGCTCCTGCGAGATCCTCGTTGATGAAGTAGGCGTCGGGCTTTACTGTTCGCATTGCATCGTGAAGCTCCTTCATGCGTGCTACTCGGCTGGCGTTGTAGGCATTGGTCTTATCTTCAGTTACGCCCGACCATGTGTTGGTCGACTGATTGTAGGTGGCGTTGTAGCTTTGGTTGGAGCCAAGACCCTTCACGAGGTCAAATCGGAATCCGTCGACATTATAGCTGGTGAGCCAGTAGATGAGCGCATCCTTGAATTGCTGCTGCACAAGCTGATTGTCCTGGTTCCAGTCGTTGAGAACACTGTAGGAGTGGGGTGCAGTTCCGTTGTAGAACGGATTGCGGTCTATGTCATACATGCGGTACCAAGGGTGAAGTCCGTCACTTTGATTGAACACGACATCGAGAATCACCGCCATGCCACGTTCATGTATGGCGTCCACGAGTTTTCGATAGTCATCGGGTGTCCCGTAGGCTTTGTCAGGAGCGAAATAGAAATTAGGGTTATATCCCCAGGAGTTGTTGCCGTTGAACTCCATTACGGGCAGAAGTTCTATGGCATTCACGCCAAGCTCCTTAAGATAATCGAGCTTTTCCATGACTCCGGCTATCGTGCCGTTGCCGAGCGATTGACCTTCCGAGCCGTTGAAGTCGCGAATAAGAAGCTCGTATATGACCAATGCGCTTTGGTCGACGCCTTTGAAATTCTTTATCTTCCATTCATAGTCGTTTATTGACGAATTGTAGACGGCAAGAGGCACATCGTTAACTTTGTCCGATGGATAGGGCGGCATGTCGGGAAATACGGTAGGGGAGATGTAACGGTCGTTCCACGGGTCGAGGACAAGATTGGCATACGGGTCGCCCACCTTGTATTGTCCGTCGACAAGATAGTAGTAGGGATAATCGGTGTCGGCGGCGAGTCCGCTTACGGTAGCCCAGAAGTAGCGATTACCGTTATAGTCCTGATAGTGCATCGGTAAGGAAGTGGCTATGTCGTAGTCGTTCCACGAGCCAACGATCAATACATTGGATTTGTCAGGTGCTGCAAGACAGAATGTCACGCTGCCGTCAGAGTTGGCTTTTGCTCCCATTTGCGGTATGCCGCCTGGATAATCGGTTTGAGTAGATTGACCGAGATAGGTTATCGTGGAGGTCTGCGTTGCGGTCTTTGTGCCTGAAGTTGCGCGGGCGATTATATTATATGTGCCCGGAGTGTTTATTGCAATCGTTTTAGTCAGTGCCGTAGTGCTTTTTGCCGACGCTACGGGCGTGGATGTCATTGAATTCAGGTATATGTCGATGTCGGCCGACGATGTAGTAGTTGCCGTGAATGTTATGTCACGTGCCTGTGTTATGTATTCACTTTCGGCCGATGATGTAAGTGTAAGCTCAAATTCATTGTCTTGAACCACATTTACAAATATGTCACCGCCGTCGGCCGTTTTTCCTTCTTTTGAGCCGTTGGCGTTACGGAACACAAATGCGAGTTTCTCTACCTCAACGGCATCGGTTATTCCGTAATACTCGTTGATTCCCGGTATTGTCAGCTGCCATGTGTTGGCCGACACATAGGATAGCTTGTATTTGGCGCTATTGTCAAGCCATTGTGGAGCGTATTCCCATTTTGTAGAGCCTTTTCTT
This sequence comes from Muribaculum gordoncarteri, assembly GCF_004803695.1. Taxonomy (NCBI): domain Bacteria; kingdom Pseudomonadati; phylum Bacteroidota; class Bacteroidia; order Bacteroidales; family Muribaculaceae; genus Muribaculum; species Muribaculum gordoncarteri. Next base: position 1,161,708 of record NZ_CP039393.1, read on the forward strand.
ATAATTCCGGTGTGGGCATATACAGGCGTTGACGAAGTGAGTCCCATCAGGCCTTTGTTGCCTTGATCGGCATGAAATGTGATTACAATCGGATTGCTTGAACGTTGCACGATTGCCGGCGAAGTGGTTATGAGCTGAGCGTTTGCAGCATGGCAGGGCAATAATATTATTGCCAGAAGCAGATAGTAGAGATGTTTCATTCAAAAAAATCGCTATAAGAAAATAATTTACAAAATTGCACATATTTTTTGACTTGTCAAGACCAATGCGATGTGTTATTGAGCATATAAGGCATGAAAAAAGGAGGCAACCATAGGCGCCTCCTTTATATTTATCAAGTTTGTGTCGTTGTTACAGAAGATTTATCGAGCGTTTTATGAATTCGCTCAAGTCATGACCCTTCAGAAGTCCGTTGCCGAGCAGGGCAAGGTCGATAAGCTGCTTTACTATCGGTTGAGTTGCCGCATATTGGCCTATCATTTCGGTTTCCTCTTTGCGCAGTTTGTCGGCTTCGCCTTCAAGTTCCGAAACCTTCTTGTTGTCATCGTCGCTTAATTTGCCATCCTTTGCAGCTTCACGTATTGTCGTGATTTCGGCATTTGTCTTGTCGATTGACGAGGTTATCGGGCTAATCTTTTCGGCGATTGATTTGTCGGCATCGTCACGAATCTGCTTGATGAGCTTATGCTCGGTGTTGACAATCAGGTTGTAGCTGTCGGGGAGTTCGCTGTAGAAACTCATTCCGGGCTGCATTGCCGCCATGTCCTTCATGCGTCGCATATACTCGTTCTGAGTGATGACGAGCGGAGCAGCGTCGGCTGAAAGCGATTCAAATGAAACGAGGAATTCAGCCTTGTCGACAGCGGGAATCTGTGAACGGAATACATTTGTAAGGATGTTGCGTTGTGCGGCTGTCAAGTCATCGGCCTTCTTATCTTCCTTGCGGATAAGATTGTCGATTACATCAGAGTCGACACGCACAAAGTGTGACTTCTCAAGCTTCTGCTCAAGCAATCCTATGAAGTGACTGTCGAGCTGTCCGTCCATTAGCAATACATCGTAGCCCTTGTCGGTTGCTGCAGTGATGTAGTTGTACTGAGCCGTCTTGTCGGTGGCATAAAGGTAGATGATGTTACCCTCCTTGTCGGTCTGGTTGGCCTCGATGAGAGTCTTGTATTCGTCAAGGGTGTAGTATTTGTCGTCGGTGTCCTTGACGAGGACAAATTTCATAGCGGCATCGCGGAACTTTTCATCAGTCAGCATGCCATACTCGATGAATACCTTTATATCGTCCCACTTGCTTTCGTATTCTTCACGATTGTTCTTGAATATCTCCTCAAGGCGTTGAGCGACTTTCTTGGTGATGTAGGATGATATCTTCTTCACCGCAGTGTCACTTTGCAGATAAGAACGTGAAACGTTCAGCGGTATGTCGGGAGAGTCGATCACACCCTGCATCAGCATCATGAATTCAGGAACTACGCCTTCAACCGAGTCGGTCACAAACACCTGATTGCAATAGAGCTGGATGCGGTTGCGCGAGATGTCGATGTTGTTCTTGATTTTCGGGAAGTAGAGTATTCCAGTCAAAGTGAAGGGGTAGTCTACATTCAGGTGAATCCAGAACAGAGGATCGTCCTGACCGGGATAGAGCTCGCGATAGAAGTTGCGGTAGTCATCGTCGGTAAGGTCGGCCGGTTTTTTAGTCCATGCGGGTTCGGTGTTGTTGATGACTTTGTCGCGGTCGGTGTCGACATATTTTCCGTCCTTCCACTCCTGTTCCTTTCCTGAAATTACGGGCACGGGCAGGAATCGGCAGTACTTCTTCAACAGAGTGTCGATGCGTGATTGCTCAAGGAACTCCTTGTTTTCGTCGTCGATATAAAGCACGATGTCGGTACCGCGCTCCTTCTTCTCAATCGGCTCCATTGAGTATTCGGGAGAACCGTCGCATACCCAGCTTACGGCTTCGGCACCTTCCTTATAGGAGAGTGTGCGTATTTCCACCTTCTTGGCCACCATGAAAGCCGAATAGAATCCGAGTCCGAAGTGTCCGATTATATTTTCGGCCTTGTCCTTGTACTTGGCAAGGAACTCCTCGGCTCCCGAGAATGCTATCTGGTTTATATATTTTTCGATGTCGTCGGCTGTCATGCCTATACCGTGGTCGCTTACGGTCAGTGTTCCGGCTTCCTTGTCGACAGTCACTTTTACATTCATATCGCCAAGCTCGCCTTTGAATTCACCGAATGACGACAGTGTTTTCAGCTTGTTGGTGGCATCGATGGCGTTGCTCACGAGTTCGCGGAGGAATATCTCATGGTCGCTATAGAGAAACTTTTTGATTACGGGGAAAATATTTTCGGTAGTTACCCCGATTTTACCTTTCTGAGTACTCATATATAATTATGATTTAAAACAATTCTATTACAATAACACATTACAAATAAAATGCCACTTTTATAATGTGACATTTTATCATATAAATTGTTAAGTGATGTGACATTTTTGCACTGTCACTATGACCGGTTTATCATTGCTGTGGTGAAATTGAGTGTTTAAATTCATAACGGCGACTGTTAACGATGCATTGAAGCTATTGTAAATCGGTTTTTATGTTTATCTTTGTACGGAAAAATGTAAACAAAGCTCAAAAATATCTTATGAAAATTTATTCAGCCATAGTGCTTGCTGTCGGTATCGTGTTCGGGGGAGCTGTCAATGCCCAGACGAATGCGAATAAAATGATGATTGATGCGAATAAAAATCTTGACGCCAAGGAGTATGTAACGGCACGTTATAGATATGTCCAGGCCTGCAATGCCTACCTGACATCCAATAATATGCCCGGGGCTGTGAAGGCGGCAGTGAATGCCAGCGCGTTGTATCACCGTGAAAATTATTACAAGGAGGCGTTTGAACTGCTCGGACGAGTGGAGATGTCGCTTAACAAGCTTGAACAGGACAATGGTCGGCCGATGCCTGCCGAACATTATGACTTGAACAAGGAGCGGTTTAAAATGTACATGAAGCTTAAGAATTCGGCCCGTGCACGTGAGCAGCTCGATAAGATGGAGGGCAACCTTAAGGGACTTTCCAACGACTCTCTTATGACCGACCTCATGTCGGAGCAGGCCGGATACTACTATACATTCGGACAGAATGACCGAGGTGACGCTGCAATGAAGAAACTGATAGCACGCTATCAGGGTCAGAAGGATTATGACAAGATTGCCGAGTGCTACCGAAATCTGATTGGCACGGCATTGAAGTCGGGCAACTCGCGGCTTGTGGCACGAAGCTACGACAATTACATGCTGTGGACCGATTCGGTCAATAAGATCAAGTCAAATGAAGAGCTTGCCGAATTACAGGCAAAATATAACAGCGCACTTGAAGAGATAGATGAGAAGGAGAGTGCCATAATTTCGCGCAAGGCCGTTATCGTGACATTGTGCATAGCGCTCGCCATTCTTGCCGCAGCACTTGTTTTCGGTGCCATAATCCTGTTGCGTTACATTGCGCTTACCCGCAAGCAGAAGAAAGCTATAATTGTGGCAAATGAACATAACGAGCTGAAGACCCGATTCATAAGCAATATATCGGCACAAATGGAGCCTACACTCGACACTCTTGATCAGAAGCAGCCCGGTGTCAAGGCTCTACATGAATTCTCGGAACACATTCAGGAGTTGTCGTCGCTTGAATCATCACTTGGCGAGGCCTACGAATTGCAGGATGTCAATATATTGAATTTCTGTGAGGAGATAATGGATGGAATTCGTGACCGCATTAAGCCCGGTGTAACACTTAGCGTCAATGCTCCTAAGATGAATATCAAGATCGCTCTGGAGCCGCTGACCCATGTGTTGAATCACCTGCTTAACAATGCCGCTCTTTACACTCCCGAGGGAGGCAAGATATCGCTTGAATTTAAAAAGCGCGGTGCTCACACCCATCAGTTCATCGTAACCGACAACGGTGCCGGAATTCCCGAGGAGATACGCCAGCAGATTTTCCGCCCGTTCAGCGAAGTGCGCAATCTCACCGAAGGCGATGGACTGGGTCTGCCCATCTGCTCGTTGATGGCAATAAAGATGAACGGCAAGTTATCGCTTGACGATTCGTTTAACCATGGCGCAAGATTTGTGCTTGAACTCCATTCATGATGAAGGCCGGTGAAGCGGGGCGATTCCTGCAGTGGAGTCTTGTGGTGCTATTCTGCACACTGACTCTAATGACAATGGGGCTCACGGAGCTTGTCCCGCTCTCCGATTGGATGATAAGAGCCCTCGGCATAGTTGCTTTAGTGGCATTGCCGGCAACAGCTTACGGATTTGTGAGGGTATATAAAGAAAAACGCGATTCTCGATGACGGGAATCGCGCTTTTTATGCAGGATTGTAATGTACTATTCGTTTGTCGAGTCAGATGACGACGGTTCTTCGGTGCGAATTTCGGTTACAATCTTGTCATTGTCTTTGTCGTAAGTGACATAGATGAGATTGCCCGGATTGACCGATGCGTTGATTATCATCTCGGCAAGTTCGTCTTCAAGATATTTCTGGATGGCACGCTTCAGCGGACGAGCTCCAAACTGAGTGTCGTAACCTTTTGAGGCGATGAAATTCTTGGCCTCCTCGGTAATCATCAATCGGTAACCCAACGATTCGACACGCTTATAGAATCCGGCGAGTTCGATGTCGATAATCTTGAATATCGCCTCCTTGTCGAGCGCGTCAAACATCACAATGTCATCGACTCGGTTCAGGAATTCAGGCGAGAAGGCTTTGTTCAGGGCTTTCTGTATTATGCCGTGTGAAAACTCCTTGTCGACTTCGCGGGTTGTGAATCCTACGCCCGAACCGAAATCCTTCAACTGTCGGCTTCCGATGTTGGAGGTCATGATGATTATTGTGTTCTTGAAGTCGACACGGCGGCCGAGGCTGTCGGTAAGACGACCTTCGTCAAGAACCTGCAACAAAAGATTGAACACATCGGGGTGTGCCTTCTCGATCTCATCCAGCAGGACGACAGAGTAGGGGTGTGTGCGAACCTTCTCGGTGAGTTGTCCGCCCTCCTCGTATCCAACGTATCCCGGAGGTGCTCCCACGAGTCGTGACACAGTGAATTTCTCCATGTATTCGCTCATGTCGACGCGAATCAGCGTGTCGGCTGAATCAAACAGATATTCGGCCAACTTCTTGGCAAGGTGGGTCTTTCCGACTCCGGTGGGGCCAAGGAACATGAACGTGCCTATGGGCTTGTTGGGGTCCTTGAGGCCTACGCGGTTTCGCTGTATCGCTTTTACAATCTTGTCTATAGCGGCATCCTGACCGATGATTGCTCCTTTCAGTTTCGGACCCATTTCACGTAATCTTATGCCTTCAGCCTGAGCTATGCGCTGCACCGGTACACCGGTCATCATGGCCACAACTTCGGCCACACGCTCCTCATCGACAGTTTCGCGCTGAGAGTTCATCTGGGCTTCCCATTTACGCTTGGCTTCATCAAGCTCAAGCTTTAGGCGATGCTCCTTGTCGCGGAATGATGCTGCATTCTCGAAGTTCTGTGACTGTGCGGCCTTAAGTTTGTTGGCATTGGCCTCGGCAATCTGCTCTTCAAGACGCTCTATCTCCTTGGGCACAACGATGTTGGTGACATGCACGCGTGAACCGGCCTCGTCAAGCGCGTCGATGGCCTTGTCGGGGAAATTTCGATCGCTCACATAGCGGTCGGTTAACTTTACACATGCCTCGATTGCATCGGGTGTGTAATTGACATTGTGATGCTCCTCATATTTATCCTTAATGTTGTTGAGGATGGTCAATGTTTCTTCGGGCGAAGTTGGTTCAACCATCACCTTCTGGAAACGACGCTCAAGAGCACCGTCCTTTTCTATGTTTTTGCGATATTCGTCAATTGTCGTCGCACCTATGCACTGGATTTCTCCTCGGGCGAGGGCGGGTTTCAGCAAATTGGCGGCATCCATCGAGCCCGATGCGTTGCCAGCACCCACTATAGTGTGCAGCTCGTCGATGAACAGGATTATGTCCTTGTTCTTTGAAAGCTCGTTGAGTATCGCCTTTATGCGCTCCTCAAATTGTCCGCGGTATTTCGTGCCTGCTACGATTGACGCCATGTCAAGTGATATCACACGTTTGTCAAACAGGATGCGTGACACTTTACGCTGCACGATGCGCAGAGCGAGTCCTTCGACGATGGCTGATTTACCCACACCGGGTTCGCCTATAAGCACGGGGTTATTTTTCTTGCGGCGGCTGAGAATCTGGGCGAGGCGTTCAATCTCCACCTCTCGTCCGATTACCGGATCAAGACGGCCCTCTTCGGCGGCGCGTGTCATGTCATTGCCAAATTTGTCAAGGACAGGGGTGTCATTTCCACGCTTTGGTGCTGATGACGGGCGCTGCGGAGCCTCGGGGCGGTCGCTGCTGAAGGGCTCTTCCTCGTCATCGTCGTCATCATCGGTGAACGATGCTCCCATCTGAGGCGCATCGGCCACATTGGCGAGAAGACGGTAGAGAGCCTCATAGGTTACGCCCGCGTCGCGGAACATACCCATGATTTCAAGATTCTGAACTTCACTGTTGTGAAATATGGCGAGAAGCAAGTGCTCCGAATCGACTATGTTGCTTTTCAGCATTCGAGCTTCAAGTACGCTCAATTTGATTATGCGGTTGGCCAAGTCGCTGACTGTGAGCATCTCGGTGCTGCCCGGTTGCTCGTAAAGGCTGTTGTCGAGAGCATCGCGCAGCTGATACATCATGTCGGCGCTCAACAGCTTCTGGAGCGTCTGGAATGCGTGGCTTTCATTCTTGGACATGATTGCAAGCAAGAGATGCTCGGCCTTTATCATTGAGCAGTTGTGGCGTGTAGCTTCAATGCGACTTTGGTCAAGCACGTACTTTAATTCATTAGAAAAATTAGTGTCCATGTAATAAATCAGTATATTTTCATTAAAGTTACTACAATAATTGTGCCAAAAACGACTACTTCAGGCAAATTATAGCACTTCAACATAATTTAAACAATCACTGAATTAAAATTACTCATTTTCTCGTAAAAAATATTTATCTTTGTATAAAATTTAACGTATATACCCTTAACGGGCGTAAAGCGATTCTATTCGTTGTGGCTCGGGTATTATGCATATTATTAATAAGACTTTTATATGCTGGACGAAGACAGAATTCTGAAAATTGATATCGAAAGTGAAATGAAGTCGGCCTACATTGACTATTCAATGTCGGTGATTGTGTCACGTGCGCTGCCCGATGTCAGGGACGGCTTGAAGCCGGTACAGCGTCGTGTGCTATATGGGATGAACGAGATGGGTAATACATCGGATCATCCTCATAAGAAGTCGGCCAACTGTGTAGGTGAGGTTATGGGTAAATATCACCCTCACGGTGACTCATCAATCTACGGTACGGTTGTGCGAATGGCTCAGGATTGGGCTATGCGTTATCGATTGGTCGACGGTCACGGAAACTTCGGCTCCATCGACGGTGACGGAGCGGCCGCAATGCGTTACACCGAGGTTAGGCTCGAGCGCATAGGCGAAGAGATGTTGAGTGACATAAATTCGGAAACGGTAGATTTTCAGCCAAACTATGACAATTCACGACTTGAGCCTACAGTGCTTCCTACACGTATCCCCAACTTGCTCGTAAACGGAACATCGGGTATTGCCGTAGGTATGGCTACCAATATGCCGCCTCACAATCTTACCGAGTCATTGAATGCGGCAGTGGCATTGATTGACGACCCCGAGCTTTCAATTGAGGGACTGATGCACTACATCAAGGCTCCCGATTTCCCCACCGGCGGTACGATATACGGATACAACGGTGTCAAGGAGGCTTTTGAAACGGGTCGTGGACGAATCGTGATTCGCGCAAAGGCTGAAATTGAGTCGGAGGCCAATCACGAGGACATTATCATAACCGAGCTTCCTTATAATGTAAACCGCGCCGAACTTATTGAGTATATAGCCAATCTTGTCAATGAAAAGAAGATTGACGGCATTGCCGATATAAACGATGAGAGCGACTATAAGGGAATGCGCATTGTGATTCGCCTGAAGAGCGATGCCAACTCAAACGTTGTCCTTAATAAGCTTTATAAGATGACGGCTTTGCAGTCATCGTTCAGCGTCAACAATGTGGCAATTGTTAACGGTCGCCCCAAGACATTGAATCTTAAGCAAATTCTTGAGGCGTTCATTGCCCATCGTCACGATGTGGTAATCCGTCGCACAAAATTTGAACTCCGAAAAGCCGAAGAGCGCGCTCATATATTAAAGGGCCTTATTATCGCATCGCAGAATATCGATGAGGTGATAAGCATAATCAAGGCTTCGGCCAATCAGGATGCGGCTCGACAGGCTCTTGCCGAACGATTTGACCTTTCGGAACCCCAGACTGCTGCAATCGTCGCCATGCGACTTGGCCAGTTGAGCGGACTGGAGCAGGATAAGCTTCATGCCGCCTATGATGAAATCATTGCCCGCATCGCTGAATTGAACCTTATATTGAGCGATGACCACGTGTGTCGTGAACTTATAAAGAAGGAGCTCATAGAGATACGTGACAAATACGGTGACAAGCGTCGTACCGATATTGACTACATGGCAGGTGACTTCAATGCCGAGGATTTCTATGCCGATGACGACATGATAATCACCATATCGCACATGGGTTACATAAAGCGAACCGCATTGAGTGAATTCCGCGCACAGAACCGTGGCGGTGTGGGTTCACGAGGCAGCGATACACGTGACGAGGATTTCATTGAGCACATATATCCTGCTTCGATGCACAATTATCTGCTGTTCTTCACGCAGAAGGGACGCTGTTACTGGCTTAAAGTTTACGACCTGCCCGAAGGTGCAAAGAACGCCAAGGGTCGTGCCATACAGAATTTGCTCAACATCGAGCCTGATGATGCTGTAAATGCTGTAATCCGAATCAAGAAGCTCGACGATAAGGACTACGTGACATCGCACAACCTCGTGTTTGCGACAAAGCGCGGTATAATCAAGAAGACAAGTCTTGAGGCTTACTCCCGTCCGCGTGCCAATGGCGTGAATGCAATCATAATCCGTGAAGGCGACCAGCTGATCGGCGTTGAATTGACCAATGGAAATTCGGAAGTGCTTCTTGCCAACAGAAACGGCCGTGCGATCCGATTCCCGGAAAATAAGGTGCGTGAGATGGGCCGTATGTCGACCGGTGTAAGAGGAATGACCCTTGACGGTGATGACGATGAGGTTGTAGGCATGATTTGCATGAACGCTGACACCACTAATAACGTTATGGTAATATCGGAAAAGGGCTACGGCAAACGTTCGCCTCTTGAAGATTATCGCGTTACCAACCGAGGTGGAAAGGGTGTAAAGACTATCAACGTTACCGAAAAGACCGGTAAACTTGTAGCCATAGATGCTGTTAATGATGATAACGACCTTGTTATTATCAACAAATCGGGAATAACACTCCGCATCAAGGTTGCCGACATCAGAGTTCAGGGCCGTGCCACCCAGGGTGTAAGGCTCATAAATCTTGAGAAACGTAACGATGAGATAGCTTCGGTGTGCTGCGTTGACTCTGATCCTGAGGAGGAGATAAATGAAAACGTACTTGTCGACGAGTCGGAACAGACTCCGATTCCCGTCGATATCGAGGAGATAACCGATATCGATGAGCCGGTTGACGACGAGGACGAGTTCACTGAAGAACTTCCCGATGACGAACAATAAAAATGAATACTTTTTACTAACAAACCATTAATACAAGTATGAAAAAATTAAGTATCTTAGGTCTTTGCCTATTAGCCGTTGCTTCAGCATCGGCTCAGAAGAGCCTTGTAAAGGAGGTTGAAGGTAAGGCAAAAGGTTTCAATGCCGATTATGCCGCAGCTCGCGATCAGTTGAAGCCCGCTTTGACTAACCCTGAATCCAAGGATGAAGCTCAAACATGGTATGTAGCTGGTACAATTGAGTTTGGCGATTATGACGCTATGCTCGGAAAGAAAGCCGTAGGTCAGCAGGTTGATGAACCGAAGATGGGCCGTGCGCTTCTTGACGGTTACAAGTATTACATGACTGCATTCCCTCTCGACACTGTAGTTGAAAAGGATAAAAACGGTTCTCCGAAACTTAACAAGGACGGAAGCCCCAAGACCAAGACCAAATATTCCAAGGACATGGCCAAGAAGCTTGCCGCTCACTATAACGACTATGTAACAGGCGGACAGCTGCTTTGGGATGCCAAGGACTATGCAGGCGCTTATGATGCATGGAACATATACACAACAATGCCCGAAAATAAATCGCTCGGCGAAGAAGCTCCCAAGGCTCCTGCCGACTCGATAGTAGGTGAAATCCTCTATTTCCAGGGCCTTGCAGCATGGCAGGCTGAAAAGCTCCCCGTTGCTCTTGAATCGTTCAATGCCGCTCGTGCAAAGGGTTACAATACACCTTCCCTCTATGACTATGCAATCAGTGTGGCTGCTCAATCGCAGGACAATGATGCAGTAGTTGCTCTTGCACAGGCTGCCAATGACCTTTATGGTGAAACCGATTCAAAGTATCTGACAATCATCATCAACGACAAGATTAACAACGAGAAGTATGATGAGGCTCAGACTCTGTTGGAGAAGGCAATCGCAGTTTCTCCCCAGAATGCCGAACTTTACGATGTTATGGGTATTTTGTATCAGAGCAAGAAGAACTATGACAAGGCTCGCGAATATATCTCGAAGGCTGTTGAACTTGCTCCCGACAATGCAAAGGCTCACCTCGACCTCGGACGAGTTATCTATGCTCAGGCTGTGACAATCGACGAGGAGAACCAGAACCTCGAGCAGGCCGAATACAACAAGCTTAGAGCCGAGAAGATCGACCCGATGCTTAAGGAAGCCGCTCCCTATCTTGAAAAGGCTCTTAGCGACGAGAACACCGAGAGCGAAGCTCGCCGTCTGCTCCGCAGCCTCTACTATAGCCTTGGTGACGAAACCAATCTCAAGCGTATCGAGGCTATGTAATAAGCGTGTCATTGATTGACATTATAATATCAGGGGAATCGCAATCGTGCGGTTCCCCTTTTTTATTTCGTGATGTTGCGAATAAATAGTAACTTTGTGCTTAAACAATATCATATTAGAATTATAGAGAGATGGCTGACACTATTGCACAATTTGACAACGCTTTGGCTATGTGCCGCGATGTATTCGTCAAGAAACTCAAGGACTACGGTGCTTCATGGCGCATAATGCGACCCGAATCGGTGACCGATCAGATATTCATCAAGGCTACACGTATACGCTCGCTTGAAACCAAAAAGACTTCAAAGGTGGGTGAGGGTATTTTGCCTGAATTCATCGCAATCGTTAATTATGGAGCCATTGGCCTTATTCAGCTTGAACTCGGTTACTGCGACACCGACGACATGGATGTCGACAAGGCCATAGCATTGTATGACCGTCACGTAAGGCGCACGCGCGAACTGATGATTGCCAAGAATCATGACTATGACGAGGCCTGGCGGGGAATGAGGGTTCACTCCTATACCGATATAATACTACAGAAACTTATGCGTACCAAGCAGATTGAGGATAATAACGGTGTCACCATCATGTCGGAGGGCGTCGATGCCAATTACCAGGATATGATGAATTATGCAGTGTTTGCAATAATTAAGCTTACTGAAGATTAATGGTTATGGACATCAGGACATTCTTTGATCGGCACAGGACCGCAATTGTATGGATTTTCCGTCTGATTGTCGGCGGCACGTTTATCATTTCAGGTCTTGCCAAGATGATAGATGTGTGGGGTTCCATCTACAAGATTGAGCAGTATCTTAATGTGTGGGGAGTGCCTCAACCGCGTTCGATAGTATTCTTTGTGGCGTTGATGCTGTCGGGTGTCGAATTCATACTCGGATGCATGCTTGCGACAGGAAGCTACAAGCGGGTTTCCGTTTGGGCCATGACTGCACTTATGGCATTCATGTTGCCGTTGACGCTCTACATTGCCATTGATGACCCGGTGCCTGATTGCGGATGTTTCGGCGACTTCCTCGTAATATCCAACACGGCTACGTTCCTGAAAAACGTATTGCTCGTAGCCATGTTGGTCTATCTGCTGTTCAACAATAATAAGGTTAGCGGCCTCTTTTCCACCTATACGCAATGGCTTGAAGGATTCTTGTGTGTCATATATGTGGCTGTCATAGGATTCTTCGGTTACTCGGTTCAACCCCTTGTCGATTTTCGACCTTATAAGGTGGGAACATCATTGGTGGTTGATGAAGAGAGCGACGACACCGGGCTTGATATTATTTTCGTATATGAGAAGGACGGAAATAGACAGTCATTTTCGGCTGACAATCTGCCCGACAGCACATGGACATTTGTCGACCGTGAAATCGGCTCAAGCAATCTTGTGCACGAGCATGGCGATGGCATAGTGATATATGATGGCGATGACGATGTGACAAGCGAGGTGATACTCGGTGACGGTGAACAGATACTGCTGCTGATACCCGAGATGAACAATATCGACATATCGTCGACCTATCTAATTAATGAAATCGAGCGTTACATCGTTTCTCGCGGAGGTGAGATGATAGGCGTGCTTGGAACCAATGATGACGGTCTTGAACAGTGGCGTGACCTGTCGATGGCCACCTATCCGCTATATACGGCCGATGACACATCGATAAAGGAGCTGGCACGCGGTAATGTCGCCATGGTATACCTTAAGGATGGTATAATTCAATGGAAGCGCACGCTTGTGTCGATTGACAGCGACCTGTTTGCAAGTCCCGACGACAATACACTCGACAACCTGCGCTATTCAGGAACAACCTACTTCTGGTTGTTTACGCTAATTTTCATCGGTCTTGAATTGATTCTGTGGGGAATCGACCGTAGCGGTCACGCAGTTAAATTGCATTTTGCGCGACGGAATCGAAAAAAATGAGTAAATTTGCACAATCATATACCAAAATACTTCAAAATATAATATAACAATGAGAAAGAAAATCGTAGCCGGAAACTGGAAGATGAACACAAATCTCCAGGAAGGTGTGGCTCTTGCCAAGGAAATCAACGAAGCTCTCAAGGCTGCACAGCCCAAGTGTGATGTAATCATCGCTGTTCCTTTCACCCATCTTGCATCTATCAATGCAGTAATCGACCCCGCCAAGCTTGGCCTTGGTGCTGAAAACTGCGCAAATCACAAGTCAGGTGCCTACACAGGTGAAGTTTCAGCTCCCATGGTTGCTTCTACCGGAGCTACTTACGTTATCCTCGGTCACTCGGAGCGTCGTCAATATTACGGTGAAACTTCCGAAATCCTGAAGGAGAAAGTTGCTCTTGCTCTTGAGAACAATCTTACTCCCATCTTCTGCATCGGCGAGGTGCTTGAGGAGCGCGAAAACGGAACTTACAACGAAGTTGTTAAGAAGCAGATCGAAGAGGCTCTCTTCAATCTTTCGGCTGAGGATTTCGGCAAGATCATCCTTGCTTACGAACCCGTTTGGGCAATCGGTACAGGCAAGACTGCAACCGACGACCAGGCCGAGGATATGCACGCATTCATCCGTGGCGTGATTGCCGATCGTTACGGAAAGGAAGTTGCTGAAAACACTTCAATCCTTTACGGTGGAAGCTGCAAGCCTTCAAATGCTCCCCAGCTCTTTGCAAAGCCCGATGTTGACGGTGGTCTTATCGGTGGCGCATCACTTGAATGTGGCTCATTCATGGGCATTGTAAATGCTTTCTAATCGTTGACGCGATAAACTTTATCAAGCCTCCTGTAGAGCACCGCTTTGCAGGAGGCTTACTTTATTCCCGAAACTGTGCCGTAATCTCGCGAATTCTCCGTATATTTGCAACCTAATTATAATTGAGAAATAAAGTGAAGCTACGCACTTACATATCAATGATTATGCTTGGCGGAATCATTACGGCGGCAAATGCCGACAATGATGCTCCGGTGAACCAGGCGCCTATTGTCGGTCACATAGTTTCCGACAGTACCGTAACTCTTACCATGCCTGACGCGCTTTTACAGCGGTTGCAGCCGGTTGAGTCACATGAAAGCGAAACCGTGCGTCCCGTTAACGGGAAAATGGGTGGTTATCGTATTCAGGTGTTTTCCGACAACAATGCACGCACGGCTAAGAGTGAGGCTCGTACCCGAGCCAGAAATGTGAATGCCCGCTTCCCACAGTATCCTACCTATGTCGTCTACAACTCTCCGTTCTGGCGATTGAGGGTGGGGAACTTCCGCACGCAGGAGGAAGCCAACGAAGCGGCTCGGGAACTGAAGGAAGCTTTTCCGAGCTACATGCGTGAAATCCGTGTGGTCCGTGACCGCATAGTTGTATCGTCGGGCGAATAAATATTGTTTCAATGGACAAGGAACAAGTCATCAGTGCTCTGGCTGAGCATTACAGGGCAATTATTGAGCTTATCGGAGAGAATCCTGACCGTGAAGGATTGGTGAAGACTCCCGTTCGTGCCGCCAAGGCTCTCTATTATGCCACTCAAGGTTATCGTGAAAGTGCCGATGAAGTGATGAGGTCGGCTATATTTGATTATTCAGGTTCACAGATTATAATCGTAAAGGATATTGAGTTCTATTCATTCTGTGAGCATCACATATTACCGTTTTTCGGAAAGGTGTCGATTGGTTATCTGCCAAACGGCAATATGATCGGTCTTTCAAAGTTGGCCCGTGTCGTCAACATATATGCACGCCGTCTGCAGGTGCAGGAACGATTCACCGCTGAAGTGTGCCGTGAGGTCTATGACACGCTTAGCGCACATGGTGTGATGGTTGTGTGCAATGCCGAGCATCTGTGCATGAAGATGCGCGGTGTGGAGAAGCAGGATTCATCTACAACAACTATGGAATATATGGGGCGTTTTGCCGAAGATGCCTCGTTGAGAGCCGAATTCCTGTCGTTGCTGAAATCAATGTAAGTCATTTAATGCCGGCTACAACCGATTCGATTACTTGGGGAAAGTGAGTTTTCTCAAGTGAATGTATTTTGTCTTCTATCGATTCGGGAGTGTCGTCGGCTGTCAGCTTGACGGTGGCTTGGAATATTATTTCTCCCTTATCATACTCCTCGTTGACATAGTGTATTGTTATGCCGGTTTCCGGTTCTCGTGCAGCATACACCGCTTCGTGAACGTGACGGCCATACATTCCCTTGCCGCCATATTTGGGCAGTAGCGATGGATGCACGTTTATTATCCTGTCGGGGTAGGCTTGTATAAGGAAATCAGGAAGCATCATCATGAATCCGGCAAGGATTATGTGGCTTATTCCATATTGGCGCAGTGTATTGAGCATTGTGTCGCGATCGTTTATTTCAGCTCTTGTCATCATGGCCACGGGGATGTCGTGATTTTCTCCCCGCTGTATCACCTTTGCCTGAGGGCGGTTGCATACTATCAGGCTCACTTTGACAGGTGCGTGACCGTCACTGAAATGCCGTATTATATTTTCGGCATTTGAACCATTGCCTGATGCAAATATGGCGATGTTGTATATGGTGGATTGCGTCATAGCGTAAAGGTAATAAAAAATCCCGACTATGACAAGCCGGGATTTCAATGTTATAGTGTTGTGACGATTAACCGTATTGTATTGTTCCGTCGGGATTGCGATACAGGTCGAAGCTCTTCTCATACTGGTCCATGGCGCGAAGGCTCATACCCATGCTTGAGAATCCGCCGTCATGATAGAGATTCTGCATCGTTACCTTGCGGGTCAGGTCGCTGAACATTACAATGCAATAGTCGGCGCACTCATCGGCGTTTGCATTGCCGAGTGGCGACATGCGGTTGGCGAAGTCCATAAGCGATTCCATGCCTTTTACGCCGCTTCCGGCTGTGGTGACAGTGGGTGACTGCGATATAGTATTGATGCGCACGTGCTTCTCTCGACCGTATATGTAGCCGAAGCTGCGGGCTATTGATTCGAGAAGAGCCTTTGCATCGGCCATGTCGTTGTAGCCGAACATAGTGCGTTGTGCTGCGATGTACGACAGTGCGAGTATGCTTCCGTAATCGCTTATTGCATCGAGCTTCTTAGCAACCTGAATCATCTTGTGGAACGACACTGCCGAAATGTCGAGTGTCTTGTTCAGCAAATCGTAATCAAGGTCGTCATACAGGCGTTTTTTGCGCACATTGGGCGACATGCCTATTGAGTGAAGTACGAAGTCTATTTTACCTCCCAGAATCTCCATCGACTTGGT
Organism: Muribaculum gordoncarteri; assembly: GCF_004803695.1. Classification (NCBI taxonomy): domain Bacteria; kingdom Pseudomonadati; phylum Bacteroidota; class Bacteroidia; order Bacteroidales; family Muribaculaceae; genus Muribaculum; species Muribaculum gordoncarteri. Next base: position 1,178,011 of record NZ_CP039393.1, read on the forward strand.
AAATACCATTTCGAGGTCTTCGATGTTGGTGGCGTCGGCAGGAATTACTTCAGCGTTTAGTTTCTCGCCGAGTTTGCTCACGTCACCCATTCTTACAGCAACGGGGGTGTTTGACAGAGTGATGACAGCGCCTTCTTCAACAGCCTTCTCGGCGACTTTCCAGGCGATACTCATGTCGTTAAGCGCTCCGAATATAATACCGCGCTTACCTTTCAATAAGTTATAACTCATTAGAATCTATAAATTGTGATTTATGCCTGCAAAGTTAGCTATTTTTTCCGAAATATATAGACATTCAGGGCCGTTACATAGCATTATTGGCGTTATTTGGCCTTTTTTAGCTTGAATCCGGCCTGCAATCCGTCGTAGCTTTGGAGCATTGAGTTGATGCTGTTTAGTGTCGAGTTGCCCGAGAATGACGCAAGTCGGTCGACAATTGTCATCAGTTTTGAAATGTCGAATGTCAATGTCAACTGGTTGCCTGCGAGTGACACGGCTGTGTTCGTGCTGCCTATGTTCACCTTGCCGGCGGCCTTGAACTTGAATATCAGAATACCTTTTTCAGTGCCTTGAGATATTGAACCCGATAGTGATCCGCGTTTGAGCTTCATCGTGAAAGTGCTGTCGCTTGCCACTGTCAATACGAGATTCTCAAGTCCGGCACGTTGGTAGTAGGGCTTTATTTTGTTCTCTATGGTTGCTGACGCAGCGGCGCCTCCGGCTTTCTTCAATAGATTTTCGCTCTTGAAAGTTACGGCAGGGGCGGTGTAGTTCCAGGTTCCTTCAAGATCGGCCGGTGTGACATCCGATTTTCCGAGTACATTTCCGAGAATCGAACCAAGAGCCGAGCCGGTTGAACCTTTGTCGGTATTGGTCGTGTCGTTCTTTGACGCAAGTCCTCTCAACGCCTCTTTCAGGTCGAATGACTGAGCTGAAAGTGACATGGAACACAATAATAATGCAACAATAGTGTAAATAGTCTTCATTTTCGATCAAATAATTTATGATAGTATAATATTCCCAAACGATTCGGGCTGGTGAAATGTTCTTTTTGTCGTGTCAAGCGGCATCCAGCTTAGGAAGTGGGGTTGCGATGTGCCTGATGCGCATTTGTAGAAGTTGCCTTTTATTGTCAGGGGAGTTCCGTCATACTTCAGTCCGAGCATATCGAGAGGAATGGCAATGAGTACATTCCAGGTGAAGAGTCCCTCCAGTTCGCGGAACGGACGATTGCCGCACGATGCGTAACACTTGATGCGTCCTATTGTCGACTCATCGATAAAAGAGCAGGCATTGTCACCGTCGCCCTCACAAATCATGCCTGATATGGTCCCGATACAATTTATCTCAAATGCATAGTATCGGTTGCTTTTGCTGTCAGGCTGCAGATATACGGCTACGCACGAATCTTCATGGACCGGTGTGTTGGGACGGTCGTTGATTGCACGCAGATAATTGCACCTGACGAAGAAGTCGATATAGAGCATGTCATCGGAGTGGGCCATCGAGAAGGTTGTCAAGGGATGGTAGGGAAACTCCTTGTAGTCGATATTGTCGATTGGACGGCGTACACCGTTATCATCAAGAGCGTTTATAATTCCGTCGGTGCTCATTTCCCCCAAATTATCGATGCGGGGTACGATTAGATTGTCGATATTGCTGTTCATTGTATAACGGTTATATAGTCTTTTATGCCCATGATTAATCCGATTATTGCCATGATCAACAGAATGCCTCCTATGATGCGGTTTATCAACCACAGTGAACGCACATTGAAGTGAGAACGCACCTTGTTTACGAAAAATGTAATGGTGAACCACCACAACAAGGCTCCCGAGAATATGGCGATATATCCCGAAATGTAGTGATAATACTTAAATTCAGGCAACAGGAAGTTGAAGCGGGCAAAAAGACCGATTATGAAAAATAGAATAAGCGGGTTGGAGAATGTGAGAAGGAATCCGGTTACGAAGTCCTTCCAGTAGGTGTTGGCTTGTTCGCTTGGAGTTGAAAGCGAGCGAGCGGGATTCTTGCGGAACAGGTAGAATGCAAATGCCGCCAGCACCAGCGAGCCGATTATCTGGAGCAACAGTTGATTAGTTTCAACGAAGTCGGTTATGAACGACAGGCACAATCCCGTGAGCAGGCAATATATCAAGTCGCTGAGTGCGGCTCCGACGCCTGTGAAGAATGCCGGCCACCGTCCCTTGTTGAGCGTACGTTGTATGCACAGCATGCCTATAGGCCCCATCGGTGCCGATATAAGTACACCGATAGCCATTCCGCGAAGCACTATGTATAGGAATGATGCCATATCTCATTCTTTTATCATTCAAAGTTACACGAAATGAATGTAAAATGAAAGAGATTAGGGTAAAAATATATTCACATTAGTAGCTCATATACTCGCGGCGCGCGGCGTCGATGCGCAGCATTATGAACAACAGGAACGTAAATCCCCATAATGAGGAGCCTCCATAGCTGAAAAAGGGCAGAGGAATGCCTATCACAGGGCATAGCCCGATCACCATTCCCACATTGATGGCGAGGTGGAAAATGAAATATGATGCGACACAGTAGGCATATACGCGCCCGAATGTAGTCGGCTGTCGTTCAGCGATGGAGAGTACTCTCAATATTAGAATCAGGAACAGCAGCAGTACGGCTGTAGTGCCTATGAAGCCCTCTTCCTCGCCGATGGTGCAGAATATGAAGTCGGTGTGCTGTTCCGGAACATATTTGAGCTTGGTCTGCGTTCCGTTCAGGAATCCCTTGCCGGCTATTCCGCCCGAACCTATGGCTATCTTGGACTGGTTGACATTGTATCCAGCACCTCTAAGGTCTTCTTCGATACCGAGCGACACCTTGATTCGCTGCTGCTGATGAGGCTTGAGGATGTCGTTGAACACCATGTTGACCGAGAACAGGAATCCTACTGCTACGATGGTGGCTCCGATGGTGACCAATATTTTTCGCGCAGGGAATTTTATCATGAGGATAAGACAGTAGGATATAGCTACACCTATAGCCGAAAGGAAATACACCAATCCCGGTATCTCTACTTCGGCCAACGACAAAATCCATGCGGCTATTCCTGTCACGAGAAACCATAACAACACATTTCGTGCTCCTATCATGTTTCGACAGTAGACAGCGAGCATTCCGGTCATGATCATCTCAATCATGATGAACACCGCTACTTCGCCCGATGGAATGCCGAGTATTATTGTTTCGGTATATTTGACCGAAACGACGAAGAATACAACGGCACATAACGCGGCGGCAAGTACAAGACCGCTCATGCCTTCACGATACAGGACGAAAAACAGTGCGAGGTAGGCAAGAGCCGAACCGGTTTCCTTCTGTGCAAGTATCAGGATGATAGGCAGGAATATTATAATCAGAGCCTTGACATAGTTGCCCGCGCTGAAATTCAGATTGAAATTGTAGGATGAGAATAGTTTGGCGAGTGCAAGAGCGGTAGCGAATTTTGCAAACTCGGCCGGTTGAAGACTCATTGGGCCGAGTACCAGCCACGACCGTGAGCCCTTGATGTCGGGGGCTACGAATATCGTGACGATGAGCAGTAATATCATTAGCCCGTATATAGGATAAGCGTAGGCTTCATATACACGGAAATCTATCAGCAGTATTACCAATCCGGCAAAGAATGCGAGTCCGACCCATCGCAGCTGCTTGCCCGAAAATTCATCAAAAGAGAAAATGGAAGCGTTGTCGAAGTCGTAGCTTGCTGCATATATCGATACGACACCGCCCAATACAAGCAATGCATATATGACGACCGTTACCCAGTCGACATAACGTAGTATTGATGTATTAGTGTTTCTTGACTCCACTGCTTATTATTGTGTTAGATTGTAACATTCGTTCCTCAAGATACTTTCGTTCAGGCGATATCTCTCCGTTGAGATACTTTTCCATCATCAGTGAACCGATGGGAACACCATAGGTTGCTCCGAAGCCGGCATTTTCGACATAGACGCATATCGCGATTTTCGGGTCGTGATAGGGTGCGAAACCTATGAATGCGGAATGGTCCTTTCCATGTGGGTTCTGAGCAGTACCTGTCTTTCCGCACACTTCTATTCCCGGAAGATTGGCAAGACGACATGTACCGCCTGTCACTGCCATGCGCATTCCTTCGGCCACATCCTCGAAGTGCTGACGGTCAATCGTCGGTATGCGCTTCTCCAGATATTGCGACGGCATTACAGTGTCCTGGATTGCCTTGACGACATGGGGAGTTATGAACCATCCTCGGTTGGCTATTGTGGCACACAGGTTGGCTATCTGCAACGGAGTGGCAAGGATCTCACCTTGACCTATGGCTATTGATATGATCGTATTTGCGCTCCATCGTCCTTCGCCGTAAATCTTATTGTAGAATTGAGCGTTGGGGATGAAGCCTCGGCTTTCACCGGGCAAGTCGACTCCGAGCTTGTATCCGTAACCGAGTGACACGAGATGCTTTTTCCACACCTCAAATGCTTCAGCTACCGACCCGTATTTTGCGCGCTTACCGTCAAGCATGCCTTTAAGTCCCCAACAGAAGAATGCGTTGCACGATGTCTGAAGCGCCGGTTTAAGCGCTATGGGGGAGTAGTGGCCGTGACATCCTACACGCAATCCTCCTGAAATGAATCCGTGATAGCAAGGGTAGGTGGTCGACAGCGTGATTATATCCTCTTGTCGCAATATAAGACCTTGCGACGGCTTGAATGTGGAGCCGGGCGGGTAGGCACCCATAAGGGCTCGGTCAAAGAGCGGCTTGTAGAAGTCATCCTTCAGAATACCGTAATTTTTTCCGCGCTCTCGGCCTACAAGCATCTTGGGGTCGTAAGTGGGACTGCTCACCATGGCAAGTATCTCGCCTGTTGCCGGCTCGATTGCAACTATGGCTCCGATCTTGTTGGCCATAAGTTCCTCGCCGTATTTCTGCAGTTCGATGTCGAGGCTCAATGTTAAGTCACGACCCGAAACCGGTGCTACATCATGGGCTCCGTCCTCAAATTTTCCCTGAATGCGTCCGTAAGCGTCACGTATGAGTATCTCCACACCTTTTATGCCGCGCAGATACTCTTCGTAACTTTTCTCGACGCCGAGGTCGCCGCAATAGTCACCCGATGCGTAGTAGTTGTCACGCTCGATGTCACGCGCCGACACTTCACGAATGTTACCAAGCACATTTGCAGCGGCTGAATACATATATTGTCGCAATATGCGCTGCTGGATGAAGAATCCGGGATAACGGTAGAGCTTCTCCTGCAGGCGTCCGTAATCCTGGGCCGATATGTGGGTGATGAAGCGTTGCGGTGTATATGCCGAGTAACCGGGGTTCAATCGGCGGTCCTTCATGTCAAGCAACCGTTTCATGAACTGCTCCTTCGTTATATTCAATGTATTGCAGAAATCAACGGTGTCAAATTCCTGCACATTGCGTGGAATCATCATGACATCGTAGGCCGGCTGATTATACACAACCAGCTCGCCGTTGCGATCGCGAATCATGCCGCGTGACGGATAAAGGGTCTTGCGCATGAATGCATTGGAATCGGCAAACTCCTTATAGCGACTGTCCATCACTTGCAGGCTGAAAAGCCTGATTATGAAAATGATTACAATCACTACTATGAATCCGCCTATTATATATTTGCGTTTCTCGAGGGTGTAGTCTTTTCTCATAGTTTATACACTAACGGCTTTGCGACATAATGCTGTCGAGTCCGAGCAAAAGCAAGAAAGATAAAAGTGTGCTGCACAGAATGCGAAGTGCGAGTTGCAGTACATTGAAGAATGAGAAGGCCTCGATAAGGAAAATAATCGTGCAGTAGAGCAATACGAGAGTAAACAGATACTTGACATAGACTTCCATGCCCAACGACCTGATTGATGGTTCGGGTATTGTCAATTCATCCTCACGCGGGAAATAGAGGTGGAGTATCGAACGGCGTGACATGGCGATTAGCGTGCATGCCAGGGCGTTCATGCCTTGAGTGTTGGCAAAGATGTCGACACTCAATCCTGCAAGGAACGAGAGAGTGAGTACCCAGTTGGTCGATAACGTGATCGGAAGGCTTATTATAAAATAGATGAATACAAAGGGCACGGCTACATTGAACAGGCAGATGTTGTTGAACACAATTGCCTGTGCCAAAACCAGAATGACGAACAGTAATGAAAATTGTACTATGGACTTTGTCATTGCCGATATTGTGGTTGTTAGTCGTTTTCCTCACCTGCGCTTATCGCATTGAGTTCATCTTTTATTTCATTGGTTATTACACGTACAGTGCTCAGTCGACTGAAGTCGGTGAACAGTTTTATACGCAACGCATAGAAGTTGTCGTCATGCTCCTTTTCGTGGCTTATGATGGTTCCCACCGGTATGTCGGGGGGAAACACTGCCGAATATCCGCTTGTGACAATAGTGTCGCCTTTGCGGAATGTTTCATGTCGGGGCATCTCTTCAAGCAATGCTTCATCGGGGCTTTTTCCGTCCCACACGAGCGAGCCGAAATATTCGCGTCCCTTTACCTTACATGACAATCGCATCTTCGGGTTAAGAAGTGAAATCACCCTTGCCGTGTGATCGCCAACAATATTGACCATACCCACGACACCGTTCTGGTCGACTACTCCCATTTCGGGTCTTATAGAGTCGAGGGCTCCTTTTTCGATTGTGATGTAGTTGTGGGTGCGCGATATGCTGTTGCTGATTACATGCGCTATTATGAAGTCATAGGGCATCAATGCGCTGTCCAACTCAATGTCGGCCGCAGTAAGAGCCTCCTGATACTTCTGTATCTGCTTGCGGAGGTCGATTACTTCAAGTTCAAGGCTTGCATTGCGATGTTGCAGATCCTCGTTTATATCGTGAAGATAAAAATAGGATGTGACATTGCTTGTGGCATTGTAGACCATTGAACTGACTTTGTTGGCCGATGTCAGATATATGTAGTGCTGATACGGGTTCTTCTGGAACAGCAGTGTGCAACTGATGACCACATAGAACAGGAATACCAGCCATGAGCTATAGCGTAATATGAAATCAAGTAGATTGCGCATCGATACGTTTTACGCCCGCAAGGGATGTCGCCCGTAAGCGGCATCCCTCATAGGTCGTTATGATTTATTGATAGCGTTCTGTAATTGTAGTAGGCGTGACTATCGAATAAGGAACTTGAACTTGTTGATGTTCTTAAGTGCCACACCTGTACCGCGTGCAACTGCAAGAAGGGGATCCTCGGCTATGTGGAAGGGAATACCGATCTTGTCAACAAGACGCTTGTCAAGACCGCGCAACAATGCACCACCGCCGGCGAGCCATATTCCGTTACGCACGATGTCGGCATACAGTTCGGGAGGTGTCTGCTCAAGTGCGCTAAGCACGGCTGCCTCGATCTTGGATATCGATTTCTCGATACAATGTGAAATTTCCTGGTAGCTTACAGGAACTTCCATAGGCAGTGCCGTCATCTGGTTGGGGCCATGTACGATGTAATCCTCAGGCGGATTCTCAAGTTCGGTCAGTGCCGAGCCTACATTCATCTTGATGAGTTCGGCTGTGCGTTCACCCACTCTTAGGTTGTGGGCGCGACGCATGTGCTCCTGAATGTCGTCGGTGAGGTCGTCACCTGCAATCTGTATACTCTTGTTGCTCACGATGCCGCCGAGCGATATAACTGCGATTTCGGAGCTTCCGCCGCCTATGTCGACAATCATGTTGCCTTCGGGGGCCTGTACATCAAGTCCTATACCGAGGGCTGCTGCCATCGGCTCATATATCATGTATACATCGCGTCCGTCGGCGTGCTCCGATGAGTCACGCACGGCACGTATCTCTACTTCGGTCGAGCCTGAAGGGATGCCGACTACCATGCGGAGCGACGGTGAAAACCAATTGCTCTTGGCGCTTACCTTCTTTACAAGACCGCGAATCATCAATTCAGCGGCGTTGAAGTCGGCGATTACGCCTTTGCGTAACGGACGCACGGTGCGTATGCCGTCGTGCTCTTTGCCTTGCATCTGCTGTGCCTCGTGACCTACGGCAATCAGTTTGCCGGTCTTTGAGTCAAGGGCCACAATCGAAGGCTCGTCGATTACGATTTTATCATTATGGATTATAATCGTATTGGCGGTACCAAGATCGATGGCTATTTCTTTAGTGAAAGAGAAAAGTCCCATTTTAAGTTTTTAAGATTTGCAATTAATGAGGAGAGGGGATGGTGTACTTATGTTAATGCTTGAAGTGACGGATTCCAGTGATGACCATTGCCACACCGTTATTGTCACAATACTCTATGGTTTCGTTGTCGCGAATTGAGCCGCCGGGCTGGATTACAGCATTGATGCCGGCTTCATGCGCTATCTGAACGCAATCGGCAAACGGGAAGAATGCATCCGAAGCCATCACGGCACCGTTGAGGTCAAATCCGAATGACTGAGCCTTTGCGATAGCTTGCTTGAGTGCATCGACGCGTGATGTCTGTCCCACGCCGCTTGCATAAAGCTGACAGCCCTTTGCAAGAACTATAGCATTGCTCTTGGAGTGCTTTACGATTTTGTTGGCAAACAACAAGTCATCGATTTGTGCCGGGTCGACGGGAAGTTTTGTAACCTGCTTGAGGTCGTCCACAGTTTCTACACGCAAGTCACGTTCCTGACCGAGTGCTCCGTTCAGGCATGAGCGGAACTGCATTGTCGATGTGTTGGGACAGTGCTGAACCAGAACTATGCGGTTTTTCTTTTGCTCCAATATGGCAAGTGCCTTGTCATCGTAATGAGGAGCTATTATTACTTCAAAGAATATCTTGTTGATCTCCTCGGCTGCTGCTTCATCGACTGTTCCGTTGGTGATGAGCACGCCGCCAAATGCCGACACGGGGTCGCCGGCGAGAGCGTCACGCCAAGCTTCGGCTATGGTTGCGCGGGTAGCGATGCCACAGGCGTTGTTATGCTTCAATATGGCGAATGTGGGCTGCTCGAACTCGGCAATCAGACTTACTGCCGCATCGATGTCGAGCAGATTGTTGTAGGATATCTCTTTGCCGTGAAGCTGTGTGAACATCTTATTGAAATCGCCGAAGAAGTAGCCGCGCTGATGGGGATTTTCGCCATAACGCATTGCCTTGGCCCCGTCGATTGCAACGCGAAGTGCCGACGGACCGTTTTCTTCGTCAAAGTAATTGAAGATGGAGCTGTCGTAGCTTGAGCTTACGGCAAAAGCCTCTTTTGCAAACCAACGGCGTTGGTCGATTGAAGATTGTGCGCCGTTCTCACGAAGCAGGCTTGCAAGAGGTGCATACTGAGCCTTTGATGCTACGATGATGACGTCACGGTAGTTCTTTGCGGCTGCGCGAATCAGCGATATGCCGCCTATATCTATTTTTTCGATAATATCCTCGTGCGATGCTCCTGAAGCAACTGTGTCGACAAAAGGATAGAGGTCGACTATTACGAGGTCAATCGATGGAATTTCATATTGCTTTATCTGCTCGCGGTCGCTTTCATTCTCACGACGGTTAAGGATACCGCCGAATACTTTGGGATGAAGTGTCTTTACTCGTCCGCCGAGTATCGAAGGATAACCTGTAAGGTCCTCAACGGCTTGACACGGGTAGCCAAGACTTTCTATAAATGACTGAGTGCCACCTGTTGACAGGAATTGTACACCTTCTTTGTTGAGCAACGCAAGAATCTCGTCAAGGCCGTCCTTATGATAGACAGAAACGAGAGCAGTTTTAATCTTCTTTATGTCCGACATGCTGTAAAAATCTTTATTATGCGATTCAGACTGCAAAATTATTAAAAATCTGCTTAACTACCTATCTATTTGTTCAATATTATTTACAAAAATGTTTAATACCGATTAATGCTGTGTTTATCTGTACATAAGGACGGCCTTGCCATGATTCGGGGGTCTTAGACGGGGTCTTAACCGCAGTGGAAATAGCGTGTTACGAGTTCCTGCATTATCTTGGGATTGTTATTGGCATGTTTCAGCAGCTCTGTGTCATTGTATTCACGGAGCTTCTGTATTATGCCGCCGATCATGCGCGGACTGAATACATCATATTTTTGATATATGTCACGTTGCTTCTGAAGCATGTCGGCCGATTCGGTGCAGTTGGCCGGCAGCTGGGCGAGTGACGTTAGCTTTTCTGAGTTCTCGCTGTCGTGGATGTTTACGTTTACGCAGGTCTTATCGGCGATTTCAAGAGCTTTCTCTGTCTCGAATCCGTGACGACAGGCCACTGCAAGTCCGGCGAGGAGCTGATATATGTCGGCCGATCCGTCGGGCGAGCGCATCTCCACGGTCTGTTTCTGAGTAGTGTCATAGTGGCTTGAATTGCCCTTGTGGTTGGCTATCGCGCACATGTCGACCGATGTGTTCCATCCGAGCGGTACTCTCACGAGAACTGAGCGGTTGCGATCGCCCCAGCATATATTGGTGGGAGCCTCCTGATGCGGCACGAGTCGGAAGTAGGAGGTGGGGTTGGTATTTCCGAAAGCCGTTATCGACGGTGCAAGTGTCATCATGCCGGCTATCGCCTTGCGTGCTTCTTCTGAAAGTTTTCCGTCATTCAGCATCATGTTTTTTCCGTCACGCATCAGTCGCATGTGTACATGTAGTCCCGATCCGGCTTTTCCTGTGGTGATCTTGGGCGAGAAGGTGATGTTGAATCCGTTTTTGTAACCGAGATTCCTGATGACCCATTTCGCCAACATGAGTTGGTCGGCGGCGTCTTCGGCGGGTACAGGAAGGAATTCAATCTCATTCTGCTCGTAGATGGTGTTGTTGAGCGTGAAATTTCCCACTTCTGAGTGTCCGTACTTTATTTGTCCGCCGGTCTGTGCTATGTATGACATGCACTTTGTGCGCAGGTCATTGAATTTGGCAAAGGGTGCCGATTCGTGATAGCCTTTTTGGTCGGTAGCAGGGTAGGCTCCGTCGCGCGGGGCGATGACATAGTATTCAAGTTCGCCCATGGCTTCAAATTCCATGCCCGTGACATCGCGGAATGCCTTGCACGCTTTGTGAAGGGTGTATTCTGGGGAGCTTTCAAGCGGCTTTCCGTCTTTGTCAAAATACGAACACAACATCGTTACCGTAGGTATCTCGGCAAACGGGTCGCGGAACGCGGTGCTGTATCTCGGCAATACGTAGAGGTCGCTGCTTCCCGCTTCGATGAAGGGGAACAGGCTTGAGCCGTCGACTCTTTCGCCACATGTCAGTATGGCGTCAAGATAGCTGAGGTTGTTGATTACGAAATTAAGTGTTTTCAGCCTCCCGTCACCTGCGGGATACATGAAGTTCACCATTTCGATTCCTTCGGTTTCGACATAATGGATTATGTCGGCTTTGGTAAACTCCTTGTTGCTTTTTTTTAGGGTCGCAACGAGATGGTTGCGGCTCATGATTATGCTTTTGTCCATGGTAAAATTAATAATAGATTAACAACCTAAAATTACTAATAATATTCCAAATCCAAAAAGCATATAGTTAAAATTAACACTAAATATAGGTAATTGTCATCAATTGTATTATTGCAATGACTGATACACGGCATCGGCGCAACGCTCTCCGTCGATTGCGGCTGAAACTATTCCACCTGCATAACCTGCGCCTTCACCGCAGGGGAACAGCCCGTTGAGGCGTATGTGCCGCAGACTTTCAGGATCTCGGCTTATCCTGACAGGCGATGATGTTCTCGTTTCACAACCGATGAGCACTGCATCGTTGGTGAGGAAACCGTTGGCTTTGCGACCGAAATCAATGAATCCTTTTTGGAGCCGTGACGCAACGGGGCGGGGAAGCAAAAGGTCGATTCGGGCCGTATGTATTCCCGGAGCGTAGGATGTCGGAGGCAGGTCGCGTGACGGCTTGCTTTGGGTGAAGTCAATCATGCGTTGTGCCGGAGCATTCTGTGTCTTTCCTGCATCCTCGAAAAACCGTGTTTCGATATCCTCCTGATATTTCATCATCTTCAGCGGGTCGTCGGCTTTTCCGTTGTCGATGTCTTCGGGAAGAATCTCCACAACCATTCCCGAATTGGCCCATCGGGTGCCTCGCGATGAAGGCGACATGCCGTTCACTACCAATTGGCCCGGAGAACTTGCTGCCGGAATTATGAATCCGCCCGGACACATGCAGAATGAATATACACCGCGATTGTCGACGCGTGTAAGCATCGAATATTCGGCAGCCGGGAGATACTTTCCTCGTCCGTTAGGATTGTGGTATTGTATGCTGTCGATCAATTGCTGCGGATGTTCAAGGCGCACGCCCACGGCTATGCCCTTGGCTTCCATGTCGACATTTCGATCTTTTAGCATCATGTAGATGTCACGTGCCGAATGTCCGGTGGCCAGAATGACAGGCCCTGCATATTCAGTGCCGTCGGCGGTGGTGACACCTGTTACGGTATCGCCGTCGATATTGAGGTCGGTGACGCGTGTGTTGAAGTGGACTTCGCCGCCGTGTCGTATTATTGTCATGCGCATGGCCTTTATGACATCGGGAAGCTTGTCGGTGCCTATGTGGGGGTGTGCATCCACGAGTATCTCCTCCGATGCTCCGTGACAGTGGAAAACCGACAGTATCTTGTCGACCGATCCGCGTTTTTTGCTGCGGGTATATAGTTTCCCGTCGGAATATGCTCCCGCTCCTCCCTCGCCGAAGCAATAGTTGGAGTCGGGATTCACTATATTCTCACGTGCAATCTTTGCCATGTCCTTGCGTCGTTCGTCGACATCCTTTCCGCGTTCAAGCACAACCGGCTTTAGTCCGAGCTCGATAAGTCGCAGTGCGGCAAAAAGTCCGGCGGGACCGGCTCCTACCACAATCACCTGTTGTGCATCGTCTACATCATGGTAAGTCGGCTTGATGCCTAATGATGTGTTTGACGGCATCTCGTCGATATATATACGCAGGGTTATGTTGACCATCACCTTGCGCTGTCGTGCATCAATCGACCGTTTTACTATTTTTGCGCCTTTTATGCGCTTGCGGTCGATGCGTGACTTAATGGCCGCTTGTGCTATCAGTGTATTCATGTCGGCCGCAATACGCGGTTCGACACGTAAGGCTATCTCTTCAATCATCTTTTTATACAGCCTGTTCTATTGGTTTTATATTCAAGAAACGCTTGTTAAGTATTCTGATTTCAATAATCAGCGTTACGATTGCGGTTACAAATGCTACCAGGTCGGAGCCGCACATGCTTGCCCACACACCGTCAATGCCGTAATACTTTGGAAGTATTATAAGGAATGGTATGAGGAATAGCAATTGTCGGGTCAGCGACAGGAATATCGACAGTTTCGGCTTTCCGATTGACTGAAAGAAGTTTTGTATCACAATCTGGCATCCTACGACAGGATAGAATATGAAGTATATCCTGAATCCGTTACGTGCCATGTCGATAAGGGTGCGGTCCTTGGTGAAGAACGAACTGATTGTGTCGGGAAACGACTCGGTTACAGCAAATCCCACGACGGTTATCGCTATGCCTATCCATATTCCCATGTAGAGCGTGTTTTTAACACGGTCCCATTTGTTGGCTCCGAAATTGAATCCGAGTATAGGCTGCATGCCTTGCGTGACACCAAACACAATCATGACGAAAAACATCGTGGTGCGGTTGATTATTCCGTAAGCACCTACAGCAAGGTTGCCGTCGGCTCCGGCATAGTCAAGGAGTGACTTGTTGATAAACACTACGACAATGCAGGCGCATACATTCATCAGGAATGGCGACAGACCTATAGCGTATATGCGTTGTATTATGGTAGGTGTGAACCAGCGGTTGTTCATCTTGAAGTGGATGAAGCTGCTCTTTGACATGAAGTGAAACAGTACCCAGATGAATGCCGAGAATTGTCCGCATATAGTGGCAATTGCAGCGCCTGAAATGCCCCAGCCAAGTTTGAAAATGAAGATGGGGGCGAGTATGACATTTACAAGCACTGACAGCAGTGCCGATATCATGGCCTTCTTTGGATAGCCGGTAGCTCGCATCAGGTTGTTCAAGCCTATGAATACATAGGAAATCGGTGTACCGTAAAGTATTATTCTCATGAACTCCCTGGCATAGGGAATGGTTTCGGATGTTGCTCCGAAGAAAATCAATATATCGTCGAGGAATATAAGAGTGAGTCCTCCGAACAGTATCGAATGAATAAGACACAGCACCATTACATTGTTGACGACATCGGTTGCACGTGATTCGTTTTTCTGTCCGATGAATATTGAGCTTATCGTGGCGCCACCAACGGCAATCAGCGTACAGAATGCAACGACAAGATTCATCAATGGAAATGTGATGGCAAGTCCGGCTATGGCCATTGGACCCACGCCTTGTCCTATGAATATACTGTCGACTATATTGTATAGCGATGTAGCCACGCTTGCAATGATTGCGGGCACGGAGTATTGAACCAAAAGCTTGCTTATGGATTTTGTTCCTAATGTAAGCGGACTCTCTATTTTAGCCATATACTAATTTTGGTTTTTGCAAAATTAACAAACAAAAGTGCAAGTGAGAGATGTTTTCATATTAAATTTGCATAAAATAATATTTAAGATATAATGAAGAGAAGAGGTGTTTTGTTTGACCTTGACGGCGTTTTGATTGACAGTGAACGCTTATATAGTGAATTTTACGACGGTATAGCCGAGTTATATGATACCGGTGAGGAGAATTTCTCCCTTGCCATAAAAGGTTCTACCATAGAGAAGATTCTTGCCAAGTATTTCCCGTCACCTGAGGCGAGTGCCGATGTGCTTGAGCGTATAAACCGGTTTGAGGCCGAGATGCAATATCCTATATGCGAGGGAGTCATTGAGTTTATAACTGAACTCAAGAACCGCAACATCCCTATGGCCATCGTGACAAGCAGCAGCGAGAATAAGATGCAGCGACTTTATGCACAGCATCCCGAACTCCCTGAATATTTTGATGCAATAGTTACCGGTTCCGATGTTACAAAGTCCAAGCCTGATCCTGAAAGTTACATCATAGGAGCTGAAAGCATAGGTTGCAATCCTGAGGATTGTTTTGTATTTGAGGACTCTATATCGGGTCTTGCTGCAGGTATGGCTTCCGGCGCCACTGTAATCGGTCTGGCCACTACGCTTCCTGCCGATATGCTTAAAGGCAAAGCCCACGAATTGATTGATGGTTTCGCAGGCTTTACCGTTGATGCAATGCTTTCAATCGTAAAATAGACGCTTTTTCAGCATGCCTTGAAACTCATGTCAAGGCCTTTGACTGAATGGGTGAGTGCGCCTACCGATATATAGTCGACGCCACATTCGGCATAGTCACGCAATGTGTCGTAGGTTATGCCGCCCGATGATTCGATTTCGGTGCGACCGTTAATCAGTTTCACAGCCTCGCGTGTACGCTCGGGAGTGAAATTGTCAAGCATTATGCGGTCGACACCGGCTTCAAGCGCTTGATTGATTTCGTCGGTGTTGCGCACTTCCAGCTCTATTTTCAGATCGCGTCCCGTTTCCTTAAGATATTTCTTTGCCGCATCTACGGCCTCCTTTATGCCTCCTGCAAAGTCGACATGGTTATCCTTTATAAGAATCATGTCAAACAATCCTATGCGGTGATTGCAGCCTCCGCCTATCTTTACGGCTTCTTTTTCCAGCATTCTCATGCCGGGTGTGGTTTTGCGGGTGTCAAGAACTTTGGTCTTAAGCCCTTTGAGCTTGTCCTGATAGCGTGCTGTAGTGGTTGCTATTCCACTCATTCGTTGCATTATGTTGAGCATGGTGCGCTCGGTCTGAAGCAGTGATCTTACCGATCCTTCAACCTCAAATGCTATGTCGCCCGGCTTTACTCGTGCTCCGTCCTCGATGAATACGGTCATCTTCAATGACGGATCGAATTTTTCAAATACTTTTCGTGCAATCTCTACACCAGCAAGCACTCCCGGCTCTTTTATTATAAGGCGCTGTTTGCCCATCTCATCGGCGGGAATAGTGCTGAGGGTGGTGTGGTCGCCGTCGCCTACATCCTCGGCGAATGACAGTGTCAGCAAATCATCAATCAGTTCATCTCTCGTTTTCATATCTTATATAATTTGTAACAATGCAAAATTACAAAAAATTCCTAAATAAAGGAGCGATAAGCACAAACTCCGGCCAATCGATGTAATCAATGATTCCGCAAATGATTAAATTTTTTCATTCGCGACATTATGGGGTGAAATATTGCATGATTTTGTTGTAATTTTGCGGTATAAACACTCCATGACATGAAAATAGAACTGATGGTTATAGGCAAGACTTCGGCGCGTTATTTGCAGGAAGGCATTGACAATTATGTCAAAAGGACCAATTATTATATGCCGTTTGACATCCGATATATTCCCGACATCAAGTCGACCAAGGCAATGACCGAGGAGAAGCAGAAGGAGAAGGAGGGCGAGCTTTTCCTTAATGCATTGACTCCCGGTGATGTGCTGGTGCTTTTGGATGAACGGGGAAAGGAGATGACTTCACGTGAATTTGCATCGTATATCGACCGCAAAAGCGTTACCGTGTCAAAGCGGCTTGTGTTTGTCGTCGGCGGCCCATACGGATTTTCTCCTGCAATGTATGAGAGGGCCGATGATAAGATTTCATTGTCCAAGATGACATTTTCGCATGAAATGGTGCGCTTGTTTTTCGTTGAGCAGACCTATCGTGCCATGACGATATTGCGTGGCGAGCCCTATCACCATGATTAGACTATGAGGTCGCGGAATATTGAATCGGATATCAATATTGCCGTTTCCGACAAGCTTAACGATTCATCGGTTTTTATGAGCCGACCGCCGGCGATGTACCGCTTTGCCGATGACAGCAGGTTTTCTACGGTATCGGAGCCGAAACGCAGTCGCATATCGTTGAGGTTGATTCCCTCGCGGGTACGCAATGCCGTTATTATATAGTCATTTAATATGTTTTCGGGCGACTCTTCTTCGACTTCATAGTATGTGTTTGTGCTGTTGATCGACTTTATATAATCTTTTATGCGGTTGCCGTTGGCGCGTCTTATCTTTCCATCAAAGCTGTGGGCCGATACGCCCACCCCTATGTAGGGGGTCATATTCCAATAGTTGCTGTTGTGGCGTGCGCGATGGCCCGGCTTGGCAAAGTTGGAAATTTCATAGTGCTCATATCCGTTTTTACGGAGTGAGTCGGTTAACAGGGCATACATCGACTCGATTGTTTCATCGGAGGCTTCGTTTACCTTGCCGCTTATAAGCTGCGCGTAGAGTCGTGTGCCGGGTTCGTATGACAGATTGTAGGCCGATATGTGAGTCAGTCCGTAACCGATGAGCTTGTTGAGTGAGTAGTTCCACGATTCAAGCGATTGTCCGGGAAGCCCGTATATCAGGTCGCCGCTTATTTCGGTTATACCTCCTGACTTCAGTGTCATCAATGCCTCCTCGGCTCGGGCCGCCGAGTGTCGTCGGTTTATTGCTTTAAGCTCGCTGTCGACAAGCGATTGAATCCCTATGCTTACGCGGTTTATGCCCATGCGGGTTATTGCGTCGACCCATTCAGGAGTTACATCCTCGGGATTGGCTTCAATGGTGAACTCTTCCAATACCGGATGGCCTAACGATTCAACCAGCCTTGACAATGTCGTCACGGGTAGTATTGAAGGTGTGCCTCCGCCTATATATACAGTGCTCAACGGCTCGTTGACTTCATCCTTGCGCAATCGGTATTCTCCGATGAGGGCTGTGACATAGTTTTCGACAGTTTCTATATTGGGTGTCGAACAGAAGTCGCAATAACTGCACTTTGAGTGGCAGTAGGGAATGTGTATGTATAGTCCGGCCATCAGTTTTCTACTGCTTGTCCGCATATAAGCTTGAACTTGCAATACTTGCAGGTGTCACTATGCGGATTGGGGGTGAATGGAATTTCGGGATTGAACAGGTCGCTCAGTTTCGCTGACAATCTCTTCTTGAACTCGTCGTTGTAAATCAGGTAGTCGGTCAACGGCTCTTTCGCTATCTTTACCGGTTGGATGCCGTTGATGCTGAATTGTCGGAAGCAATAGAGCATCGGTTGCAAAGGCCCGTGGTAATTGTTTTTTATCGCGTAGACATTGCTGTAGATGAATAGCTGGAGCACAGCTTTTGCGCGTTTGTTGCTGTCGGTTTTTTCAAACAGATTCACGAAATCCTTGACATCGGTATTGTCGCCGCCGGTTTTATAGTCCACTATGCGCACCCGTTCTATATTGTTGTCGACGATTCGGTCGATACGGTCGATAGTTGATGTGAGATTTACGGTTACTTCATCATTCAGCTTATAGGCGCAACGATATTTCTTTTCTCCCTCCACAAAGTAGAATGGAGTCCACTGTTTTTCAAGTTCAAACAGTTTCTTCATGAAATGCACTATTGTGCGGCCTATAACCAGTGCCTGACCGAATAACGGCGTGTCATTGACATATTCCGAATCGGGATTCGGCGAGCTGTTGGGGAGTTTGTTGTAAACTTCGTTGATTGAGCGTGTTATGAGCCTTTCGAGCTCCACCTTCTCGTTCATGAGCGAATCCAGCAGCTCGGAAGTGATTTTTATTTCCGGTTTGTCGCCTCGACAGCGCTTATACGACAACTCGGCTACACGATGGACTATGGTTCCCAACGTGCTTTCATCCATATAGTCGACGATATCGTCATCAATGTAGAGGTCACACACATATTGCAGATAGAATTGCAGGGGACAGTTTATGTAGCAGTTTATTGATGACGGCGACAGGTAACGCTTTTCATCGCTTGACGCGAGGTATCGGTTGATACGGCTCATTATGTCAGGTGACTTCTTTATCTCAAGCGGTTTGTTCCTGCCAGTGGCGGGTATGTCGAAAAATGCGTTGCGATGACGCACATTCCCGTCGGGATATAGATAAAGGAGCTGATACAGGTAGCGTGACATTTCGCTGCTGCGGGCTCCGGTTGTGCGTGCGTCATATAACAACGTTACGTGCGACGCTCTCGAAATCAAGCGATAGAAGTAGTAGGAGTATATGCACTCCTGAAACTCGATGGTGGCCATGCCGTAGCATCGCCTCAACAGATCGGGAATGAACGATCGTGTATAGTGCTTGCGCGGAAATATGCGCTCGTTCATCGACGGAATTATGATGTTGTCAAAGTCAAGTGCACGGGTTTCGAGTACACCCATGATTTGCAGTCCGTTCAACGGTTCTCCTATGAAGTTTACACTTTCCCCCGAAACTGTCCTTTCAATCAGATGAAAGAATGTGTTCTCCTTCATCGTTATGTTGTATTTTGCGGCAACTCGTGCGAGTTGTTCCACCGATTGCCTGTAACGTGTCAGGAATCCGTGCTCGAGTGCATGCCGCTCCTTGTCGTCGGCTGTATGCTGTAGTCCATCATCGATAAACTGAATCAATGACAATGTGTATTCAAACACTTTACCGGCCTCTTTCAGGTCATCGACAGGATAAAATATTGTCGACAGTTCGGGGAAACGCTCTCTGATGTCCTTTGCCGGTGCTGTAAACAGTCGATTGACATTCAGATACTCCTTTATCGCCTCACAACTCTTGCCGGCTATCGCTGTCAGGAGGGAGTGAGATATGACATCTTTTATGTCCTCATGGAAAAAACACCATTCGCCGCGTATTTTCTTGGCGCGCAGGTGCATCGACACGATGTTGCGCAACAATGCCGCCATGGGAGTAAGTTTTAAAGGATAACCCATGGTGATGTTGACTGAGGTGTAAACCGGAGGCAATGAGTGCAGCAACTCGATAAACAGCTCCTCCGAAGGCAGCACAACGGCGGTGTCGATAGCGTTGGCGGGATTTGACACTGTGCCATCGGCAGCCATGTGTTCAAGCATACGCCCAATGAGCTTCACCTGACCCACATTTGACGGAACACCGACGATCTCTATTTCGGGCAGTGTCGTGACTGGCTCCTGATTCAGGTCGTAGCGTGACGGGAATTTCTTGATGTATTTTTTTACGAAGTGTACCGCTGAGTTGGTTTCGCGGATGAATTCGGGGAAGTTAAGGTCCCAATAGAAATCGGCGATTCCGAGATTCCGCAGGCGCTCGAATATTTTTACCTCAGCAATCGACAGAACATTGAATCCCACGATGACTACACGGGAGTAGGGGATGTCGTCGCGGGTAAGGTGCTTGAGATTATCGGCGGCTTCACGATATTGCATACCTGAATAGCATAGTCCGCGATTGGCAAGGCTTGTCCGGAAGTTGTCGTAAAGCGGAGCCAGCACCTGCCACAGCTTCATGAAATCGTCACGATTCTTGTGAGGCTCTCCGTCATTTGTGACATGAGTCCAGAATCGTTCGCTTGAACCGAGAGGCAGGTTTTCACCCCAATATTCGTTTATTATCTGCTTTTGCTCATCGGTTAGATAGTCGGAGTTTATCTCTTTGAGATGCTTGACATTGGCAAACAGCTCGTGTGCGTCGACCATGTATTTGTCAACATCGTTGAAATCATTGATGAGCATATCGCCCCAGAACACGAAACGGTCAAAATCCTCAATCTCATCGGTCAGCCGGTTGTATTCATTGTAGAGCGTGAAGAGGAGGTCGTAACGTGACGCCTCTATCTTATCGGAAAATTCGGCGATGAAATCACTGATTGTCGTTACTTCAGGTTCAATCATCGGTTGTCCGGCAGGGGTGTGCTCGGTCAGGAATTTGCGAAAGAATGTACCGCTACGCTTATTGGGAAATATGAAGCAATAGTCGAGCATTGCGTCACTTTCGCGGGCGCAATACACTTGTGCTATTTTACTCAGGAACGATTGCATTTTGGGGTCGAGGCTCAACGTTTAAGCAGCAGAATCATCTTTATGGCAAGGTCAAACATCACAATCTTGCCGTTGCCGTTTCCGGCAATGTCCTTGGAGGCGTTGTCAAGTTCAGTCACAATGTCGATTACATTGCGCTCGTTGATGAACCGGGCGAAATTCTTGCTGAATGAGGCCTCCTCGCGATTCAGATAGTTGAGCTGCGGAACGTTGAGATTGTAAATGAAATTCTCGCGTATAAGCCGTTGGCAATAGTCCAAAAACCGCAACTCCTGTTCGCGACCGAGCGATGCTACATCGGTGGCCCATGCTTTAAGCTCCTTGACATGGCGCTGATAGGATTGGCGCATGAGTTCCATGAAGAGTTCAAGGAACCGATGACTCTCCTTGCTTAGGCTTATGCTGTTGATTGCCTTTATCATGTTGCCTTCGGCATTGTGGGCGAGAGCCATTGCATCGGTTTCATCGATTGAGTAACGCGTTATGAGGCTGTTGGCTATCACATCGTCGGGCAGGCGCTTAAGCTCTATTCGCTGTGTGCGTGAATATATCGTGGGGAGTATCGCTTTGGCATTATTGCTGACCATGATGAAGAGAGTATCGCCAAACGGCTCTTCGATTTGCTTCAGCAGCTTGTTGGAAGCGTCGACATTGAGTCGTTCAGGCAACCACAGCAGCACTACCTTGTAGCGTGCCCTGTGAGCCGTGAAGCTCAACTTGTGGACAAGTTGCTCACTTTCGCTTACATAGATGGCGGGCTGTGCATTGGGCGAGTCGAGCGACACAAGCCATTGCTGGAAATCCATGTAGGGATTGTCACGCAGGAAATCACGCCATTCGCCTATGTAGTCGTCCGAAACTACGGCTCCGCTGCTGTTTTTGCGCTTTACGACAGGAAATACGAAGTGAGTGTCGATGTGGTTGAATGACTGATGTTGCAGGCAAGCGGCACACTTTCCGCAACTGTCACCGTCGATGCGGTTTTCGCAGTGTATGTATTGTGCGGCAGCACGTGCCAACGCAAACTTACCTATTCCCGCAGGGCCTTCAAGGAGCAGTGCGTGAGGTATGCGATTGTTGTCAATCATGTCGCGAAGGCGTTGCTTTGCTGATTCGTGTGACGGTATGTCGCTGAATTTCATCGTTGGTATCGTTAGGAGAGATCGGTTAATATATGGAAGCTGCCACGCGCTCCACGCTTCGGGTCGAGTTGAGCGAGTAGAAATGGATGCTCGGAACGCCGTGAGCCATTAAGTCGAGGCACTGGGCCTTGCACCATTCCACACCTACTTCCTTGGCATCGTTGTCGTCCTTGCATTTCATAAGTTCCGACACAAGTTGCATGGGCATGTCGACATGGAATACCTTGGGAAGGATGTTGAGCTGCCCGATTGTGGTGATGGGACGCAGTCCCGGGATTATGGGCACGTTTATTCCGGCTTTGCGACAGCGGTCGACAAAGTCGTAATACTTTGAGTTATCGAAAAACATTTGCGTCACCACATATTCGGCTCCGTTGTCGATCTTCTGTTTCAGATAGGCTATATCCATGTCGAGATTGGGCGACTCGTCATGCTTTTCGGGATAGCCGGCCACGCCGTAACTGAATGTTTCGCCGGTTATGATGTCCATTTTGGTTCCGTCGATGAAATAGCCACGGTTGAATTCATTTATCTGAAGCTGCAACTCCGATGCGTGGGAATATCCGTTTTCATTGGGAATGAAGCGGCTTTCATGCTTGGCCTTGTCGCCACGGAGAATCAATATATTGGTTATGCCGAGAAAATTAAGGTCAATCAAGGCATATTCGGTTTCGATTTTGGAAAATCCGCTGCATATAATGTGGGGTACGGCCGGTATGTTGTATTTCTGTTGTATGGCCGCGGCCACAGCCACAGTCCCGGGACGGCTTCGCTCGCTGACTTTCTGGTAGAGTCCGTCGGGCGTATTTTTATATACCATCTCGCTGCGGTGGGTGGTTATGTTTATAAACAGAGGGTTGAACTCCTTGAGAATGTCGATGTTGCGAAACAGTTGTGCTATGCCTTTGCCTTTCAAGGGCGGAAGCACTTCAAAGGAGAATCCCGTCTTACCATGTGACGCGATTAGTTCGGTAACTTTCATTGATGAATGATTTTATTACAAGCCTAATTTTGATTTTGGCACGGTCGCCTGAAATTCCTTCAGATATTCAGGGGTGGAATAGGCGAGATCAAGGAAGTCGCTGCGCATGAAAGCCCTGTCGGCTAGAGCCATCATTGATGATGCGAGAGGTTTTACTCCCTTGACAAAGGAGGCATTGGGGTGGTTGATTACATCACGCGCTTTGTCGCTTCCGTTGCCGAAAAATACCACGGGACCGCGATTTAGATATTCAATATAGCTGTCATTGTCGAGAATCAACGGACGGGGCGACATGAGTGCCTCAAGAGCGTAGTCGTAGACTGCTGTATAGACCTCCATTCGACGGGCATCGATCATGGGAGCAAACATAACGTTCTCGTCGTAAAATTCACGGAACATGACATCGGCAGTCAACAGCTGCAAAGTGCTTACGCCGATAAGAGGCAAATCGAGCGCGTAGGCAAGACCTTTGGCTTCGGAAAGACCGATGCGCAATCCCGTATAGCTGCCCGGACCGATGCTCACGGCAATCGCCTCAAGCTTTATGTCGTTGAACTTTGCCTGGTCGAGAGCGTCCTTTATGAAGCCGCTCAGCATGGTTGCATGATTATGTCCCGACTCATCGTCACGCTGCATGACAACGAGTCCGTTGTAGGTGAGAGCAACCGAACACACATCGGTTGAAGTTTCAATATTTATTATGGCTGCCATTGTCTGAAAGAAAAATTTACTTACAAAGGTACGATTTATTCTGCTAATACGGGGATTATTTGTAAATTTCCCATCTTTTACAGTCCAAAAACGAGCAAACCCTTTTGTACATTGGCGTGAAGCCATGTGCAAAAGGGTCTATATATGTAGCACTGGAATGGGGTTATCTATATTTAACCTTTTTTAATATTAGCAATAATCTGTTTGATTTTCTGACGAGTAACAATCTCGGTGTCGAGTCTGAAGCCGGCTTTGGCATGTAGGTCATCGGTAAGATCATCCCGTGTGAAGTTAGGCTTGTAGCCTTCTCCCTTGACTATGTTCATAGTCATTGACCGTAGTTTCTCAATTATAGCGGAGGATGTGTATTTATAGTTCAGTTCCTTTTCCATTATTCTGAAGAGCAGTAGTGTGATAAAGCAGACAATGAAGTGGGCCCTTATGTGTTCCGCCGTCCAGACGAAGACGGGTCGACCCTTGAAGTCAGTCTTGATGACCCTGAAGGCATCCTCCGACTCCCAGCGGTTATGGTTCAGTTCGATGATTTTCGTCACATTGTCAGACAGATCCGTACATATCGCATAGAAGCCGTCATATTTTTCTTCTTCTGATATGGCGTCAAGATTCAGGGAGACGGTTCTGAATACCGCAACCTCGCCGTCTTCTGTGGCGTAGGTCTCGGAAAGGAACCTGTCAGGGCTCTTATAAGATTTGGTCAATGTCCTGTTTCCACGTGCATTGCTGTCAGCCTTGTCAATCTCGCGTTGACGCAGGAATCGGAGGTAGTCGCGGTATTTG